>JAUILP010000033.1 GCA_030432875.1 Oligoflexia bacterium | reverse complement strand
TGCGTATAGGTGCTAAAATCCTCAACAAGTTTACCCACCTCGGTATGCCGAAATATAGAAAAACATAGAATTAGCCCCTATGGTTAAAGTCAAGCTCACCAAGAATTTGATTTGCGCAACAACACCATTTTATATCTATATTCAACTGATTTTATTAAGTATTTATAAATGGTGGGCACAGTTACCCTGAGGTGATTTTTCTTGCCGCCTAAATATAGTTATGATAGGACCAGCGCATAAATAGTCTTGAATGAAAGTTTTTATAGAGGGGTTAACATATGTCACATTCTAAATTCTTATTGTATTTTGGTGTTTTAATAGCACTTGGTTTAACTTTAAATCCGGCATATGGAGTTAGCGCCGAAATTTATGGAACCGATATTCTCTGTCAAAACGCCTACTACAATCAGATGCCTCAGGTAATATATCAGATGCAATCGCGAAATATTGATGGGTCGGTAAATATTAAGCACACACTGAAATTGCCGGAGACATCATATTCTTGGAAAGATTCGCAAACCCCTGATCCTAAAGATAAAGATGCTGAAGGGGTTAACATTTTATTCCTCGCCTCTACTGAATTAAGCCCTAAAAGTGAGTTTTTTTTAGAAAGTGGCATGGCATCAGAAATGCTTTCAAGGAAAAGCTTAAGTTTTAAAATGGGGGAGGAAACACTTTGGACCGGGATACTTTTTTGTCGCCAAGCCAATGTATCTCTAAGCAATAATGATGATGAACTCCTTAACGAAGAACTCGCTGATTTTTTTCTCGACAATATTTTCCCCACTAACTTTTTAGAAGCGAGTGCAGATCGTTCTTATCCCCCAATGGTTCACCTTGGACTATCAGAAACCACGGTAAGGAGTGGTGATAGTGTTGAAGTTACTGTGGTGGGAGTCGATGATGATGCTGTATCGGCTATTTGGTGGAATGCTGATATTTTTTTTGGTGACCCTGCTTTTGCGCTGGGGACATCATATGTCCGATCCAATCCTCATGCAGAATTTCCCAATATGCCCGTCTCAAATTCGCCCAGTTGCGATAAACAAAAATACTGCTCTCATAGCTGGACAATTACGCCAGTCAATCCTGGGCCCAATATGATGAAAATCAAGATATGCGGAGGGGCTATGGATTATGATTGGTCCGTCACTTCGAGCATTTGCTTGAACGGCTGTGGCAGCTCAGTCATAAGAGGTACCGAGCTCGGAGATGACTGCAAAGTTATAAATGTAAAACCAGCTCTTCCTTGAGTCACCCATTAAACAGTTTTTGGGGCGAAAGCTTTAAAGGCTATGGTCCGCTAAGCACGGGAGCTGGTTCTTGTTCACAAAAATTTGGGATAGCCCCTAAAGGATACCAACCCGTGCGTTAAACTCCTCGATGAGCGCATCAATTTCTTCTCCCTGATTATGAACACCCGTCCAGTAGTCTGGCTTATACCACTGCTCCTGAATTTCTGCAAAAGCCTTACCCTGCTGTTCGACCCAGGTATAATATTTTAGGTTATGGACGCGCTTTCGGGCAGGATAAGTTAATTCCTCCATATTATCGGTGGTTAAACCCATCATATATTGGTGATAACTCACCGCAGCATCGCGAGCACTGTAGGCACCACGCTCAGCGTTCAATTCATTGAGACGACTACCATACAGTTCCATTGAGTCCGTTAACACGGTGACGACAACATCATCCTCACCCCATTCATACCATTTGGCCATTTTGATTGCAGAGGCAATATTTGCAGCGCCTGAGATACCAATCCAGGGAAGCACTTTGATAAGACTTTCTGGCACCCCCATTTGGTCAAGATACTTGAGCCCTTCAGGTTCATTAAAAAGTCTAATCATCTGAATGGGAACTTCATCGTCTACGGCCATAACCATGTCGGTGTTTTTAACGTTATGTATCCAGGGAACATGTTTATCCCCTATTCCCTCAATGCGGTGAGCGCCGAAACCATTGCTGAGCAATGTAGGACACTGCAATGGTTCACTGGCAGCAATTTTACTTTGGGGAAATAATTCCTTAAGACGGTCACCCGCGTTGATCGTACCTGCAGACCCCGTGGTAAAAACGCAGCCTTTCAAGGTTTGGCCTGGACGCAACTCTTTTTCAAGAATTTCAGCAAAGGCATTCCCGGTGACCGCATGATGCCATAGAACATTGCCGAACTCTTCAAATTGGTTGAAGATCATCAAATCCTGCCCAGAATTGCGGAGTTCCCAGCATTTGTCGAAGATTTCCTTCACATTGCTTTCCGTTCCCGGAGTCGCAATGACCTCGCCCGCCACTTTGGCTAGCCACGCGAAGCGTTCTTTGCTCATACCTTCGGGCAAAATAGCAATAGACTCACAACCGAGAAGAGCCGAATCATAAGCGCCACCACGGCAGTAATTGCCGGTAGAGGGCCACACAGCTTTCTGAGTAGTCGGATCATATTGGCCCGTAACCAGACGCGGCACCAAACAACCAAACGCAGCGCCAACTTTGTGCGCACCTGTGGGAAACCATTTTCCCACCATCACAATAATACGGGCATCAACGCCTGTCATGGCTTTAGGAAGCTCCAAGTAATTGACATCGCCAAAGCCTCCGCCTTTGAGAACGGGTTCGTTGTGCCAGTTGATACGAAATAAATTGAGGGGATTTATATCCCAAAGCCCAACATTTTTTAGTTCTGCTTTTACTTTTGCGGGAATAAGGGCTGGGTTTTTCATCTGCTTGAACGTCGGCACGATGATATTACGCTCTCGAGCTCGCTTCACGGAGCGTTCTAAACGATCTTGATGTACTGTTAAATCGATCATGAAAATTGTTCCTTTGTCTAGGGGCTAAGGATAAATACCGTAGAGACACCGAGCCTCCTCAGGCAAGTTCCCTCCGCTGTTTATATTTTCTTCAAAGCTTTCTTGACCTCATCGAGGTTACGATCTACGACAATCGGCTCACCGACGGATTTGCGCGCCGAGGCAATATCTTTCAGACCACTTCCTGTGGCAAGTACTACGACCTTTTCTTCACGATGGATAAGATTTGCCTGACTTGCTTTGATCAGCCCAGCATAAGCTGCAGCCGCCGCAGGCTCAGCAAAAACGCCACTGCCGCGCGCCAGCTTAGGGATGGCTGCCAAAATCTCCTCATCAGATACTTTTATAAAGGCACCCTCTGAGTCTCGCACAGCAGCAAGTGCCTTGATGCGATCTGCAGGTAAACCCGCAGAAATACTGTCCGCGACAGTATGAGCCATGATTGGCACCATCTCGATAGCTTTAATACCTTTTTCCCAGGCATCATAGAGCGCGGCAGAACCAGCGGCCTGCACCCCCATGATCTTAGGCATTTTGCTTATCCAACCCAAAGCCAATAGATCTCGCAGCCCCTTGTGTATTCCGCCGATTATACACCCGTCTCCCACAGAAACGAATATGCGATCAGGAGCCTCCCAGTTAAGCTGCTCGCAAATTTCATAGGACGCGGTTTTTTTACCCTCACTCATATAAGGATTATAGCCAGTATTGCGGTTATACCAGCCAAATTCTTTCGCTGCCTGGGCACACAAAGCAAAGGCATCATCATAGGAGCCTCGCACCATAATGACGGAGCTTCCATAAACCAGCAGTTGAGCGACCTTGGCGGGAGGCGCTGATTCTGGTAGAAAAATGACATTTTTTTGCCCCACGCTAGCACAAAGTGCGGCGAGAGCTGCGCCCGCATTGCCGGTGCTTGCGGTTGTAATAATTTCGGCACCCTGTTCCTGGGCTTTGATAACCGCAACGGCGCTCGCTCGGTCCTTAAATGATGCGCTCGGTTCCCTTCCCTCATCTTTTATCCAAAGATGCTTAATTCCGAGGTCTAAGGCCAGGCGATCTGCTTTATATAGAGGGGTTCCGCCAACAGTTAAAGGGGGTTCAAGACTATGCGGTTTTACTGGTAGAAGCGCTTTATAACGCCACATCGTGTTATTGCGATCTTCGGCAAGAGTCGCTGGGCTAATCCTCGAAGAGATAAGGTCATAATGGTACTGAACATCTAAAATACCATCCTCCCCATGCTTAGGACAGACATAATCTGCCTCGTCAGGCTGATACTCCGCAGCACAGATGAGGCATTTGAGAAATTTAACATGATCCATTTTAACTATCCCTAAAAGGCTATTTTAGAACATCCCCCAACTATAATGGACTTAAACTTGGAGAGCCACCTATATGTCAAATAGCCCTGAAATATTTTAAATATCTCTTGCAATTTTATGTTACACCAAGATCAGGTAAGACAAATTATATTTAAAACAATCAAATTAATTCTAATCTAACGTTTATTATCTGGTATTATTTAAAATGTAAAAAATAATAAATATAAATTTTATGGAAATAATGATGCCTAAACAAAAAATATTTGGGCTCCTGGGCCTACTTATCCCTATTATTTTTAATGCTAGCTGTGGGCGTAATATAGCAAAAGAATCTCAGCCACAGGAATTTGATGCGGTAAAATTTAAACCCGTCCCAAGTTTCACCAACCGATTTTCATTTTGTCCGAAAACTAAAGATTTACATTACTTAAATGCGACTTGGGCTTCCGCAATATCTCATTTGGTAGAGGTTAGTGACCATGATGCCCTATACTGGTACAACAAATATGGGTTTGAAAAAATTCGGCGCTTTAATATAGCATCAACAGGAACCCAGGCAGACTGGCTTGAAAATGAGGATTTGGTGATTCTTGTTTTTAGAGGATCTGATGAAATCAGGGACTGGCTAACAGATTTCAATATTTTAAGCCGCACTCTTCCGGGAATCGGACGTTTTCATAAAGGGTTTGCGAATGCCTTTACCTCCCTTTGGCCCTCATTAGAGCCCCTTGTATATGAAGCAAAAAATAAACCTATGTGGGTAATGGGACACAGCTTAGGAGGAGCACTCGCACAAATATATACCGCTTATCACGTCGCTTTGGCGAGCACTCATGCGGAATTGCTTCCTATTTTGCAGGGTTTTTACAGCTTTGCCGCACCGGCACCTCTCTCACAAGAGACGAAAACCATTTTAATAGATTATCTTGAGCGAAATAGTATCCCCCATTATCAATTCTTCAATCCATTCGATCCTACACCAAAGGTCGTACCAAACTATAAAAACCTTGGTATACCTATTGTTTTTGAAGAAAATAAAAAAGTCATTTTGCCAAATCGCGCTCATGACATTACTCTTTATTTTAATACCTTAGCTCATTTGGCTTTACAAAAGGTTCAAGAACCCTGTGATAGCACCGTTTATCAAAGCGTTGACACCTTGGATTAAGAGATTCGGGAGATAAAATCTATTCGCATACTTCACATAACGACGATATCTAAACTATTCATTTTTCTTTTGCTGGCGTCGCCTTCACCACTCATGGCTAGGAATCTTGTCCTTTCCATCACTTCAGATATTTTAGATAAATGTCAAAAAAGCGCGGTCGATTTTAATGCAGAAAATTTCTTTGGCATAACAGCGAGAATATTAAAAGATGAGCCCGAAGTCACTCAGGAACAAATAAACTTTAGACTAAAACTTTTACGTGAACTTAACGTCCATAATTTTAGAGAAGACTTCCTGTGGAAAATGATAGAACCCCAAAAACACGTCTTTAATGTCCAAAATTACTTAGATCTCATGAATGTCGCAACCTTTGAGGATCTTCATGTGTTACCGATTCTCGCGTACGGAAATTCTCTTTACAATAGCAACACTACCCAAGATGAGTACCGACCCCCGGCTCATTTAGCCGATATCGAACCCTATATTGATGAAGTAGTGAAATTAATTAGTCAAAGGGACTCAGTTTATGAAATTTGGAATGAACCCAATTCAAGTTTTCTCTTTTGGAAAAAAGGAATCCTCGGACAGCCAAAAGAATTTGGTGACCTTGTTAAAGTAGTCGCTAATAGACTGCGCCTAAAAGACCCTAACGCAAAAATTGTCCTTGGCGGTTTATTTAGTGCCAGTACGCGCATTAATGTAGGCTTGATTTTTTTACGTGAGCTCTATAAACACCACCCTGATATACATAGGTATTATGATGTTCTAGGTTGGCATCCCTATCGCTATCCCCAGTCTGCGCCAGAAACGAGTAATTTATGGCAAGTATCTTTACACCAAGAAATGGAGAACCTCAGGCAGTTCTACCTCAAGCAGGGCCTCACACCAAAACCCATTTGGTTGACGGAACTCGGCTGGCATACGGCAGAAAAGGGATTTCCTCCAGGTGTTTCCCCAAAAGATCAAGCTGACTATCTCGTACGCTCCCATATCACGGCACTCGCGAGTGGTGTCGAACGGTACTACTGGTATAGGCTGGTTGATGGTCCCAATAGCCGCTACAATCTTGAGGATGCTTTTGGACTGTACCAAAGTGATCATCAATTGTCTCAAGGTGAGCCCGCAGCAAAACCGAGTTTTTATGCTTACAAAAACATGATTCATTTGGTAAGCCCTTTTAATAAAATCATCGATCTTAAAAAGTATTTTCCGCTTGCCCGGGCTCAACATCTTTTCTTATTATGCTCAGACAGGAACCTTGATTTTCTGCTGATTAACTGGCAGACGGGAGGAGTAAAATTTAATGACCCCAGTATATTAGTTCCTGAAAACTACCATTTGGAAAACCCGCTAGTGCCTGAAAAATTTGGTGACGAAAATGAGGGAGGAGAAGAGCTGCAATTTACTTCGGAGCCCGCTTATACTCTGGGGGGTTATAGGTAATATTGTTCCTCGGTTAAGTTTTTAAGGAATAATTGAGACCAAATCTTTTCCGGTTCGAGTCAAACTTAAAAAATAGCGATAAATTGAAATAAAATTATAACAATACATGATTTTCCCTGTTCACTTTACAACCTATACCCACTAAACCCATCAATTTTTACCTAGAAAAAAACTCGTCGTTATGATAGATCAGCTAAAAATAATTGGACTCATGCACGAAGGTTGATTTGCAGATATTTGTATCAACCCCATGAGATCTAAGTTTGGTGAGAAATATCTTAAGCAGACCATTTATTTTTCTATAAAACTAACTATTTAGCTTGCATCCTTTTTAAGGGAAAATCAGGATAACCAAGGCAAACAGGGATCCATTAATGTATTTCAAATTGATAAACATTTTTTTAATTACTTTAACCATAAGTAATTGCTCAAGAATAAGCCATGGCGATAGTAAACCACTCGTCAACGATGATGCATTAAAGGAATTTTCACGCAATCACTACATTCCCTATCTCAAGGATTATGAAGTTACCATTAGCCGAGGAAACGGAGAATCTTCACACTCTGAAGAAAAAAAGCAGTATTATGCCTGGGATTTTGTTCATAGCGATTCAGCACATGGGTATATTGGTGGAGTTCCTATCGTCGCAGCAGCCCCAGGAAAAATTAGATTAAAAAGAGATGATAGCACTGTGAGTTCTGAGGAGGAGCGGTACGCGGGATGGGCAAATTATATTGTTATTGAATACACCAACTCCTTTGGCAAATCCTTAGGGATAGAGGGTTTATACTTGCATATTAAAAAACCAGACGAGCTTGAAAAAAAGGTCTTTGGATTAGATCAAAAAGTCGGTGATACCGTTGAGGTGGGAGATATTATCGGTCTCACCGGTGATACGGGCTTTAGTACTGGTCCACACCTACATTATCAGGTCCAGGAGGTAATTGAAGACAAGCCTGAAGGGAGTCGTGAGTGGTTTAGCGAAGCTCTAAAAGTTGCCTTTGTCGGAAGTGGCATTCCCAAAACCGGAGATAAAGTGACTACCGCCCTTGATACAGGGGTGCCATTAACTGACTTTATAGAAACCATAACAAAATATTTAACCGACATGAGTGGGGACAAAGTCACAAAAGCGACAAACGAAGCAAATTCTCAGTGGGAATGTAAAAAATCAGAAGTCGAAAAAAATTCCGGTTGGAAATCAGGCGCCGAAAAAGACCAGGCTTGGACTTGTGATAAAGATAATGATATGGCCTGGAAATGCGTCGCTGGGCTTGCTTTTAGTAAGGCCTGTAAAGAAAGTGACCGAAAATGGCCTTGAGGAACTTCCTCGATGGGTCACTGGACAGATAGACTTGGTTTTGACGAACATGCCCCGGGCTTCTGGTGCTCTGATGTCTGCGAGCCGTTGTATAATATCTACTAGTCATCAAAAATTTCAAACCCTGGATGTTTTGGTTTCAGCTTTTTAGCCAATGAAGCGATAAGCGATGCCTCATCTCCCTTTAAATAATACTCACCTAAATTGTTCGTTTTAATGAAATCTACAATGGCCTCGCCGTTGACAGCCGTTAGAAAAAATATGGGTATCTTTTCAAATTTAGGACTTTCTTTGACCAGTCTCGCAAACTGAAGACCATTCATTATGGGCATTTCGAAATCTGTAATTATGGCATCGATAGGGACCTCACAATTTTTAAGTATTTCATACCCCTCCTTACCATTTTCGGCAAACATGACGTTAGCCTCTGTTTGCGCCAAAATACGTTTTAGTTTTTCTCTGGCAAATCGGGAATCCTCTAGGGCTAAAATTTTTTTTCCTTTTAGGATAGATGAATCCACTAGAACCTTTGCAGGAAGGAGACATCTATCATCCTGAGGCGAAACAACTTCCATGATGGACTCAATATTGAGTAGCATGATTGTTTCTTTGAGGTGGCGATAAATCCCAATAAATTCGATACCATTTTTTTGGCACATTTCCTGTGGTGGGGCGAGTATATTTTGGCTTTGGATGGTTAGCACGGGCTTCGTTTTCGCCACCAAGATGCCAATAAGTCTCCGCGCCACCCGGCACACCAAAATTCGCGAACCTGATAATGATTTGGTTTTATAGTTACCTTCTTTCCTTAACAGGTAATCCACGTCTAGTATCGGGACCGGCATGCTACGAAAATACACTATCCCAACAAAGGGATGAAGATTTTCTGGAGTCTTTACCACTTCATCAGATTCAATAACAGCCTCTACCTTTTGGCTATTCACGGCATAAACAATCGTTGTATCCATGAGTGATGGTAGAAGAAATCTTACTAAATGAACTTCCTCATCTAAGAGTCCATTTACGTCAATCGCTGAATTAGTTTCCAAGATTTACCTCACCTTTTTAATAATTGTCTGCAAATCTAAAAATAAACACGGCATATCCAAGATATTCATAACATAGTTATTTTTAACATCTTTAAATTGACCCTCATCCCGAGTAATGATTTTTTTAACTTTTTCCACGAGTATTCCAAAGGTAAGTCCATCTTCTTCAAGTACCAATGTTGTCATGTCGCCCTTACCCAACCAATTTTTTTGCCCAGAAAATTCCATAAATGATTCGGGCTTCAAAATAGGTATTAGATTTCCCCTAAGATTAAGGACTCCAAGCACAAACGGATGAACCTCAGGAGTCCTTGCAATATCTCCGCCCTGAATTACTTCGCGGGCTTTGTCTATCGGAAGAGCAAAATAGTTCTCGTCAAGAGAAAACCTCAGCAAAATAATTTCATCGTCGATGAGTTCAGAATGATTATCAAGTAACTGACCCTGTTTTTGTAGGACGTCATTAAGCTGCATGTTGTGTTCCCAATTTGCAAAATTTCTTGCTTTTTTCTGCCTGAATAACCTTACTTAACGAAATAATAAAAACTGGCTCACCCGTAGGCAAAATGGTCATGCCCTCAACATAGTCCCATTTGGGAACTAAATCAGGAACAGGCTTGACAATAATTTCTCTATTTTTTCCTACTTTACCTACTTTTAGGGCATACTGCTGATCATCACAACTGGCGACGATTATGGGGCAGTTCTCGTAAGCTTCGGAAGAAGGACTATCATTTTGCGTATCTAAACTAAATATATAATCCAAATCAATGAGATCTATAAATTTGCCGCGAAAATTAAGAAACTTCTTGCCATTGTTGCTCTTAATCTCATCACAATTACTATAAATTATTTCTACTATATCGTTGATGTTGACACCAAATTTTCGGTTCCCCGCCTCCATTACAGTGGCATAGATTACAGAGACGGATAAAGGTAAGGTGATAGAAAAAATGGAACCCTTTCCCTCTGTTGTATCGACTTTTACTTTTCCACTCAACTGGTTCACGGACGTGTTTACTGAGTCCATGCCCACACCACGCCCTGAAATATCGCTCACTTTTTCAGCGGTAGAAAATCCAGGCGCAAAAATAAGCTGAATCGCTTCTTGAGAGGATATATTGCCGTCTTTTATCAGCCCTTTCTCCAAGGCTTTTTTAATAATTTTTTTTGCGTAAATCCCCCTACCATCATCGATAACTTTTATGAGAATACTATCTGCATGACTTTCAGCAACAATTTCAACTTTGCCTTTTTGACTTTTTCCACTTTTTAATCGTTCGTCTTTATTTTCGATACCATGATCAATAGCGTTTCGCAGCAAATGGATAAGCGGCTCGATGAGCATGTCACTTACTTTTTTATCAACTTCGACGTCTTCGCCCCGAAATGAAATTATTATATCTTTTTCATCATTGTCTTTTAGATAGCTACGAACCACTTTCTCCAGACGAGAGAAAAGCCCTTTTAGGCTGGTCATTCTCATCGCCATAATTTCGCTTTCGATGTCCGATATATTTCTTGATAAAGAGACATCTAAAAGCTCCCATTCCATCAACAGGTCTTTTAAGGAGATTTGCTCTTTTTTAGCGAGATCAAATATATAAGCCAGCTGATTGCGGAGGAGAAATATTTCCCAGACGTTATTAATGGCCTTATTAACCATGTCTATGGGAACACGAAGAAATTCGTTAGATTCTGTTGCTTTCACTTGAGTACTAAGTGGCTGACTATTTTCTGGAACTTCCGTCTCTGGAAAAAGCATGTCATCAATTTTATCAAGCTCTTTGCGTAGTTCGTTAATTTTTTCTTCGTTTAATTGTGTGACATCATCCTTATACTGATGCAACAAATTTTCCATAGAATGGGCTTGATCTCTTACCTCAGTGAGGTTAAAGGTACCACAGCTCCCCTTAATCGTGTGGATGTAACGTGCAACATTATCCAGATGAGTTTTTCTATTAGGAGACTGAAGAATTTGACTAAAAGCTTCGTGGCATTTTTCAATGTTTTCCCGTGATTCTTCCAGAAATATGGGCAGTAAATTTTCTAAATCATCGATCATATCACGCCACTTTCTTATAGCTATTTCCGTTAATATTTTCTAGAGAATTAAACGCCGCTTGCGGCTTGAGTTCACCCGCCCCCAAAATAAGAAGACCATCTTTTTTTAAAAAATGGCACAAATTTTTGATCAGTTTAATACGATCTGACTCATCAAAGTAAATAAGAATATTACGGCAAAAAATCGCATCCAAGTCGGTAAAATCCATATGGAAAATATTGCCGCACTGAAACGCTACCCGACTCTTGATGCTTTGCTTTACGGCATATAAAACCGATGAATTTTTATGAAATATATCCATAAAAGATAAAATAAGGTTCTTATATTTTTGTTCAGACCTATTAATTTCATCTGTATTATAAAATCCTTTTTTAGCGGTATTAATCATCTGCTGATCAATATCAACCCCGGTTACACTACAATTAATAGACTTACTCTGAAGACTCATCGCAACTGAGTAAGGTTCTTCCCCACTTGAACATCCTACTGACAAAATTTTGTAAGGCACCAAAGTGTTTTTGGTGAAATGGTTTTCTAAATCTTCTATTTGCTGGGGATGGCGAAAAAAGTATGTTTCATTGATGGTTATAAGACTAATAAAGTCTTCGGGAAAAACAACGGAAGCGGAGATTTTTACGTAAGCCTCTTCTAATTTAACGCCAGGATATTTTAACGCAAGATAGTGATTTACAGAGTCCCTCTTATTGTCCTTAAGACAAATATGAGTTTTCTGCCGAACCTGAGATTTTAGTGATTCCCAGTTCATATCAGGCAACCTTATCTTTTAGGTAATCAGGAAGAGTTTTTGCCTTAAATATGCTCGTAGCCTTTCCTGTATCAATAACTGACTGTGGCATGCCGGGGGCGATGGCGTCTCCAGGATCCTGCACAATTAAATCGACATTAAAAAGCTTTTGTTGACTTATAGCCTGTTTCCCATCAGAACCAAGCCCCGAAAGTATCACTATAGCAATCTTTTTATTAGCTACCGAATCTACGCTACTTAAAAGGGAATTAATTGATGGATGGTAAAATTCTGACGTAAGGCCAATGTGATTAACATAAATACTCCCATACCGCTCATTTAAGATATAATCTGATCCCCCATGTAATAAATATATATTGCCTAAATCGAGCTTAGTTGAAGCATCAATAAGGATAGCCTTGCGTCCCTTACTATCAGAAAGTGTCGGCAAAATGACTTTTGTATTTTCTGCATCAATATGCTGACACATTATGACGATGGTATTTTTTACCTGCATTTTTTTCAGTATACTTTTTGCTACCGGTAGACCTCCGGTGCTTGAGCCTATTACGATGAGATCATATCTCTCCATGTCATTTTCCACAAATGACTGAACTTTAATCCCTGCGCTTCGTATATTAAGAGCATTTATTTTTCCAATAATTTCGGCGGAAGTCGTTTCCTCGCTTAAAGAGATATGGGCAATCCTGCGGCGAGTAAGCTCATCGCTATGGGTTTCCTCTGCAAGTAAGATAAAGGGTTCCCCATTTTGAGCCATCTTATTGAGATAAAAATCTAGCTTAGCCGCCGAATAGCATGGAACAATGGTAAAACTATGTTGCGCCAAACAAGCTTCTATTTTGCCTCTGAATTCAGCATTTTTATGGTAAATGAGTATCTTTGACATTAGTTACTCTTTTTGCATAATAAGATAGATTTTTTCAAGTTTATCGATAATTTCTTCGCTTATAGGCACACACTGCTGATAAAGTTTGAAGGCTTCATCATGATCACCGTTATTGTATAGTTTGATTAAATTAGCGGCGACACTATGAAGTTTAGCGTGAGGCGGCTCCAAATCTTTGTGCGCGGTCTTAAAATCCGTTCCATGCTCATCAATTTTTAAAGAATAGTACCATTTTCCAAGACGGCAAACGGTATGATCAGTGAACTCCTCACTTCGTATCGTTTCTTTTCCTTCAATCATGCGGCGCAGGCGGTGCATCCAAAATAGGTGGTCAACTTTTGAGTGTTGAACCGTTTCAAGAGGTGTTGCGTTGGCTTTACCTAGTTCGTTTCTTATAGTATTCGTTCTACGAGTGGCTAGATCAATTGACTCCGCTATGTTCGTAATTTCTTTATTAACCTCATTACTTCCTCTCGAAATCGTTGAAATATTGTTTGCAATATCTGAAACTGCTTGTCCTTGTTCCTTAACCGCAGAACCGATATTAGCTACTTCGTTGTCAACATAATTTATTTTAACCATGATCCCTTTAATCGTGTCTTCTGCTTCATTCACCTTGGTAACTGCTTGCTGGGCTGAAGAAGTTCCTTGTTTAATATTTTCTGAGACCTTATGAACTTCACCTTTAATGTTGTTTATGATATTTTCGATGTCACAAATAGAAGCCTGTGTTTTTTCAGAAAGACGGCTAACCTCATGAGCCACGACAGCAAATCCTTTTCCAGCTGCTCCTGCACGCGCAGCTTCAATCGATGCATTAAGCGCGAGTAAATCGGTTTTTGAAGATATATCGTTTACAACCCGAATGATTTTATCTGCCTGGTCTGCCGCAGTCAGGAGGTTTTTGAGTGTGTCAGCGGTATTAAGGAGGATGTTGTCTACATTTTCAATTTTTCCTCGTGTTTGCCCTATAACATCGGTTCCCGTTTGCGCAAACTTTCGAGCTTCTGTCGAGGCTTCCACTGTGTTTTGGAGATTGTGGCTTATAGAATTTATGGTCGCACTCAGTTCTTCTCCAGCACTGGCTATGGTAGAAGAGTAATCAGCGAGCTGACGGGTTTCCCCCTGAATTTTGTCTAAGGCTCGCGAAGTTTCTGCAAGCGAAAACACCGTTTTAATGACATTTGTGGTGAGCTCTTTAAAGACATCCGTCACCTTATTTCTATTATCATTGATAAAGCCCACAATATTTTTAACAGGCTCGTACCAAAATTTGCTTTTATCGATATTTTTGGTGGTAAAAGAAGCACTATCAGCTTTGAGAACATCACCAAGATCACTGATGCAGGCTGATATTTCTCTGGCCGTCGGGACATTAGCCTCTGTATTTGAACTGATTTTGGGGTTATCGGACACCGGTAAAATATTGCGTGCAGCCTCAGACATAGAGTGTTCTCCTTAAAAGACACATTAAATTTGGACTCTCTTTCGGCATTTTTTTTTTATACATAAGTCTTTTTTGGGAGGTTTATCAGAGGCTAGATTTTGTCATTTTTCAAATAATTTATTGTTAATTATCTGTTTTCTGAGTCTTAAAGATAATATCAGAGGCCCTAATTGCGTTATGGAGTTTTTTCAGATAATCATCTCTGCTGATCTCTATGGCCCCAAGGGAGGCAAGATGCGGGGTTAGAAACTGAACTTCTAATAGCGAAAAATTAAGTGCATTTAAATGTTTTACTAGGTGATATAAAGCGATCTTAGAACCATTGTCACGGGTATGAAACATGGATTCGGCAAAAAATGCTGAACCAAGAGCGATGCCATAAACACCCCCAATCAGCATTTCCTCACGCCAAATCTCGAGAGAATGGGCAAAACCTAGGAAATGAGTTTTTTGATAAAGATTTTTTATTTCCTCGTTTATCCATGTTTCCTCACGCTCAGCACATTTACTCACAACCTCGGAAAAACTCTTATCGATGGTAACGCTATAATCTTTTTTATTAAGCGTGCGTTTTAAAGATTTTGAGACATGAAATCCATGCAAGGGAAGAATGGCTCTAGGATTTGGATGAAACCAAAGAAGAGCGCCTGAAGCAGGATCAGGCATAGGAAAATATCCCTGCGCGTAAGCGGTCAAAAGAATTTCTGGTGTAATTTCTATTTTTCGTCGGCTCATGGCTTTTGATGATCGAGAATCTTTTCATAAATCTTAGACTGGATAAAAATCTCAAAAAGATCAGGATCCAGTTTTTGGGCTTTTACATCTAGATGAAGTATATCCAAAGCCTTTTCTCTTGGCACGGCCTTTTTATAGGGGCGATCAGCTGCCGTTAAAGCATCAAAAATATCTGCTATCGTCATCATGCGGGTTTGAATGGGAATTTCAGGAGATTCAGATCCAGTCGGATAACCCGTCCCGTCTAGTTTCTCATGATGTTTGGCGGCAATATGAGGCACATTAAAGAGCCTTCGCCCCCAAGGAATTTTTCTTAAAAATTCATAGGTGTGCGTGACATGGCTCTGTATCTCAGCAAACTCCTCTCGCGTAAGAGACCCGCGCATAACCGACAAGGCATTTAGTTCTTGGCTCTGGAGGTAGGGTTTTCGTTCACCTTTTAAATTGTAGTAATGGTAGCTTGCAATATCTCTAAGTTTATCAAAGGTATCTTGCTCTAAGATAGTTGGCTCATTAGCTGCCATAATAAAATCCAATATTGTTTTAAGCTGCTTGATTTTTTCATCATGCTCCTGACTAATTATTTCTTCATTATAACCAGGCGGAAAAGCATTAGGTGATTTCAGGTACTGTAGTCTCTTTTCTAATGTGTTCACTTCAATCCCTGATTGAATAACCTCAAAACGATAATTTAAACAATCGAGCTCCCAGGGATAAAGTTTTTTGGCCTTAGTCAACACCCCTTCCCTAACACCAACTTTACCAAAATCATGAAGCAAAGAGGCATAGCGGATTTCGAGCATTTGATCTTCATTAAAATGTGTTTTGGCGAAACGACCATGATCAATAGTATTAATAATTGACGCAATACCCAACGTTAAATCAGCCACTCGGTGTGAATGACCGCTTGTGGATGGATCCCTTTGTTCAATTGCTTTAACCGAGGCATTAACAAATCCATCAAAGAGATTTTCTATTTCCTTATTTAAATTTGCATTTTCTAAAGCAATACCCGCTTGTTGGGCTACAATCAAAGCGTATTCCACATCACGATCATCAAATGGTATTATGTTCTGGGCGAAGTCAGCGGGTGACTTCAAGGTGGTTTCCGGTTTTTTTTTGCGATTAATAAGTTGAATAACCCCGGTTACCTTGTGACTTATATCAAAAATCGGTAAAGTCAACATAGAGTGGGACTCATATCCGGTGCGCTCATCCCATGATTTATCATGCCTGGCCTGATAGGGGTTTTTAGATGGATCGGGATCGAGTTTATAAAGATCCATAATATTTATGGCTTTCTCACTCAAAACAACCTTGCCAACGATAGAGTCATTATTGACCTTAAGTGTAAATGCAGACAAACTATTTTGGATGCTATCATTCTGAGTAAGATGAAAGCGCAAAACTCCGTTTTCAATTCCACCACTTGATGACTCTAGTGTATAAATTGATCCGGCATCGGCCTTAGTAACTTCTCGGGCTTTAGTGAGAATCAGTCCGAGCAACTTATTGATATTTCGTTCGCCGTTGAGTTCTCTAGAAATCGAAAGCATATACTTAATTTCTTTTGTGCTCGTTTCAACATATTCTTTTTCTTCAAGGATACGCTCTATCGCCATCTGTAAATTGTGGAGGCTTCTAACACTATAATTAATACCATCTGGTGTTTGCGGGAGACAAAAAAACTGAATGTGTTCTTTGTTGGAGGGTAGGGTAAAATTGTTAAAATACTTCGCCTGACCAACAAAAATCAAGGTGCTTCCTTGTGTCTCAGAATACTCCAAATACTCAGCACAGGTCCTAGGATTTTGCCACAAGACGCTATCAATAAAGATCTTTGTCTGACCATCACGATAGAGAGTGATACAATGCTCATTTGGACTATCAACTTGATAACTTTCGTACGCTGGATCATTATTAAATATTTTCTTAAGGTCAGAAAAATCATCAACTAAAATTTGCTCTTGTGGATGCTTTAGTGCATTTCCTTCATTTGGGTGCATAGGCAAATCATAACCTTTAAATTTTGTTGGATTCTCCACTCGTGGGGCAGAGGAGAGCCTCAGTACAAATTGCTATTTACTAATAAAAATTGACAGACTATATACATTATATGACTTTTTTACATCGTCACAAATACCCGGTAAAAATTGGCATTTAGCAAAAAAGGGGCGACTCAATATGGATTATGGCATGATTATCGACTTAGAAACGACGGGACTCGACCCTAGTCAGGATGAAATTCTTGAGATCGGTATTTTAATGTTTGGCGTAGTTGCGGACGAGAACCCTTTTATTGTAGCAACCTACGGTTCTCTAAATCAGCCGGATCATACGCCAATTTCAGAGGAAATCACCAAAATTACTGGGATTCATCCTGAGCATGTTGTTGGTGCTAAGATTGATTGGCCTTATGTTTCTGATTTGATGCGTAAATGTTCTTTAGTCGTGGCTCATAATGCCCCATTTGATCGCTCTTTTCTCCTGGCTTGTCCAGAAATTTCGCAGGTAACACGCGAATCCACCTGGGCATGTTCTCTTCGCCATATTGACTGGCTCAGCAAGGGCTTTCGCAGCCGCTCTTTACAACATTTAGCTGCGGACCACGGTTTTCTCAATCCTTTTCCTCATCGCGCTATTTTTGACTGTGCCACAACATTCAATCTTATTAAGCTCTATTTTTCTGAACTTACCTCAAAATGTGAAGAGCATTTACTCAGAATATTAGCCTGGAAGAGTCCTTTTGAAAAAAAGGATTTGCTTAAAGAACATGGCTACAGGTGGAATAGCGAAAAAAGGGTTTGGTACTGTGAAGTTTTCGCAAAAAAAGCCGGTGAAGAAAAAGCTTTTTTAACAGACAGCATTTATGGCGGCAATCCTCAGTTTAGTGAAGAAATTGTCAATATTTGGGATGATAGCCAAAGCTGAGTTTTTTTAGCCCCAATGCTCCATATTCTAGTACTACTACGTATCGTTTGCTTGCAAAGATGAATTTGCTTTTTCTTTAGGTTATTCTACTTTTTAATGAGTATCCACGCTCCCATTAAAATAAGTAGGGCGCCGGAGATATATTTCATCATTTGAGGATTTAGGACATTACCTAGAAGGCTTCCAGCCAAAACCCCTAAAGTACCTGCCAAGGCCAAAGCAAACACCACACCGAGCAGGACAGAAGTGGTGCTCGTCGTCGTAGCAGAAACTGCCATAGCGGCAAACTGGGTTTTGTCGCCTAATTCTGCGAGAAAAATGGTAATAAATGTGGCTGAAAAAACTTTAAAATCCATGATAAACCCTTAAAAATAATTTATAGAGAAATGAGATCTTCTTTTTTGAGCTTCAAGATGATTTCATTGGGACGGACCGTTGACGGAAACAATTGAACCACTTTAACATGTATTTTATTTTTGATTTCATGAAGCGAAGAGGCTCTAAAAAATAGGTTTTCTCCACGCATTTTCGCCCAAAATTGTGGTCCCGGACGCTCGATGACATCAACAATAATTTGATTGATCACTGGATATCCGGCGCGATCATAAATAAATAGGTAGTGACAGAAACATCCCCCCATCACAAAAAAATGAAAAAGTTCATGAGGCCCAATAACTCCAGGTACAAGAACCGGCCACCTAAGATATTCCAGCAGACCTCCAATACTATAGGTTATGCCTCCCAGTACAAGGAGTTTTGCTCCATGATGACCATATTGCTTTGAATATTTTATGCCCGTGAGTACCCCCATCCATCCTAGAGATAAATAGCAGGTTAAACTCAGCCACTCCGGGAAGTTATCAAAAAATATAACTTCTAGCACCATCCCAGTAATAGCAATTGTCCAGATAAAAAATAAAAATCCCCAGCGCCAAATGCCTCGAAAAAGTAAAGTGTGAATGGGAGTGAAACTTCCTACGATGAGCACCCAGATACCGGCATGATCTAAACGGCGAAAAACCTCCCTGGCAAGCCCTCCTGGTTCCAATAAATGATAAACCCCACTCATGGAGAATAAAAACACCATGGAGAATGAAAATACCGAGAGGGTAAAAATCCGCAACTTATTGCCCCGACCTTTTCTCAGCAAAATTATCCACCCTAAAAAGGCGATAAATGCCGCACACAAGTGCGTCCAAGAACTGAGAGGTTCGCTAAATCCCGGAATGGGAATGGGGACAAACGACGCCGGGTCTTGCATTGACCTTTCCTTCCTTTAAAAATTTCTATGGTCTAAATCATGTTTGCCGCCTTGCCATTGTCTCTTTTTGGCATAGCTCCTAAATTTCGTGTTTCACGCCAGCACCGCATACGACTAGGCTAAATTGCAGATTATAAGGCGCGAGGTTGGGGGAAAAACGGAGTTTACTTTATGGTAAATGAGCATTTTTTCCTGAGCGAGCAACACAGTTAGCGCCAATTTAACCTATTAGTGCTATTTAAGAATATCCGAGGAGACCCTCCCAAGGGCTATGATCAATAAGTCCCAACTGATCCTTTAGGTCTTGTGATTGATGATACCAGTACTGCGCGTCACTAAAAAAAGAAAAAGCTTTTTTAAAAGCGGGATCTTCCCAGCGCAGCGCAATCCAGGCATTAAAATGAATAAGACGGAGGGCGCGCAATGGTTCCATAAGGCGAAGATCCTTAGGATTAAAATGGTTCATTTCCTGATACCCTTCGATCAAATGACGCATAGCTTCTTGGGCATAACCATCCCTACCCGGCAAAAATAACCAGAAATCCTGAATTGTTGGCCCCATTAGCGTGTCATCAAAGTCCACCCAGTAATAGTCATTGTCGCGCAAAAGAAGATTGCCCAGATGGGCATCCCCATGAATGCGCTGGCACGGCGTATCCTCTAATAAAGGCGAAATTTTTTGGCAAATGGTTTCAATGAGATCAAAATAATTTTGTCTAATATCTTGGGGAATAAGATCGAGATTTTTAAGAATATTTAGGCTACTGATTCCGTAGGATTCAGTAGTTAGAGTGCGGCGGTGGTTAAATTTTTTAGTTTTGCCCACTAAGTGAATACGGCCCAGAAGGCGACCGAGACGCTGCCAATCAGACATAAGAACTTCGTCTGGACTTCGGCCATAAAATTTTTCATAAATACAAAATAAAATATCACCCGATCCCAGTTTAAAAAGGCTTTGCCCTCCATCGTTCGTGAGTGGAGGAACAACAGGGATTTCGTTTTCCCGAAGGTCAAAAAGAAATTGGTGCTCTTCACTAATTTCGTCAAAATTCCAACGACCCGGACGGTAAAACTTCGCAATGATATTTTTGCCCTTTGCGGAGCCATCATCGATTTCAATATCATAAACTCTATTTTCCATGCTGTTTAAGGCATTTATGCGTCCGGTACAGCGCACGGGAAGAGTCGCCTCAATAGCATTAAGAATAACATCGGGCGTGAGTTCATAAAAAAATGCTGTTTCCTTGTTACCCCAAAGCGACACATAAACCTCTTCAATGAGTATTAGCCATAGGCCTCAAATCGTTTAATAAAATATAGGCCATAAACGAAATAAGTATACCATTAATTGAACGCACTTATAAATTAGAACTTTTTTAGAAGGGGAACGCGATCTTATGAGCCTTGGAGTCCATCATGTACTCACACCTATGTATTATAAATTGATTCACGCCACGTATTTGTGATGAACTCTAATCGGGATTCATAAAGAATAGCCCAAAGGTGAGGTAAAAAATTATGAGATAGAGGGCAATAAATAGGAAAATTTCGGGTCTACCGACCAATTTTGGCGATCGTCCCATAAATATACCAATGACAATCATTTGTAATAAGCTGAATAAACCTATATCCATCAAAAAAGCCTAACTTTCATGCGTTTTTATTCGGCAATGATGGTATCACTGCGCCCCAATATTAATTGGTCTAAAAAAGGATCTCCTTGCAGCAAATTTTCATATTTAACGGCATAACGACTGGCGACGCCGCTTTTATTCTTTCGTACCAAAATTATGCGCCCGCTGGCAAAGGGAGTCAGCCCCCCGGCGAGGCTAATCCCCTGTATAAGATTGGTTTTATCCTCTAATTGAATCGCCCCGACTCTGGCAAATTCTCCAGAAAAATATATCTTGAGGCTTTTTTTAGCTGATACAGTAACCCCAACCTGAGGGTTCTTAATATACTTGATCAGACGGAGAGTGAGTTCAGAGGTTATCTGACTTACCGTTTTTTCATCCACCATAAATTCTCCGATATAGGGTAAGGTCAAAGAGCCATTTGTTGACACTAAATACACCCCCGATAACATTTGGTCTGACGCAACTTTAATCGTGAGTTCATCTGAAGGTCCGATAATATAGTCGGAATTTTCAAAAGTTGTCGTTGGCGGGGCATAAAAAATGCTTTGAGCTGGCACCTTAAAACTGCAGGCATAGCTCAAAAAACCTAAAAGACAGCAGCTTACTATTACAGTAAAAGTTCTCATCGTCATACTCCCCCTTGATATTGCCTTAGGAAATCCCCAAATAAGCAGCTTCTCGTTTATATTGCCGCAGATAACCACCCGCCACGAGCCCTATAATCATAAGAAACCTAACTTCAGTCAACCCTATGTCAGTCATCACATAAACAAGCCACCGGGTAATCATCGAGATAAGAATAAAAGGTAAAGAAAAATCAACCCAGTGGTGTGCGTTAATGCAAGACTGCGTTGGAGCTGCTATTAAAAAAATTATAAAAAGACTAAAAAGACTAAAGGTAATAGGACCGCCAAAAGCCCATAAAAACATCAAGGTATTGTGAGGTAAAAGATCATAATTTTCATATATAGATGATATATCAGCCATCTTTTCCACTATGGGTAAACGAGTACCCAGTCCTAACCCTAAGGCCGGGTTATCACGAATCACATAAGCAAAATTCTTATTTTCTGCGACCCGGTAGAGATTAGAGGTGTCTTCTTTGTTATCGAATAAACTTTGAATGGTGCGCGCAGGAAAACCCAAGGGTCCAGACATACCCCAAGTTAAAGCGACATAGGTAGAACTTAATACCACTAACCCTGAAAAAGTAAGCGCACACAAAAAGCGATACTTTTTAGGACAGAGAAAAGGAATGATAAGGCTGAATAATCCGCAGCCAGCAAATGAAGCACGCCGGTCGTTGATAATGTAAATATAAGCAGATGGAATCATAACAGCCAAAAAACTTAAGCACGCCATAATTTTATTTTTAGCCATCAAGCATAAAAATACCGACCAAATGAGTGCTGTCACGATTAAATCCGATGTTATGTGTTCCACTAAAAACTCATAGGAACCCAAGTTGAAACTATACTGACGACTAAATATCCACAAGGCCTGGAGGACCTTCGCCACAACAATAACCGTTAAGATGTTCATAAATAACGCAACCCGCTCGTGACCCGAAAAAACCGCGTACCCTATCATCATCCAAAACGGCAATGTCAAAAGAGAGCGCGACTGGGTCAGTATGAGGCCAACATCATGCCCGCGAAAAATTCCCGTGATAATAGAAAAACAGATGCCTAATGGAACAAGCAGGGTAACCAACCAAAATAGCCGCGCGGAACTAACACTGAGGTCACTCTTTTTGTATTTCAACCAAAGAATAAAGGTGAGGACAAAGGTTAAGATTTCAAATAATGAGAATGAGACTCCGGGTAACCCAAGGCTTTTATGTGCTGCTGAGAAGAACACATCGCCTAGTATTTCTGTTAGGGGTTGCGCAACATCATTAAAAGGCCGCCCCCAAGGCGCATCTAATGCCAGGGCAGGCACAAAAACAAAAAGAGGCGCTAAATGAGTTTTGCTTTTTATGACGAGGAAAAAAACCAGGCCCAATAACAACAGAAACATTAAAAATAAAGCGAGATTAAGTGATGGCCCCATTAACAATAAAAGACCAAACCCCAATGCCATAGTTAAGGGAAGCGTATTTTGTAAGACAGAAGACATGATAGTAGCCATTTTTAGGAACCCACAAGTACAATCCCTCTTAGCTTGTCTTTACCCAAATGCAAAATCGTACGACTCAGTTCAGCGTACGTTGTGCTTAGGGCGTCGACGAGAAGAAGCAAATCGGAGGCAGCTTCGACAATAATATTGTTCTCAATAAACATCCGTTCAGGCATAGCGCGAATCAAAATGAGATCAAAGTTTGTGGTGAGGGTATTTAGTAACCCTTCTAACGCTAATTTTTTGATGGCTCGTGTTCGCTGATCTATGAGCGGTTTGGTGATGCCTAAAAAGGCGAAGGGTCTTTTATCATTTTTTGCAAAAATAGCATCGTTCAGATAAATAGGATCGATGAGCGCATCTATTAGGTCTTTGCCATTTCCCTTATCTGCTGTCGTAAACTGATCTATTGTAGAAAAATCAACGAGAATGGTACTAAGATTTTGGTCGGTCGTGATGATATTACAAAAGCTTAAAATAAAACTCTTCATTTTGTCTTCTTCACCGGAATTCGCGAGACAAATGATTTTGCCTTGACACTGCTTATTGACTGACAGCTCCAGGCGCCTATAGGCAAGCATGGTACGAATACCCTTAACATTACTTCCTTCTTTTGAAAGCAGAGCTTCACGCAGTTCATCGGCTATTTCAGGAGTGACTTTGGGATACTCTTTAATGCTTGAACTTGCGAGCTGCGCTATAACAGGAATCTGTGTTGAACGCATCACACGCCATTCATCACGCGCGAGAGGACTTCGCATTTCTCGCCAAATAAGGGTGAACAATCCCATGGAAAATGCCAGAAAAATAGACGCTAATCCCGTTTGCATGCGTCCTTTTTTAATTGGGGTGATATCAAAACTCGCGGGTTTAACCGTTCTAAAAATAGTACGCTTTCCGGGATCAACACGTTGTTGGTCTATATTGCTACGCTCTAACATAAGAGCTTCTTGTTTTTCTAAATAATCAGCAAGTCGCTCAAGCTTGTTTTTTTCTTTTTGCGTGAGGACGCCCATACTAGAAAACTCACCCACACCGGGATACATCATTTGGGAACGTGTCAGCCATAACTGACGCCTGAGTCCCGCCAAATTTTGAATCACATCACCTTCTAGATTGGGCGTTTCCTTAAATTTTTGAATTTCTCTAAGCTTAAGATTAAGCTCCGGATTGCTTGGGGTTAAGCGGGCGGAAAGCCTCTGGTATTCACTTTCAAGGGCAAGTAGTCTCATCGATCGATCATTATTAAGCCGAGAAATTTCAACTTCCGCAAGCTTAATGCGGTCAAGAAGCTTCGCTTCAAGCTCTCGCAAATTAAGAGAGTCATCCTCACTCAATGCCGGGTTCTTTTTACCCTGATCTTGAGGAGATCCACCGTTTTCATTACCCGGCACTTCAATAAGCTCTCGACGGGTTTCAGCAATGGCTTTATTTAAAAGTTCAATTTTAAAATCAATGCGCGCTGCAATGCCATCGAGCTCACTCAAAACGAAATTATGCATAGCACTCATAGCAAGTTCTTGTGATTTTTCTGGGGTATCATCTAATCTGACATCTAAGGTCAATACACCGCTTCCCCATTCGACCTTCGGAATTAGCCTTGTCTGAAACCAGCCATCAAGGCGTGCACGCCGCTGGGTATTCGTTTCTTCATTCACGAGTTTCATCTCACGAAGCCAGCTTCTTAAACGACTTTGAGACTTTAGTTTTAGCGTATCTTCTAAAGGAATGAGAAAGTCAGGATCACGCATGCGCATGATAAACGAGTTTTCTAGAGTCTCAGTTAAATACTCAAGAGAGTCATGCCCGAGGCCCGTATAGGTTCCGCCGCGATCAAAGAGCACGACGATACTCGACTTATAATAATCACGGGCGCGGTAGGTCGCCAGAGCGCCAAAGCATGCTACAATAAGAAACGAAAGCAAAAACTGCTTATACCCTCGCCGCAAAACCTTAAATAAATACTCTTTATCGGGGAGTGCTGTTGCTGGATTGTCAGTCATCGCTTAAACCTATGGCAAAGATGTTGCAAAAATTTCTTATGGCTCATCATAAGACTAAAAATACTCATGCGGTGAAATAAAATTTTCCTTAAATCATTGAAATAATGTTATTATAGTTAACCACAGGGCAGATTACAATTTGCCGATTTGAGACAAAACCAGGGAATGATAAAAAGTGAATAACTCGTCTTTTTGGGCCTAAATATTGGCGGTTATCATTTTTATTGAGCTAAATTTTTATTGGATATTTTAGAATTACCTTGGCAGAAACTATTTCATACAAATCGATTTTTAAAGAATAATATTTATGATCTTATTTTTTACTATAATAATCACACCGTTCTGCTTTTTTTTGGGCCTTCTCGTTTTAGGCGGAATATACCAAAACCGAAAAATAAAACTTATCCCCAGTAAAATAAGCCAGTTTCGTAAATTCTATGTTTTAATACCAGCCCACAACGAACAGGACGTCATAGCCACAACAATTAAAAGCATCCAAAACTCTGACTATCCCAAGGATCACTTCAATATTTATGTGGTCGCCGATAATTGCACCGATACCACTGCTATAGTCGCAGAGAGTTTTGGTGCCCGTACTTTCACGCGATGCGATCCTAATCTAAAAGGCAAAGGCTACGCTCTTGAATACGGATTTTCAAAGCTAAAAGAAATGGGTGCCGTAACACCGGATGATATTTATTTAGTTATCGATGCGGATTCTCAAATAGAACAAAATGTGTTGTCTCTAATTAACCTAGCGGCTGAGGGTGAAGATAACTTTTTTCAAATTTATGATACCGTTGCCAACGTTGATGATCACTGGCGTACCAAGCTTATGAATTATGCTTTTTCGCTATTTAATGGGGTTTGGCAGTTGGGCTCTGCGGGCCTTGGGATTGGCGCACATTTGCGCGGTAATGGCATGGCCTTTAGAGCAAGTGCTCTTGAACTGACCCCCTGGAAAGCATCTTCTTTGGCTGAGGATTTAGAGTTTTCCTGGCATATTCGCTCCCTGGGACATACTGTGCGTTTTCTCCCAAAAGCCCTAGTTTCTGCGGTTATGCCAACATCGTCTAAAACCTCCTCTAGCCAGCGCCTTCGCTGGGAAAATGGCCGAAAAGCTCTGCGTAAGCAGTTCACGCCAAAAATGACCAACTTTAAATGCCCGCCTTTTAAAAAGCTACTATTCCTACTTGATTTGTGGATGCCAGCCCTATCCACGGTGGGCGTTTATTCACTCTTAATCTTTGTTGCCAATATTTACCTGTGTTTGATTTTCGAGCCTCGTAACTTTGACCTCAAAGCCTCATTTTCTCTCATACTGAGCCTACTTAATGTAATGAGCCTTTGCGCGTATTTGGTCTCGCCATTTTTTTTAATGAAGCTCCCTAAAAGATATGTCTTAACATTATTTATGGCTCCATATTATGCCCTGTGGCGTATGGGTATTGTTTTACAAAAGGCTCCCAAATTGTGGGTCAGAACGCCGCGGGAAAAGAAATGACGCCCGGTACATTATTAACTCTAGGTGATTATTATGGGAGTATTGCCGCCACCCGCTGTTTCGGTCGCCAAGGTATTTCTGTTCATTTTGCTGATCAACGCATTTTTATTCCGGGACTTTGGTCAAAATATGTCACTAAACGGACCCATAGCCCTGCTCCCGGTATTGATCTAGAGTATTACCAATGGTTACTCACATACGGCAAGAAAAATCCTGGTCTTTTTTTATATCCAACAAGTGATGATATGTGCTGGCTTATTGCTAAAAATCGCGAGGAACTTGCTACCTATTACACAATATGGAGCCCTCCGCTCACAACCATATATAATCTCCTGAACAAAGAAAATCTTCACCTGATTTCGGGCGAGCTTGGTATCAAGGTACCTGAAACATATTTTCTAAAAAATCACGAGGAAGTAGCCTCATTTTGTCGGGATGATAACAAATCCTATATGCTAAAACCAAAAACACAAATTGGTTTACACTCTAAAAGCAAAGGAAAAATCATTCGGACCACGGATAACCTTGCCCATGAATGGCGCAATTATCTTGCTGAAGAAAAATATGCTGAATCAGTAAAAATTTATGATTCTGAGGTGGAATTACCGATGCTTCAGGTTTTCTACCCGTCAGCCGCAAATGGCATTGTGAGCATAGCGGGGTTTATTGGCGAAGATGATGATCAATCATCATTTTTTGCTGTGTCTTCTAAAAAAGTATTCCAGCGCCCCAGGCAAATGGGTGTAGGCATTGCTTTTGAGGCAATTCCTCTCGACCCTTTACTCAAAGAATGTGTTTATAGGTTGTCGCGTTATCTTGGCTACTTTGGCATATTTGAGGCCGAATTTATCGTTAATGATCATGAGTATTTGTTGACTGACTTCAACCCGCGGTATTATGGCCAAATGGCTTTTGAGGTGGCGCGGGGCCTAAATTCACCTTTACTTGCTTATTATCAGGGGATAGGCGACTATGACAAATTTCAAGAAATATGTCAAAGTACGAGAAATTCACTTAAATCTCATGAGGCCAAAAGCTTTGCTCATAGTTGGATTTTTAAACTGCTCCTCACGACGCAAAAACTCGGCGGGAGTATAAGCAAAGAAGAAAATACCAAATGGCACTCGTGGCTGAGCGCGGCTAAAGATAATCGAGAAGACTGCATTTTTGACGCTAATGACCGCCTACCCTATTACATCGATGTCCTTGCAACCCTATGGAAATTCATACGGCATCCTCGAGACTTTTTAAGAAAATTTTTTCTTAATCGCTACTAAGGGCTTCTTTGATTTCTAAAACTGAAATAGTAAGTGGTTTTAAAGAGACGAGGTCGCTTGGTTTTAGGTTCAAAGATTTTATCACCTGCTCAGTACTATCATTGTAATAATAGAGACTTCTTTCCTCTAATTTCATTTTTTTTGCTAGGTTTACCGAAAAATTTAATGTGGATTCTAAGGACTTATTTATAAGTATAATGGTGTATTTCTTTGAAAGTGCAGACCATGAGGAAAATATAGCATAGCTGTCCTCAATATTAATATTATTGCCTACCAGAATTTCACCAAACATGGATCCCTTATTATCAAAATCCCGAAACAGCTTAAAAGCCGCGGCAGCAGATGACTTAGGAGGAGGAACCGTCCAGTAGTTTGCTTGATCAAGACCTAACAAACTAAAAATCCCAAGTAACTCAGCTTGCACAATTGCTCCTGATATATCATTCTCCGCCCTAAAATTATATTCCCCTATGGCCAATTTTAAGCTGGGTTTATAGTTATTTTTAAGCTCCTTTAAATAGGGAATAAGCCTCACTTTGCGGTTAAGCCAACTGTCATCAACATAGTCATCGTCCCACAGAGAACGCGTGGACCTAATACGGGCCATTCTACTCGCGGAAGAGGCCGGATCAAGATTGCGTAATTTTTCTCCTTCGGGATAATAATGAACATCGAGGATATCCAGTAAAGAACTGCCAGTTATTTTTTCTTCTTTAACTACCTGGGAAATAAACCACTCTAAAAATGGTTTATTTTCATGACGGTTGCGGTCAGTAATATTTAAGAGTCTTTTGTACTTTGGTAGATAGGTGTCATAAGCGCTTTCTTCTACCGCTAAGGGACCCCAGAGAGCAGGGCCAATTAAAATAGCCTGAGGATCTGTACGGCGTATGATTTTAGCCATTTGCAAATACCTGGCAAGGTAACGTTCGTAAGTCACAGGACTTGGGTGAACATCTTTATGGCTTTGGTGCCAGAGCATTGGTTCATTTCCTATTATGTATTGATGCTCCTGTGAACCAAATCTGCTCTTTAGGTGCGTGACCCAATCCTTGATAAATTTTTCATCGATCGCGATGTTAGCGGTCGTCGGATCAGCA
The DNA here is from genome assembly GCA_030432875.1 of Oligoflexia bacterium. Taxonomy (GTDB): domain Bacteria; phylum Bdellovibrionota_B; class Oligoflexia; order Oligoflexales; family JAGOVF01; genus JAUILP01. The sequence goes on along the minus strand of JAUILP010000033.1, from coordinate 8,561 downwards.
ATAATATCATCACCATTTTTTAATTTTCCGTTGCCATATCCTTCATAGGTTTTTTCTTGACTTGGGTAAAGCGCCAGAGGATAACTCGCCGAGGAATCGTCCTTGGCTACCCAACCGAGGAGAGGTAAGGTCACGCTCACCGGAGTAGAAAATTTTTGGCACTGCGAGAGAAAAAAATCAATCATTTGGGGAAAACGAGATGAGCTATTTTTAAAGAACCAGTCAGCCCCGGCATTCCAGGCATTTATTTTCCAATTAAATCTTTCCGCCATATTGCCACCAAAGCGGAAGTGACCAGGCTTTAGTGCCCAAATAGCCTCATTACTAAGGTCTTCTCTCATATAGGTGCCAAATCCGTAGATACGAGAATTAATAACCTTAGCGTTCTGTTTCGGCGGTTCAATTAGAACTTCTACGGTTTTGGCCAACGCCAGCTTTGAACCTAAAATCACAGGCAATAATAATATGATGAAGGCAACAAAAATAACGTGTGCATGTTTTTTCATCCTAAAGACCTTAAAAATTCTTTGATACCCATGTCGTTATCGATGATATTTTTATTTGCCTCTTGGGCCAGGTTACCCATAGGGATGAATTTTTTTGCATAAGCCCTAAGCTCTTTAACTATCTCTAACAAGTCATCTTCATCGCTAAAGAAAAAGGCACTTTCCCCATGGAGAAAATCGTAGCCTCTCGCGCCAATTTTAGTGGTAATTATAGGCAACGAAGCAGCGATCGCTTCACCAACTTTAATACTCGTGCCAGAGCCATGAAAGATCGGGTTTATTAAAGCATCAGACATATTAAAGTAGGGTTCTATTTTAGGCACGGGTCCTGTCACAACCAAAGCCCCCAGGACGAATGGGGTTTTGCACACGCTTCCGGTCACCACAATTTTAATTTTTAGTTTAGCTAATAGATCCTGATTTTTTTGCGAAAAATCGCTGATAAACGTATAGCCCTCTAAATTGGGGCCATAAGCGCTAGCAGGAAAAAAAAGGACTAAGTCATCATCAGCAATGCTTAGCTGATTCCTCAATGCGAGGCGTTCGCCGTGGTCCTTATAAAACCGGTCCCTATCAACGCCGTTAGAAATAACTATGGTTTTTGCCTTAGGAGCCTTTATTTCTTCAAAATAGGCTTTATCTTGGTCACCGCAACAAAAAATAAAATTAGCGCGCCTAGCCCCAGAATCTTCTATCATTTTTATGAGCGGGCGAATGAAAATGCGGCGAAAAAATGCATTTTCGAGGTGATGCTCTACATTGTGGGTATTAAGAATTTTTGTTCCATTAAAATATTTAAATATAGGCCATGTATAAGGAAAATCCGCAATGAGAATCTGAGCAGAGGGTAAAAGCTCCCGCAAATCTTTGCTTGGTCCGAGCCAAAGCCTTAAAAATATCCAAAGGGGAGGTAGGCCCAAGCGGTAACCGATACGCGCCATCAGGGTAAAACAGGGATTTGACTTGACACGTTCAAAGATCTCACCCTTATGATCAGAGCAAAGATTGGCGCAACTCTCTCCACGATCCCCTTTTCTATCAGTTAGAGAATATAAATGCACACTATAGCCATTTTTTGCTAGCGAAGTGGCTATAGAGGCGGTCCGCCTCTGTCCTCCAGATTCTGGCGGAAATATTCTTAGCGTAGAAATAATTACCACATTTTTTTTCATAGTTTATTTTTTTACCCAAAGTATTCTTTATTATCAAGAATACCATCACAATCCGTTAAAGTGTCGAATTTTTTGTCAACTGCATTTACAATTTACGCCAAAATTACTCCTATTTTGGCTCTAACTGGTTGAAGCAAACAATTTTTCAATAGTGTAACCGAAAGGATCAAATCTCTTGCCTATAATATCGCTAAGTATCTAAAATCTAGATATTATATAGAGAAACAAACGTTTCTAAAGGGCCCCACATAGCCTGAATTCAATGAATAAAAAGAATTAAAAAATTATAATTTCTAATCTTGGAACATATTTTGCTCAAGGTTCATTCAAACTGAGCGGAGCCAAATATGAAATCTCAAGCTGAAAATTTGATCGAGAATGTTGCCCATGTTAATGACTCAAATCATGAAACTTTTAGACTCATAGAATCCGTTGAATATGTCCCGATTTACATGCTTGATGGGAGGAACTGTGTTCGTTCCCCAGAAGAGGAAGGGCGTCTCGGTCCCTTGCCATCTAGCATCAGCGTGTGCGCTTTGACACCCTATGATATCCTAAAAAGAGTTTTTGATCTTACTGCCGCGATACTTTCTATAATATTCCTTTCTCCATTATTGCTTGTTTTGGCTTTTACGGTAAAAGTCAGCAGTCGTGGCCCCATTTTCTTTAAGCAGATGCGCGTGGGCAAGGGTGGAAAACAATTTTTTATGTATAAGTTTCGCAGCATGTGCTGCAATGCAGAATCACTGAAAGACGGACTCAAATTAGCCAACGAGGCTGATGGTCCGGCTTTTAAAATAAAAAGAGACCCACGAATTACGCCACTAGGTTTTATTCTTAGAAAATATAGCCTCGATGAGCTACCTCAGCTTTGGAATATTGTTCGCGGGGAAATGTCTTTTGTGGGGCCGCGCCCTCCGCTACTGGAGGAAGTCAAGCAGTACAAAAAGTGGCAAGCACAAAGACTTTCGGTCACTCCAGGACTAACGTGTATTTGGCAAATTAGCGGTAGAAACCACATAAAATTTGACGACTGGATGCGCATGGACATCCGTTACATTAGAGCCCGGTCGTTATGGTTGGACTTAGTCTTAATACTTAAATCATTTAGCGTTGTGCTTAAAGGCACAGGTGCCTATTAGTTTTTTTGGTGATATATGCTAACCCTAGAAAAGGTAGATTCATGAACAAAATTATTTATTACACAAAGGAAATAAAAACACAGTTAACCAATGCGGTACGTTGGTTAACTCAAGAACAAATCACCACACAGTGGGACCTAATACATCCCACTAATCAGCAAATTTTAAGGGTGAAATATTCAGGTTCTCATCCCTGGGAAGATGATATAAAAGGTCTTTTCTATTCTCAGGGCTATTCTATAAAGGATGTAATAAATAGCAGCCTAGAAGCCTATGATATCGGTATCTATCAACAACCTCCCCTAGCCATGCGCAGTATTTGCGAAGAGAGGATATTTCAGCCTTTAGTAGATATGAAAATTTTGCTACCTAGTAGTTTTAGCAACTACAGCGAACAGTTCGCCTCTAAGCTTATTCGGCGAAAGATCAACCATTTGAGAAAGAAAAATTGGTCTATCGAGGCAAGCAATACCCCCCAGGCACTAGATATTTTTTATAGCCAAATGACTGATTATGCCCAAATCCGCTTTGGTGGGGCGGCACATATTCCCTCAAAATTGACTTTTGCTCAAAAATTGTCTAAAGCAAAAATTATCACCATAAAAAATAATGATAATGTTATCTTAGGTTCCGCATTCCTACTTATGGGGAGACCAGGATCATGGCGTTTTTTACGAAGCGGCATGTCTTCCCACATTTTTGACAACCCCAAAGATCTATCACTGGTAACAACAGCCATTTATCTTTGGATCATTGAGGCAGCCATAAATTCGGGCGAAGAGGTTGTCTCTTTGGGGTTAACGCAGGCACTGAGAACTAATGGCGGATATTTTTATAAGAGTCTTTGGGGCTCGGAAGCGCATCCTTGTCCAGAAGTTCCGTGGTTTTCCATTGAATTAGCCTCAACATTAGGAAGTATTTTTTTGGGTAATATCCCTTTAATATACCGTGCCGCCTAATATTTATTCTCACCGCATAAAGGCACCAAGAGCCCAGATTCTAAATTAACCCTGCCCAGACTTATTTAACTATTATATTCTTACCTCTCAATGATAAAATAAAAACAAATCTTTAGGTTGCCATGATCACAAACACAAAAAACTCTCTTTAGGTTATACGATTACATTAAAGAGTCCGTGCGGCAAATTCACAATTTTTTTTTGAAAAAAAGCAGCAATGGAAGCTAAAAAAATACCCATTCACAATAAGCACAAATTTAGAATCGGCCACGCGGAGATTGACATCGTAACTTTGGAGGACGCAGTCCGCCTCATAATAGACTACTGTGGACACAAAAAAAGTGCCTATGTGGTAACGCCCAATGTTGATCATATTCTCCTCCTTGAAAAAGACGAAGAATTTCAACAAGCGTACAGAGACGCCTTTTTAGTAACTTGTGACGGCATGCCTATACTTTGGGCATCAAAAATACTGGGGTGTCCTCTACCCGAGCGGGTCTCTGGCTCCGATTTAATGCCTGCGCTATGCAAAGAAGCCTCTCAGCGTAATTTAAGTGTTGCGGTAATAGGCGGACCTCCAGGTGCGGCGGAAGGAGCTAAAGAGAATCTAGCCAAGTCCTATCCTGGGTTAAACATCGTTTGGACTTTTTGTCCGCCTTTTGGCTTTGAGCATTCGCACGAAATAACAAATGATATAGTCAACAGTCTAAATAGACTCCAGCCGGATTTAGTGTTTTTAGGCGTTGGAGCTCCTAAGCAAGAAAAATGGATCCATCAGCACCGAGACGAATTTAAGTGCGGCGCAATTCTCGGAATCGGCGCTTCCATAGAATTTGCCGCAGGAACGCTAAAACGAGCCCCGAAAATATGGCAACGCTTAGGTTTTGAATGGCTTTACCGTCTTTTACAAGATCCTCGGCGACTAGGTCCAAGGTATTTAGGAAACTTCAGATTTTTTATTTTTGTCGCCAAACTTTATATAGATAAACTTTTACCAAAGAATAAAGAAGATTAATTTTAAACATGACACTGAGGCAATGTGGCTGACGCAAGAAAAAACATGACTCAAGAAGCGCTCACCGTTGCTTCTCATCTAGGTATCGCAGCTATTATTTCCATGGCACTAGGCATCGTTCTGAGACTGATTATTCCCAGAGCTTTGGATCCCGAAAAAATGGGGGTGTTTTATTTTGCCGAGTCGATGGGTTCCATATTTTTTACGTTTTTGCCCCTAGGTATTTCTTCTTATATTGTGCGGGAAGTGGCCCCTAATCCAGCACATGCCAAAGAAATTCTCGCGACGCTTAGCCGTGCGCAGCTTTATTTTGCTCTAGTTTTAATGCTACTCCTCGCTGGGGTCATTGCCCTAACTGGAGCAAATCAACTGACTCTTTGGACCTGCGTTATCATGGGTGTCTTTAGTGGCTGCTATTATTATCAGCGGGCGATTTTGCGCAGAACCTACATCGTTCTCGGTCACGCTAAAAGCATGGCAAAAATAGAAGTTTCTATAAGAATAATGTTAGTGTTATTCGTCATTGCCGTATTAATAGTAGATGCTTCCGTATTAAGTATCGCCTTATGCTACGCAGTTTCTGAGATTATAAGCCTGGGAATTCTTTTATATAAGTCCCATAAAGATAAACTATTAACAGGAGCTTTTGACCAGCGTCTTCTCAAAAAAATTGTTTTAGTTTCTCTACCTTATTTTGCTATAGGCGTTTTAGTAGATTTTTATGGCAATATCGATGTTATTATTCTGCGGTATTTTAACAGTGATGTTGAGGCAGGACTATACGGGGTTGCCGCTAAACTCAAAGGCATGGGCTTGCTCCTCATTCCCGTTATGCAAGCGGCAATACAGCCAATTCTGGCTAGAGCCTGGCATATAGATAAAAATGCTTTTGCTGATTTTGTCGATAAAACACTGCGCTTGCTTGTTGTTCTCTCACTGCCAATTGCCGTGGTCATGATGTTAGTTCCAGATTTTTTTTCAGATTTTTTATTTGGCCCCAAGTATCAGTCTTCTTACCGGGTTATTTCATATCTTGCTCCAGTGCTGCTCCTGACTTATTTAAATGTCTTAATGGGATCATGTCTTAATATCATAAGCGACGGAAAAAAGTTTTTATGGGTCACTTTTTTAAGCTTGTGCCTCAATGTCGTGCTCACCATTATTGCCGTTAGAATCTTCTCCTCCTACTTGGGGGTTGGTGGCGGAGCCTCCGGAGCAGCCATTGCTACTATTATTTCTGAATGCTTTGTTTTGCTTTCGATGCGCCGCATATTCCCTATAGGAATCAGTCACAAAAAACTTTTTTCAACTTTAGCTCTCTCTTTAATACCTTGTTTGTTTTTGGGGTTATTTTTTGATAAATTGCTAGTCATCTCTGTGGGCCTGCGATTGTCACTTGGGATGATCGTTTTATTTTTATATATGCTTATTTTTAGAATTACTAATTTAGAAGAAATCAAAAACATATTAACCTTTGTGCTTCGCTTCAAACGAGAAAAGATTTAAAAACTTGAGAAGATTTTCAGCCAAATTTTTCTTTCTGTTGTGCTTATTTATTCCTGTCCCTGTTTATACCAGTCCGTGGGATTTGTCCTTAAATGGTGGCCTGACGGAGCGATTTAGTCGCGAGCAGACTGAAAAGGATGGTTTAAAAACGAATTCCGCGGGAAGATCCCACATATTTACAGTGGCTGCGATGGAAGAATATAAATCTTCCTTATGTCAATCTTCTTTAAGGCAAAGTTTAAATAAATCAGTTTCTAACTCCAACAATGACCGCGAGGAAAAACTCAGCTTAGGGAGTACAGTTTCTTGCCAGGCTCGACGTTTAAATCAGTTAGCAACCTTAGATGCAAGCACAGAAAAATTCAGTCAGTATTCTCTACCTATTTTAGAAAATCAACCCTCTACAAATTTATCCCATCGGCGCCTCGGGCTAATGTGGCAAGGAGACTACGCAACCTCTCCAATTCATGGCATTGTCGCCAATCTTGGATTTAACCGAACGACGGGACTACAGGATACCGTGCAAAATTCTCAGGGCATAGGGAGCTACAAAAAGCACAGCGAAAAAACACGAAGCCAAATACGGTTAACGCGCTCAGCAGGGGCTGGCGATGATTTAAAGCCTTACACCTACTACCGAGGCGATGTTTCTCTTGAAAGAAAACTCACCAGACTCATTGTCACCTATGCTGACGTTGGGCGGTATCTAGTTAGATCCGAAAATTCCTCCTCACTCGGCATAGATGGCAATGTAAAACTGCGTTACACCGATGAGACGTATCTTCTATGGTCAGGCATAGGTTTAGCCAATAGCGAAAAAACCACTACGAATGTAGCCGGTTTAGCCGTAAAAAGCGACCTAGGTGCAAAAGTAAAATTTACTTCATCTCAGTCGCTACGTAGCCATTATCAAAATACGCGAGAAATTAATTCTTATTCTATAAATCCTCTAGAAAAAAGGCAGTCACTCGATTTGGCATACGAGTTAATTTTCAAAGCTCATGATTATTTAATTTTAAGTGAACCCTCCGAATGGAAAACACAGGTGGCCATGGGTTGGGAACTGGGCCAAAATAGTACCCAGAAAAGTGAGCGTATCTTTCTCATGGTAGGAATAGCGGGCGCTATATAAATAAACGCTTACGCATTTTTAATGTTGATTTTGAATTTGTGTCATTAAAATATAAATTTGTTTTTTATTTTAGGAACATATCATTATATTCACGCCAAGAAAATGCCTTAAATTGAGGAAATTCATTTATAAAAATAGATTTTCAGACTAAAATTAGATACATTCAAGGCAAAGATAATGCCGACTTTATTAAAAAAATCAGGTCTATATGTTTTAAAAAACTTAGGGCTAAAAAATAGGGACTTAATTATGAAAAGACAAAATAATTTTTACCGAATGATATTTTTGACCATCGCTATGCTCGTCTCGCTTGTTGGCGCCGGAAAAGATAAGTCAAGCCCAAGCCCTACCCCTCAAGCCGAAAAAAAAGATGCGGAGGCAATCGCGAAAGATTCTTCGTTACCTGCCCAGTTTAAGCAGCTTCAAAATGAACTCATCACGTTTTCAAATCTAAAAGTCGATTATAGCCATACACGTAGCCGCAAGATCCGAGGAAAAAACTTTACCACAAAAGGTTATGCTATTTTTGCTAAGCCAAATAAATTTCGCTGGGTGAAAAAAAATTCAGAAATTCTCTTTGATGGCAAAGAAATATATCAGTACAGTCCGGTCGATAAATCCGCTGTAAAATTTAATATCGGCACAGAGGAAGGGCGGCAAATCAACCGTCTTATGAGTCTTGTTCTCAATTTTGATGCCTTAGAAGAAAGTTATACTGTGGCTAAGTTTACAGGTGATAAAGATATCTCCACGGTGGAGTTAAAACCCAAAGATAAAAAAGATCCCGTCAAATTTATTCGTTTAAAAATCGACCGTAAAGCAAAAGTTCTCACCGGTATTTTTATTCAAATGCCCGATAGTTATTCGGAATATGTTTTTACCCATCATGAGACAAAAGAGCTACCGGGAAATGCTTTTGATTTGCCGACTAACACGAAGATTTCGAGCCTATAATATTTTCGCACACCTAGGGCCTGTACTCACATTAATGCGTGGACCTAATCGATTTCGTCAGCCTAGGCGTAAGCTCAGACGGCATCGTGGGTCTGGGCGAAACACGGCGTCGTTGCAGCTTAGTGCGGCCTGGCCAATTTTGTAAGCATTGCGACTATCCGATGCAAAAGCAGCT
>JAUILP010000001.1 GCA_030432875.1 Oligoflexia bacterium | reverse complement strand
TTGTTGTAGGGGAGGGGAATGGGTATGTCCTAAAGAATTTGACCTTGGACGCAGATGTCATATCACATGAATTTAGCCATCATGTCATTTTTGAGCATTTAAACGACACGTCTAACTATGAAACCCTCACCTTGCACGAAGGGCTTGCCGATTTTTTTACTTTTGCTCGAACCGGTGATAGTTGTTTAGGAGAATCCATCTGCCCATTATATTCGCCGTTTTGTATCGAACAGGGTGCCTGCCTTCGTTCAGGGAACAATACCGTTAGGTTTGGCGACAGCACGTACCAATCATGGGGACATCAACCTCATTTTCAAGGACAGCTTATTTCTGCGACTCTTTGGGATCTTTATGCCAGTGGACTTTTTGAGCGTAAAGCTTTAGCGCAAATCGTTTTTAATTCCTTAAAACTTGTCCCAGGCTCAGCATTTATTGAAGATTTTTTTGTCGCTTTCCTCCTCGCTGATCGCGACTCTTATGGTGACACTCATACCTGTGCCATTTTTGAGGCTTTTGATCGACGCGGCTTCTCGACATTTACCAGCAAGTATGACTGCTCGGATCTTTCTCAACTCATCATAAATCAAAATAACGGCAGTGATAATGCCATACCCAATCTAGGTGAGGTGCCAGCAACCAGCACCATAAATGAGCCCAAAAAATTGAGCAAATCATCTCAGGTTAAAAAGCGTTTGGGGTTAGCAGGTTGCGGTATAATCTTGCCAAAAAAATCAGACCGAGGAACAACGCAGGTTCCGGGAGAAGCACTCTTTCTTTTTATGTTACCGCTAATCGGAATAATAGTGCCGAGGCGAAAAAGCTTAGAGCCACGCTGAAAGGTAGAAAAGTTACAGGAGCTAGTACTAATACGTTAAATTGGGAAAAACAAGGCGCGAGGATGGGGGAAAAGCGGAGTTTACATTAGGGTAAATGAGTATTTTTCCTAGCCGAGCAACACAGTTATCGCCAATTTAACGAAGAGTCTAGGTTCTGCCGAAAATTGAGCTAGGCTCTTAGTTTGACCGCAACATTTTGTAAATACTTTGAGTAGGTGAGCTCAAGTTTTTTATATTTGATAATTGCTGAGAGGGTTCTTAACATGCGAATAAAAAATATTTCTTCCTATTTGCTTTTAAGGCTAATTATTTGCGGATCTATACATGGCACCGCTATCTTTGCTCAAGATACAAGCAGCGCACCAACCACAAAAGAATCGCTTACAGAGGATTTTTATCCCCATACCCTGAATCTAGCGAATGACCAAAATTGTTTACTATCTGAACTCCCGCCAACTGTGCCAAACCCGGAAATCAGTGATGGCACATATTATGGTGTCGTCAATATCCCTAATATAAATTCGAGTCTTTTTGCTCGCCTAGATATAACGGGAACATCCTGGATTAAGGAGCAGTGGGTATCACGCGCCATTTTACGGATGAGTTTAGGTCACTGGCAAAGCACAGAGTTTATGACAATTTACATCCCCAAGTTAGCGATGAACCCGGTTAATGGATCTTTTGTCGTAGAAAATCTACCTGAGAATCTCCTTATTCTCTCTGATTTTGGCGTCAAAGACTCCCTTATTGCGGGCACCATAAAATACCTCGGTCAAGAATTGGGACAACTGAAAATTTTATTTAAACAAAATCTTCAAAAAGGTGATGAAGATCAAGCGCGAGCTTTGGCCACGTTTGCTCTCTTAGACGATGCCGAAGGTTCGTATACCGGGAGCTGCGAGGAAAATGGGATAAGCAAAATGCATTTGCATTTGAGTCGTTGGCCCATATCCCTAAAAGGTAATGGGACGTTTGCGGAACTTTATAAAATTGACGGTGAACTTTCCTATGAATCAGCAAATGCAAGCAGTAAAATCAAAAGACAGATACGAAATAGCAGTTGGGATCCTCTTACTGGTCGCCTAAATCTTGTGTTTATGGACGGCAAAAACGAGGCTTGCACCATGGAGAGTTCGCAGATCACCTGCCATCAATGTAATTTTCAAAAAAATAGATCTGTTAAGCAATATGCCATGCCAAGCGACATAGAAAAGCCTGTTCCGGTGATACCCGGCAAAGAGAATCGAAACATTTGCACAGCATCACAGACTCTGACTGGTCAGTATTTTGGATACTTATACCACCGAGACCGGGGCATCTGGCAAATTAGTCGCATTTTTTTTGAAGAAAATAATAAAGTTCTTCAAGATGAGACTCCTGGATTATCGGGTCTGGTCGCCAATTTCTTTTTAGGAAATCCCCAAAAAGGATTGCATCTCGTGCAAAAGATTCGGGGCAGACCAGCATCAAATCCTGCCGACCTCGTATTTGAAGATGCCGATAGCGACTTTTTTTTCACGATAACCCAGGCAAATGACGACCTCATTTGGGGCAAATGGTATGCAAAATCTTTTGGATTTATTGGTGATGTCCTCTATTCTAAAGATCATTTGTGGGTCCCAAAATCTTTGGCCGTGGATAATTTTCTGGGTAGTTTTAAGGGAGCGCTTAAGTTACCGGCGGGAGTTTTGCAGCTAGATCCTGCTGCTGTTCTCAGCGAGGGGTTAGGGAACTCAGTGGCATTAACTCTCTGGGGAACCTTAAACGGAGAACAAAATAAAGAAATCATGACCAGTAAAAAAGGGTATTATGATTTTTTAACTGGTGATTTTATGCTACGGGGACCCAAAAATGAAAAAATAATTTATGGCAGAGTGCACCCCAACCAGAGGGGCGAAGTCATGATGCTAGGTTTTAATAAAGAGGACAATCAATATCCCGATCCACAAAGAATCGCTTTTGATTTAATTGCCTCAAGGAAGCCATCATCAAAGGTAAAGTTAAAAAAATAATTTTACATTGACAAATATTATAATTAAGCTTACGAGTAGTGTTTCAAGTTTTTATGGCGAGGTAGCTCAGTCGGTTAGAGCACAGGATTCATAACCCTGAGGTCGTGGGTTCGATTCTCACCCTCGCCACCAACTAATAACTTACCCCTTTACCATTTATTTTTTTTTGTTTTCGCGCAATAATGACTGCTTAAAATTGAGTCACTGGAGCAAAGTTGATGAAAATTGCTATAGATGCCCGGATGGTGAAAACCCATTCTATGCATGGTATTGCTCGCTATGTTGTCGAGCTTCTCCATTGGTTTCAAGAAGCCCCCATTAGCGATGAAATCTACATTTTTATTAGTAGCGAAAGCCCGCTAACCCAAATGTCATGGCCCAAAAATGTGACTCTAGTTTCCGTAAAATCAAATTGGATTAGCATTGGGGAACAAATAGAACTGCCACGGCTCATTAAGCAACTTAAAATCGATGTTTTCCATGCCCCATCTTTTATTGCGCCTCTCCTATGCCCATCTGCCATGGTTATGACTATTCATGACCTAAATCACATGGGTCTTCCTCAGTATTATACGCCGTTTCATCAGATTTATTATAAAACCTTGGTTAAAGAATGCATCAATAAGTCATCTCTGATTTTTACGGTAAGTGAATTTAGTAAAGGGGAAATTATTCGTTATCTTGGTTTAGAATCAGAAAAAATCAAAGTCGCCTACAATGGTGTAGCCCAGTATTTTAAACCTATTACCGATACCGAAACACTTTCTTATGTGAAGGATATCTACCAACTCCCTGATCGTTTTATACTTTGCGTTTCTAATAGCAAGCCCCACAAAAATATACACCAACTCATTCGCGCATACTGTTTGGCCGATATAGACGAACCGCTGGTGCTTGCCTGCCCTGTTGACCCTATGATGATCGAAATTGCTGGAAATTTAGGCAAAAAACATATGATTCATTTCACCCGTTATATTTCAGAAGCCCATCTTCCCGCTGTGTATTCACTTTCGACACTCTTTGTCTATCCCTCTACCTATGAAGGCTTTGGCCTCCCTCCGCTCGAAGCTATGGCCTGCGGCATTCCTGTTGTCGTAGCACAGTCGTCTAGTCTACCAGAGGTGGTGGGTGATGCGGGTATTTATGCCGACCCCTATCACTACGAAGAAATTGCCAGGAGCCTTGAGCGTGGTGTTAAGGATACAGAGCTGCGCAGTGTATTGATTGCAAAGGGTTTTCTCCAGGTCAAAAAATATTCCTGGCATACAATGGCCAGCAGTGTGTATGAATACTATAAATTGTCCTATGAAATGAATGCAAACAAACGGAAAGTCCACGCACTGAGAAATTAAAAGGAAGAATTTATGCGAATTGGTATTAATGGTCGTTTCTTAGTAGCGCAAAAAACTGGCGTGCAAAGAGCTGCTTATAATCTCATTAAAACGTTAATCCGCATTGACCGAGACAATGAGTACATAATTTTTTCCAGTACAGAACAAATTGACAATAAAGACTGGCAACTCCCTCATGTCAAAATCATCACATCAGAACTCAAATCTGGGGAAAATTTTCGCAATCATATCTGGGAACAATTCCATTTACCGCGCCTCGCTAAAAAAAATGGCATCCATATACTCTATTCTCCCGCCAATATGGCGCCACTCCTCTACAAAGGCAAATCAGTTATTTTTGTTCATGATCTTTGCTTTGTCGTCAACCCTCAGTGGTATAGCTTTGCCTTTCGCACCTTATACAATTTTCTGCTTCCCAAATTAACGCGCAGAGCAGACAAGATTATTACCAATAGCAACAACTCCAAAAATGACCTTCTCCAGTATTTTGGCACCGATGTTGACAAAATTCGCGTTGCCTATTTGGCCGTGGATAGTATTTTTTCTCAGGACTCCAAATTGGAGGAGAATTCCATACTTTTAGAGAACAATCGTCATATCCTCCCCGACAGCCCGTATGTCCTCTATGTTGGATCACTTGAACCGAGAAAAAACCTAAAAACTTTATTGTATGCCTTTGAAAAACTCCGCGACCGTAGACCCGATATGAAAATTAAATTGGTACTTATTGGCTGCGAAAATCCCCTTTTTGCCAGCACTGGCCTGCATATCGAGCGGTATAAAGAGGATATTGTTTTTAAGGGATTTGTACCCGATGCGGATTTGCGTATTTTTTATCAAGCAGCGAAATTAGTCGCGTACCCCAGTATTTACGAAGGTTTTGGCTTACCTCCCTTGGAAGCTATGTCATCAGGAACCCCGGTCATTACTAGCACGACCTCATCACTTCCTGAAGTTGTTGGCGATGCGGCGATAAAAATCGATCCGTTTGATGGCGATGCCTTAAGTAGTGCCATGGAAAGTATCTTAAGCTCACCTGAATTGGCCCAAAAAATGCGCGTTTTGGGGTTAGAGCAAGCCGCAAAATTCAATTGGGTCAAAGTTGCCTACGAGACTTTGGAGGCGTTTTATGAAGGTTATGATGAAAAATCCGACGTACTTTCCGAAAATGGGACATTAAATATTCTTCGTTGGCGAGAACTCCATAGAAATCACATTTCGCTGGCTAGAGGGGAGCAGACTTAGTTTGCAAATCCTATAATGCCTTTTCTTTTACTGAGTAAATATTAGCATTGAATATTCGATTATCTACGCCTATCTTAATTTAGTAGACATCTCTGATACTGACCTTGAAAAAAATAAAAAGGTTGTTTTTAGGCTAGAAATACACCGGTAAATAGGGGAGAAATTTGTGCAGCGCGATCTCATTAAAAACATACAGGCCAGAGGCGAAGAAGGACAAGCTGTTACTGTTGCCGGATGGATAAAAACAAAGCGCGAATCCAAGGCTTTTTCGTTTATCATCATCAACGATGGTTCGAGTCAAGCAGACCTCCAGATCATCGCAGACTCGGGTATTCCTGGCTCTGAAGACTTAAACCAAGCGGGCACAGGCGCTTCGATTCGAGTAGAGGGTACCTTAAAAAGGTCTCAAGGCAAGGGTCAGTCCCTTGAGCTTGTAGCTTCTCAAATCATTGTTTTAGGCTCTGCCGATGCTTCTTATCCCCTGCAAAAAAAAGGCCATACCTTAGAGTTTTTGCGTGAAATTGCTCATTTGAGAGGGCGAACAAATACCTTCGGTGCGGTATATCGTGTCCGTAATACATTATCTTATTTGGTGCATAGGTTTTTCCAGGAGCGAAATTTTTTATGGGCACACACCCCAATCATCACAGCGAACGATTGTGAAGGCGCCGGTGAACTCTTCCAAGTCACAACGCTCGATCTTAAAAACATGCCCAAAAATAAAGAAAATGGTGAGATTGATTTTTCTCAGGATTTTTTTAAAGAAAAAGCTCATTTGACCGTTAGTGGTCAACTAGAAGGCGAATTTTTAGCGCTCGGTCTCGGCAATATTTACACATTTGGCCCAACATTCAGAGCAGAAAATTCAAACACTACGCGGCATCTCGCGGAATTCTGGATGATTGAACCAGAAATGGCTTTTGCTGATTTGCAGGATGATATGAATCTTGCCGAAGATTTTTTCCGGTATTTGTGCGCAGGTGTTATTAAGGAAAACCCTGATGAAATTAATTTTTTAGCCAAACATTATGGTGAAAGCTCCCTTGAAAATTTGCAAAAGCTTTCTCAGACCCCTTTTGCTCGCATCACCTATACAGAGGCTATTGAAGAGCTTAAAAAATCAGGCCACAAATTTGAGTTCCCCATCGATTGGGGAACAGATATGCAGTCAGAACATGAGCGTTTTTTGACCGAAAAAATCTTCAAATCCCCAGTGATTGTCACTGATTATCCTAAAAACATCAAAGCGTTTTACATGAAAGTCAACTCGGACGAGCGAACAGTCGCAGCCATGGATGTTTTGGTACCAGGCGTTGGCGAATTAATTGGGGGTAGCCAGAGAGAGGATCGTTTGGATATACTGGTGCAAAGGATGAAAGAAATGGGCATCCAACCAGAAAAATTGGAATGGTACCTGGATTTGCGGCGTTTTGGTTCTTGTCCCCATGCCGGTTTTGGTTTGGGCTTTGAGCGTTTAGTTCAATATATTACGGGGATAGGCAATATTAGGGATACGATCCCCTGTCCTAGGGCTCCGGGACTTATAGGTTTCTAGAACATATATCATAAGGAGCTTGACGATTGTCCAAAGAGATTGTATTCTCCTTTCCCTACTATGTTGTTTCTATCTGAAGGATTTTTTTCATGAAAACGTTTAGTGTAAAACCGGCTGATATTAAGAAAGAGTGGCTCGTAGTTGATGCTACCGATCAAACGCTTGGACGTCTTGCAACCGAGGTTGCTCGTGTTCTGCGTGGCAAACACAAGCCAACGTTCACTCCATACATTGATTGCGGTGATCATGTGATTGTTATCAACGCTTCTAAAATCAAGCTATCGGGCAACAAAATGAAAGATAAGATTTATTATCATCATACGCGCTTTATTGGCGGCATTAAGGCACGCAGCGCTGAAGTGATTTTAAATAGTCACCCTGAGCGTTTGCTGATGGCAGCCGTAAAGGGAATGTTGCCTAAAAATAAATTGGCTTCGCAAGTTCTTAGTTGCTTGCGCGTGTTTCCTGGTGCGGAACACACCCATGCCCCACAAAAACCAAAACCGTTTATGGGACGTTTAGGTGAGCAAGCTTAGTCAGTCAGGATTTTTTATGGTTACGAGCTGATAAATCCGTGTGAATTAAATATTTTTTAAGGGAGTTTAAAACAATGGCGAAAAAAAGTGCCATTCATACAGTGGGAAAACGAAAAACTGCAATTGCACGTATTTGGATGTCTCCTGGCAAAGGCAAAATTATAATTAACGATAAGACCATTGAAGATTATCTATGGCGACCTACATCTCGCATGGTGGTCATGCAGCCATTAGAGCTCACTGCCAATGATGGTAAATTTGATATTAAAGTCAATGTCAAGGGAGGCGGCTTTTCAGGTCAAGCTGGTGCCATTAGACATGCGATTTCTCGCGCTCTACTTGAAGTCGATGCGATGAACCGTAAAGTCCTTAAAGACAAAGGTCTCCTGACCCGTGACGCTAGACGAAAAGAAAGAAAACTTCCAGGTCAGCCTGGTGCAAGAAAGCGCTTCCAGTTTTCTAAGCGCTAATATTTTTAACTACTCAAGATATTCTTTTTATTACCAAAGCAGCGGAACACCTGTTTCGCTGCTTTGGTTTTTTATAAAAGTATGACTGCTGAGATTTTCTACTAGCGCACCACCGAATAAGAATTAATGAAAAAGCCATTATTTTTCATGTTGTTGAGTGCCGACCCTATAGATTGTAGCAATAATTTTCTCACCCTTCCATGCGCCCTAGTCTACTATAACCTCTGACAGAAAAATTCTTTTCCTACCTCACTATCTTCAGGTGGAAATATTTTTTCCCATATATTGTTAGTAACCGCCGCAAGATGCTTAGAATGGTCATCCCTTGTGATACCTACTAAAACTTTACTCACATCAGACTCAAGAAGCTTAGGGCCATCGTTAAAGAAAAATTTTAAATTGAATATACTATCAGTGTACCCAGCCCCGAGAGAATATGTAAAGCGTCGTGTATATTGACACTCTACAACATTATCGGTTTCGCTAACTTTGCAAAAGCTATTTTTGACATGAGGATAGGGGGAAACTTGGATACTAAAATCAGAAGCCCCTCGTTTTGATAATTTAACAAAACCTCGGTTGTATTCAACTTTTTCACAACTCCATTCAACATAACTCGTCATGATAGGGTTTTTAACCGCTGAATTATTGCTATTAGATCCACATGCGGCAAATAAATAAGACAATAAAAAAAATTGGGTCTTCATCTTCATAGGTCATTCCCCTCAACAGAAATTTTAGAAATGTATTGTTATTTAATGCCTATTTGCTTCAATTTTTATGCCATGTGGATATAAGATATTTTGTAATGATATCAGCTTAGCACAGATTTATTGAAAGCGGCTTTTGTATAAAATTTTGACAAAGTGATTATAAAGTCCTCCAAATCAATAGCGCAGCAAATTGTGCCGTAGCATAGACAAATGGAGTTTTCACCTGAGAAACACCATGATCCAGACATTTAACTCATGATGCCTTTGAATGAATCAATACCTAGAATTAGCAACTATGTAAATGCTGCTAAATCTCAATATTACTTTGACTACAGTAGAATTACTGATTTTGCATGGAGTCATGGGCGTTATTTGAATGTCATAAATTGATCCGGACTTGGACCTAGTAGACCTTGCCTACCAGTTAACAACCAGAAAGATCAGATGCAGGACGAGAGAAAATTTTTCTATTGCACTTAAAAATCAATATAAATAATTCATTAAATCCAACTCCGCTAAGTAGCGACTATCAGTGGTCTAGTATACGCGAGAATACGGTTTATTGCCCTTGCCCCCTGATTTTTTAAGCTTTTAGTCCGATAATGACTCAGGACGTAAATTGGTGCCGATCAAAATCTTAAGGAGCTCACAATGAAAACCATCAATAACTCACTTTTGTTAGCCCTAACAATCTCCATTATTTGTTGCTCATCTTGTAGTCAAGTAGAAAAGACTATTGGGACAAATAAAGATAATAGAGAAAACATCACTACAAGCGGCGCCAATTATATGCTCGAAACCGTGGGGGGCATCAAATACTATGGCAAACACCGCAGGAACCCCAAGCATCACCCCGCTATTAAAGGAGATTTATTTGGCTTTAACAATTGTCAGGAAGCCGAAACCTATATTAAAGAACGCATACTCGAATCCCTAGAAGCGAGCTTTGCACAGCAAAAAATGTGGTACATGCAAAGCCTAAGAAACCCTAACCAATATTCGCCCATGGGAGATAACGCCCCTGAAGCGAGTACCGCGAGTGCGCAGGAAAAATCCGGAGCCAGCGATCAAAATAATGGCCCCAGCGATTTTACTACCACCAATAATCAAGTTGAAGGTGTTGAGGAAGGGGATATCCTAAAAAATGATGGGACCTACATTTATACTATTAGCCAGGGGGAGGTGCACATAGTCAAAAGCTGGCCCGCAGATCAGATGTCAGAAGTGAGCGTCATCTCAACGGAAGCGCAGGCGCACACACTCTTGCTAGCGGAGAAAGATTTAATTGTTTTAGCACATCCTAATTTTGAAGAAGATAAGCGCTGCAAGAACGAAAACTTCAGGATGGAACAAAACTATGGGTATTTCTGCTCCTATCAACAATATGATGTTTCCAAAAATATCGTACAAATTTATAACATTGAAAATCCTGCTCAACCTGTTTTAAAAAATACTTATGCTCTAAGTGGGATCTATAATAATATCCGCCGCGTTGGAAGTTCCATAAGAATCGTGACGCAAAGCTATCTCGACTATTATAGGACGGATCTTGTCACTTATATTGATACCTACCAAAAAAGAGCGGTCCCATCAAAAGCATCTCAGGCAAATTATATTCTTTTAAGCGAAAAAGAATTTGATTCCGCCGTCATAGACGCCATGGCGAAGAATGAAGAGGCCATCAAGGCTCTTCACATGGAAGATTTATTCAACTCAGGATATTGGTACTCTTATGGAAATAGCATAAGTGAAAAGAAGGCTCTTGTAGATTTTGGCGATTGCCGAAAAATTCATGCACCTTCGGTTCCTGCAGAGCTTGGTTTAACTCAAATCGCAACGATAAATATCGAAAGTGGCACCTTTGATCTAACCTCGTTGCTTGCATACTCAAACATCATTTATGCCTCAAAAGAAAACCTCTACATAACAACCCCTTTTTGGAACTGGTTTTCTTGGGAACAAGATACTGATGCTACCTATGTTCATCAAATGAATATCGCTGGCACTGAAAGCTCCCGCTATGTCGGCAGCGGCAAAATCGACGGAACTATCATTAACCAATTTGCCATGGATGAATATCGTGGAAATTTACGTATTGCAAGCACTGTCAACAAATTAGTCTCACTTGATGACGCCGAGCTTATGCCATGGCAACGCTTTTCTAGGAATCAATATTCGCAGGTAACCATTCTTAAGAGTGATGCCAATCACAACTTGGTGGTAATTGGGACATCAGAAAAAATGGGTGAAGATGAGCGAATTCAAAGCGTCCGTTTTTTTAATGAGCGCGGATTTGTGGTAACCTTTCGAAATACCGATCCGCTTTTTACCTTAGACCTCAGCGATCCCACAAAGCCCAGCGTTGTCGGAGGACTCGTTATTCCTGGATTTTCAAGCTACCTGCATATGATTGATGATCATCATATTATCGGGGTGGGCGTGAGTGAAAATTGGGGCTTAAAAATCTCTCTTTTTGATGTTAGTAACATGAAAAGCCCTCAAGAAGTCGATAAATTTGAAATACCCGGAAGTTCAAGTGAAGCTCAGTGGGATCACAAAGCCTTTACCTGGTATCCATCACACAAACTCCTCGCGTTACCTGTTAGTTCTTATACGACTTCACGCTATATCAGCAATCTGCGCATATTATCTATTGATGCTGAAAATGGTATAAATGATAGTGGCTCCGTCACAATGAGCGAAATGAACGTAGACGCGGCGTCACCATGTGCCCCTTATGCCTGGATTAATAGCGCGGCAATTCAGCGTAGTATTTTCGCTGATGACTTTGTCTATGCCATTTCAACTGTTGGTATTAAAGCCGTTGACCTGAGCAACCTTTCCACGCCTATCCCTGCATTATCCTTTACACAGAAGCCTGAGACCGAGAACTTTTATTGCCAGTACTACTAAGGAATTACCGTATTATTTTTCGTCCCCATGGCTTTGAGCAAAATGAACCTTGGGGACAAACCATATCCCTCACGGCTAAGGAACATAGCTCTGATTCCCACGAAGTAGGGGATGAAACATTATTAAAAGTGGATTTATCGAGACTAGGCCATAACAAGATGCTTTGATCACAAGGCTGAACAGACATCAGCCAGTAAATCATTCACTCCACCTGCCCCTTACCCAAAAATCATTACCAGCAGTTACCGGTTAAGATAAACACGCTTTCCAAGCGATCAAGATGATAATTTTTATTTCTATCATTTCAATAATTTACTCAACAATTTAAATGGTTGTCACTCCATGACTTTTGTTCTGTTTTGTGGAATTTTGGGCGGTTTTGTCTGTTAATGTTAAATCAGTGTTAAATCGGTGTTAAATCGTGGCGATATAAATTCTATGAGAGAAATTACGCTCAAAATAATTCCATATAATTAAATATACACCGATTAAATCAATATAATGCCTAATAAATAGAAGGTTATAACTTATGTATTGTTTTTTATTCAATAATTGTATAATAAAATCCGACAGAGGTTTATATGGCTAGATCAAGTCATGAGAGAAGAGCATTTGTTTACTGCAATGAATTGGGTGATAGCCCCTTCGAAAGTTGGTTTCAAAAATTAGATATGAGATCGGTGTCAAAAGTTGATTTAATGATCAGAAAAGCCTGTAAAGGTTTAGCTAAGAATATTGAAGCTGTCAATGATGTTTATGAAATGCGTGATAAGTCAATTGGGCCCGGATTTCGAGTGTATTTTCAATACGATGGTAAGGATATTATTTTGTTGTTAGCAGGGGGCAATAAAAAGACTCAAAAGCAAGATATTAAATTAGCGAGTACGTTATGGAATGAATATAAAAACCTCGCAAAGCCAAATAAAGATATGCGCAAAAGAAAATGTTAGGAGGTAAAAATGAAAAAATCCTATGACGATCTGTTAATGAGGAAACTAAGTACACCCAAAAAAATTCGGGACTACCTAAATGCCCTTATAGACGATTGCTATTCAGACGAAGAACTTACTGAGGAAGAAGCAACTGGCATCATTATGGATGCCATTGGACGTATCATTAAACATCACGGGGTTTTAAAAATAGCCGAAAATTCAAAAACCAAACGAGATACAATTTATAAAGCATTCAATAAAGATGGCAACCCCAATTTTGCCACACTTTACAAAGTTACTAAGGCATTGGGTTTAAAAATAGGATTTGCTGCTTAGGAACATGGGATCTAGTTTGAGTCAAGCTACTTTTCTGGAATTGAAAACGGCAAAGTGTCGCTTGGTGTTGAGCTCGAGAAGATGCTAGCCCGTGCATTAAGGGTTCATCCGGCAGTGCTGCTTTTCCCAGATTGGGACACAGATCAAAACGAAGCAGTTTAATGATTTCAGTGGGCTGATCGAAGTTCCCTTGGTTCCCAGATATGGCCCCTGGGTGCTCCTGAGTTTATTTAAGTTGATATAAAAAATCTTGTGTTAAGTTGTTTGGCTTTAGGAATTTGCTCATCGGGAAAATTATTGTTTTTGGCTTCCTATAAAAAACTCAATAATATGTTTTATTTTTATCCTACTACAGCGCCAACTAACCATAGAGGGTTATTTTGATTACATTTTTTTCTTAAAGGTGCACATTAAATATTCCGAATCACAATCAATTCGGTTGCTGTTAATTTTGCTTAAGGAATGTTTAGAAATGATGCAGATGATTGATCAACAAAAAAAAGCTAAGCTAACAATTCCTGTGATGGGAACTTTGCTTTTTTTTGCTACGAATTGTGTAGACCAAACAAACGCAAATGGACCTAACACCGGCGTCACAACTACAGAAGAAACAACTACTGGGCCGGATGACGGTACAAATCCAAGCACGAGCAAATTTGTTGTCAGTGTTATACCAGCCGACAATGTCACTATCACTCCAAGTGAAAATCAGGAAGTAACAGAAAATTCTAATTTTATTTTTACGGTAACAGCTGATACCGGCTATACTACTTCTAGCACCGTTAACGGAACCTGCCCAACCGGGTCATGGAGTGACAACATATACACAACGGGTGCTATTACGGCAGACTGCTCTATTAGCTTTAGCGCTTCAATAAAAACCTACACCTTGAGTTCCAGTGGAACTAATGTGACTTTTACTCCCAATGCTAGCCAAACCATCTCTCATGGATCCGTTCAAACATATATAGTAACACCCAATTTAGGACACACTCGGTCAAATACAGTTGGCGGTTCTTGCCCTGCGGGCACTTGGAGTGACAATAGTTATACAACGGGAGCAATTATCGAGGACTGCTCCATCACCTTTAGCGCGGCCATTAATGGCTTCGCCATAAGCGCTAGCGGAGTCAACGTTAGCTATACGCCAAGTAACAATATAAGCGTTGCTTATGGCACTTTACAGTCTTATACCGTAACAGCAAACACAGAACACTCTTTATCCGATAGTGTCGGTGGCACGTGCCCAATCGGCTCTTGGAACGGCAGCACATACACAACAGGGGCGATTACCGCCAATTGTTCTGTAAGCTTTAGCGCAATATTAAATAGCTATGTGGTGACACCCAGCGCCAATGACGTAACGATAGCCCCAAGCAGTAATCAAATCATAGATTCCGGCAATTCTTTTACTATAACGGTTACACCACATGCAGAGTATAGTATACCGAATGCTGTAGGGGGTACCTGCCCCTTTGGTTCTTGGAGTGGAAATGATTATACATCTGGAGCAATTACCGGCGACTGTACTGTTTCTGTAAATGGCGTGCTTTCACTTGACATGGTTTATGACATTAAGGGTGGGGCTGGTAGTTCGAACCCTACAAACCTTTCTGTGATGAATAACGTTCTTTATTTTCGGGCTGATGATGGTACAAACGGGGTTGAGCTTTGGAAATACGATGGTACTAACACCCCTTCTATGGTCGCTGATATCAATGCCGGTTCTGGTGATTCAAGTCCCCTATATTTAACCGTGATGAATAACGTGCTTTATTTTCAAGCTGATGATGGCTCCCATGGCATTGAGCTTTGGAAATATGATGGCACTAATGCCCCTTCCATGGTAGCCGACATAAATAATGTTGGCATGGATAGTTCAAATCCAAGTGGCCTAATCGTCATGAATGGTGTTCTCTATTTTCACGCAAGCGATAATACAGCTGGTGACGAACTCTGGAAGTTTGACGGGACAAATACTCCCTCTATGGTCGCAGATATTAATCCGGGAATTGATGGTTCTTCTATTGATCAATTTATCGTGATGAATGATGTTCTATATTTTCGCTGCTACACTCCAGCAACCGGCTCTGAGCTTTGTAAGTACGACGGAACAAATGCTCCTTCAATTGCAGCAGATATCGTCAGCGGCGGAGGCAGCTCCTACCTAGCCTGGCCGGTCGTTATGAACGGCTCCCTTTATTTTCAAGCTAATGATGGAGTTACGGGTGAAGAATTGTGGAAATTTGATGGGACAACGGCTTCGCTGGTTGCTGATATTAAAACTGGAGCTGCGAATTCGTCACCTACATACCTTGTCGTAAGTAACAATATTCTCTATTTTGGGGCAGACGATGGTGTTAACGGTTATGAACTTTGGAAGTATGATGGAACTAATGCCCCATCGTTGGCCGCTGACATAGTTAGTGGAGTAGGGGGTTCATACCCGGGTAATTTAACCGCGCTAAATAATGTCATCTATTTCTCGGCAAACGATGGCACCCATGGTTCTGAACTATGGAAGTATGATGGCACCAATGCCACTATGGTTAATGATATTAATAGTTCTATGGGTTCTTATCCTTCGAGTCTTAAAGTAATGAACAGTGTACTTTATTTCAAAGCTGACGACGGAAGCAATGGTACAGAATTGTGGCGATATATTCCCTAGCCCGTTTACATGTGACAACCTTAAAAAAGTAACCTTCTCGTCAGCATGTCTAGCCAGCTCTTGCCATATTTCTTTCCTTCCAAATATGAGACAAACCCATATCGGATTGGAAAGCGAGGACCTAAAAGAATCTTCAATCCTTTTCCCGGTTTTTGGCTAAAAAATATCGGATAAGCTATTGAATTCATGGCGGAGAGAGTGGGATTCGAACCCACGTTACCGGTTAAGATAAACACGCTTTCCAAGCGTGCGCCTTCAGCCACTCGGCCATCTCTCCTGAGGAAAACTTAAGGTACGAAAATAATCAAAAAAACTAATTTTATCAAGATACATTTCCTTAAATTTCAGACGACGGCAAACGCGAAAACGCTAAGCCCTGCGATTCCCCTACTAACACTTCGCTTAGATGACTCTTTTCATGTTTCAAAAGATACGATTTTATGCCTAAGCCCCCAGAAAACCCTCCCAATTTTCCCTCCGCCCCAATAACCCGGTGACACGGGATCACTATTGGTATGGGGTTGAGGCCGCAAGCTCTACCAACCGCACGAGAATAGGCGGTCCCCCCTAACGCCCTTGCGATTTCACCGTAGCCTACTGTAGTGCCGAAAGGTATTTGCTTTAGACAGTGCCAGACCTTGAGCGAAAATGGGCTGCCCTGTAATTTAATCTTTAGGTCAAACTCAGTTCGCTCTCCTGCTAAATACTCCAAAATCTGCTTTTTTGCCTCAGATAGGAAGGGAGCCAGCAGCTCATCCAGATCCATTTTTTCAAAGTAGGCTTTTTGTGTTAAAAAATATATACTTATAATCTCATCATCGGTGGTTTGAATTTTTAAAAAACCCATTTGCCAAGGAAACGTGTGTGTGTATATTTTCAGAAAGCCTCCGATCATTACAAAAAAAAGCACCGTTTTTTAGATAGTCTCAAAAAAAACCCGCCTTGCCTTTAGCATATTTTAATTTAAATTAGTTTAGTTTTGGCAAACGAGTTTAAGGGACGAATTAATTTTATTTGATTGTTCGCAAGATAAATTATCCGACCCATTTTTTATTGGAGTGACCTATGGAATTCTTACCGCACCATCTCAACGTTTTCTTGTTTTCTAGTCAAATTGCTTTATTGGCAAACCCTCAGTTGGCATTGTCTTATAGCTTTCCTGATGCTAAAGATCCCCTCGTAAATTCCTCAGAAGTATCGCAACTCAATGCTATATCTAAAGGAGTATCTGCCCTCTCACAGAAAGCCAGCACGGGTATTGTTTTTGTCTCTATCGCCAAAACCGTCCAATATGTTGATCCTTTTGAGTTTTTCTTTGGTGATCGCTTTGACAATCGTGGAGGCCCCCCTAGCCTAAGAGAGCGAGGCCACCCACAGCAAGAAAAACGCTCTGCGGGTCTCGGCTCTGGCTTCATAGTGGATTTAGAAAAAGGTTATATCATTACCAATAATCACGTGATTGATGGTGCTGACGAAATCACATTAAAGCTCGCCAATGGCCAAAGCTATGATGCCAAAGTTATAGGTCAAGATGAAAACACTGATGTCGCGGTTGTCCAAATCAACGACAAAAACTACGATAAAACAGGACTTTCTGAGCTCAGCCTCGCCAATTCAGACGAAGTTGACACCGGTGATATCGTTATCGCTCTTGGCGCACCTTTTGGCTTAGAAGCAAGCGCTTCTCTCGGGATCATTTCCGCTAAAGGGCGCGGCAATCTTAATATTACTCGCCTGGGCAATTTCTTACAAACCGATGCTGCGATTAATCCAGGCAACTCTGGTGGCCCTCTCCTCAATACCAATGGTCATGTCATTGGGATGAACTCTGCTATCTTCTCTAAAAGCGGCGGTTATGCGGGTATCGGATTTGCTGTGCCTTCAAATTTGGTACGTTCTATAGCAGAGCAGTTGGCAACAAAAGGAAAAGTGGAACGCGGCTATATCGGCGTCAATCTTCAGCCACTTGATCCCAATCTCGCCAAAAGCTTTGATCTTCCCAAAGGGGTGACCGGCTCTCTTGTCGCAGATGTCGTAAAAGCAGGGCCTGCTGAAAAAGCTGGCTTACAACCAGGAGATGTCGTTATAGCTGTCAATGGCAAGGAAACGCCAGACACTTCAGACTTGATCAATGAAATTGGTCTTATGCCCCCAAATTCAGAAGCCAATCTCACCGTTTTTCGCAGTGGCAAAAAAAGAACCTTCAAAGTAAAAATTGGGCACTTTCCGGGATCTCCTAGCAAAATCACCACCAGCAGCAAATCTGATGCTGAAGTCGATAAAGACTATGGTTTTTCTGTTGCCCCCAATGATAGTGGGCTTGGTGTTGTTATTACCAATATCGATAACAACCCCAAATCTCCCGCAAATCGCGCTGATCTTCAACCATCCGATGTGATCGTAAGCGTCAATAACGCTATCATAAAAACACCAAATGATTTTTGGAAGATTTTGAAAAGCTCTAGTCGGGTGACGCTACGCGTAAAACGAGGAGACGGATACTTTTTTGTTGTACTCAAAAAGTAAAAATGGTGGGCAAATGATTTAGCGTAAACGCATAATTAATTCTCTTCAACAATCAGCACCTGCTTCACCGCAGGTGTTTTTTTTGCTATAGATTCCACTTCCCTCAAATTGAGGAGCATACAGCCTCTTGTGAGGCTGATAGTAGCGCTTTTATCCGCAAAATTTAATGCCATCATAATGAATTCTAATAAAAGTCGGTTCAAATCATGGGAGGTAATGAAATAAGGCCCTCACCATAATGCTTAGCGGAGGTATTTTCGAGAGCGCTAAAAAAGCTTAAGACTTTTTCCATATTGGTCATCAGGGAGCAGCCATAATTAATAGCAGTTTGTCTAATTTGCATCCCAGCGGTAAGTTCTCTGCGTTTTGAGTTTTTTGGGATATTGATGACAAAATCAACCTTCCCCGAACGAATTAATTCCATCACATTTAAACCAGGCTCATCAGGCCATCCCACAGAGACGACGGCAACGCCATGCTCCTCAAAAAATGCCGCGGTTCCTGGCGTCGCATAAATCGGAACATTATTTTTTTGCAAACTTTTAGCAACCGGAACAAATTTTAATTTTGCCGCCTCTGGACCCGCACTTACGAGCAGCCCTTTTTTCGGCCCCACAATATGCGTTGACTCAAGAGCAAGAAGGAGGGCTTCCTCAAAGTTTTGCCCAATGCACCCAACCTCACCGGTAGAAGCCATTTCAACCCCCAAAATAGGATCGACACCGGGAAGCCGCGTAAAACTAAACATCGCCGCTTTGACGCCAACATGGGGAAGCTCATCTTCTTTACGACTAATAATCCCAGGAGACCGCCCCATCATGACCTGAGTCGCGACAGAGGCAAAGTCAAGCCCAGTCACTTTAGAAACAAACGGAAAGGTTCTCGCAGCCCTGGCATTGCATTCTATTACCATAATATGGTTAGAACGCGCCAAAAACTGCATGTTAAAAGGACCGTTTAGATCCAACCCTTTGACTATGGCGCTTGCCGCTTTTTTGAGTTGCCGCACTGTTTCAACATATAATTTTTGAGCGGGAACCACGACAGTAGCATCTCCAGAATGAACACCAGCATTTTCAACATGTTCGCCGACGACAGAACAAATTATCTTGCCATTATGCGCTACCCCGTCTAACTCAATTTCCCGTGCACCTTCTACAAACTCACTGATTACTACGGGATGATCGCTAGATATTTTTGCCGCCGCATCCAAAAAATTCGCTAAAGACACCTTGTCATAAGCGACACGCATCGCAGCTCCGGAAAGAACGTAACTGGGACGCACCAACACGGGAAAACCAACGAGATTAGTGAAATCTTCAATTTCATCTTTGTTAACGGCGTTTATCCAACGTGGCTGACTTATGCCTAGCTGGTCAAGCAACGCAGAAAATTTATTCCTATCTTCAGCTCCATCGACACTAGCGGGACTATGACCCAAAAGCTTCACGCCTGCTTCAGCAAGTGAAATAACCAACTTATTGGGTGTCTGACCTCCCATTGAGGCAATGATGCCCTGCGGTGATTCTAGTTCATAAATATCTAGGACCCGCTCCAAGCTAATTTCTTCAAAATAGAGTTTATCTGAGGTGTTGTAGTCGGTAGAAACTGTTTCAGGATTGCAATTAATAATGACGCTGTTCCAAGAATTTTTCCTAAGCGTTTGACTCGCACCCACGGCACACCAATCAAACTCAACACTCGTACCAATTCGGTAAGGACCACACCCGAGAATTATTGCGGTCGGCTTGGGCGGCAGGGGAGTTAGCTCATCGTGAACTGTTCCCCCGTACGTTAAATAAAGATAATTTGAGGGTGAGGGGTACTCTCCCGCTGTCGTGTCGATTTTTTTGACGACCGGTGTCACGCCCTTATCCTTGCGCAAAGCGCGAATCACCAAAGAAGCCTTCTTAATGAGGGCATCGGACCATGAAAATGCCTCTTTAAAACGCGAAGCTAAGCAAATGCTGGCAAGCTGCTCATCGCTAAAACCAAGGAGCTTAAAGCGCAACCATTTTTCTGCCGTATAATGATCAAAAACATAATGAACAACATCATCAATATTTGCTACCGCGCTGCTCTCACTCTCTTTTACCAGTAAATTTTCCAGATCCACAATCACTTTTAGCTGATTGAGAAACCATTTATCAATGCGCGATTTCTCATGAATTTCGTTAATAGCGATTCCCCGACGCAAGCACGCCATAACGCTAAATAAACGTGTGTCTGTTGGATTTTGAATAGCCCCCCAAAGCTGTTCTAGACTATGTTGAGTCGTAAACTCATGCGAAAGCCCCGAGCCAAGTTCTGTCACCATGCGCACCGCTTTTTGCAAAGCTTCGGGAAAATTTCGGCCAATCGCCATAACTTCTCCCACGGACTTCATCGTTGAACCCAGGGACCGCGATACGCCTTGAAACTTTGTGAGATCCCAGCGAGGAATCTTTACGGTGATATAATCTAGAGCAGGCTCGGTAAAGGCACAAGTCACACCCGTAACAGGATTGCGGATTTCTAGAAGGTCAAATCCAAGCATCACTTTAGCCGCGATATAAGCTATCGGATAGCCCGTTGATTTACTTGCCAGCGCACTAGACCTTGATAGCCGTGCATTGACTTCTATCACATAAAAATCCAGCGAATCTGGACTAAGTGCAAACTGGGCATTACACTCGCCCACAACATCAAGTGAGTTAATAATCTTAATTGAAGCGTTACGTAGTATTTGATATTCATCATCCGACAACGACTGACTTGGGCAGACCACTATTGAGTCACCAGTATGAATTCCGAGAGGATCGAAGTTTTCCATATTGCATATGGTAATAGTATTTCCTTGACGGTCCCGCATAACCTCATATTCAACTTCTTTCCAACCCTTTAGCGATTTTTCGACGAGGATTTGTGGTGCCAAACTTAAAGCGGGTCTCGCAAGCTTGTTGAGCTCGTCTTCATTGTCTGCAAAACCGCTCCCTAATCCACCAAGCGCGTATGCCGCCCGAATGATAACGGGGTAGCCTATCTCTTCTGCCGCCTTACGTGCTTCTTCGATGGTATTGCAGGCAATACTGGGCGGAACCGGTATTGCGATCTTGCGCATTTGAGCCGCAAACAAATCGCGATCTTCAGAAACCTCTAAGCTTCGAACACAGGTCGCAAGGTTCTCAACGCCATACTCGGCCAGTATTCCCTTTTTATCTAAAGCGACGAGACAATTAAGTGCTGTTTGGCCGCCGAAGGCTGCCATAATCCCCTGCGGGCGCTCTTGCTTAATAACTTTTTCTACCCATTCTGGCGTGACTGGGTATAAATAAACTTTAACTTGAGGGCTTGGATTTGTTTGGACGGTAGCGATATTAGGGTTAATAACAACAGCATCTAGCCCCTGTTCCACGACGGATTTTATTGCTTGGGTGCCAGAATAATCAAACTCTCCCGCTTGACCAATGGAAAGGCCACCTGATCCGAGAATCAGAATTTTTTTACGTGCATTTCCCGCTCCACTCGACTTTAGTATTTCAAGTAATGGCATTAGCGATCCTTAAGACAGGCGACAAAATCACTTATAATCCAATCGGTATCCCGAGGACCACCTGCGGCTTCGGGATGAAATTGACAGCTAAAAAAAGGCTTAGATCGGTGTTTTATACCTTCTATCGTTTTGTCATTTGCATTTATAAACCATGTATCCCACTCGTTGGGAATCGAATCTTCAAGCACCATATACCCATGATTTTGGCTGGTGATAAACCCCTTGCGGGTTCCGCAAAGCTGGACTGGCTGATTATGGCTTCTATGGCCAAATGCCATTTTTTGAGTTTTGCAGCCTATAGCAAGACACAAAATCTGATGCCCAAGACAAATGCCCAAAATGGGCCGCACATCATCCACCAGATTTTTTACCTGGCTTATTAAATTGCCGGTATTTTCAGGATCGCCTGGCCCATTGCTGATGAGCCAGCCACTTGCATCGACAGTCTTTAAATCTGTGTCCCAAGGAATGAGTTCAACTTCGCAGTCAAAAGCTAAGAGCTGCCTAATGATGTTCCACTTAACGCCACAGTCAATAAGAGCTACGCGCCTTTTCCCCTTGCCATAAATTTTTCTCGAATGACTAGAGATATAAGGCAGAACATTAAAGTCGCCAGGATCAAAAAAATGTTCCTTATCGAGCTCAAAGGAAAAACTATCGCCCAGCCGCCTATTACCTTCTGGCTCTTTGGGCTCAATACGCCCTAAAGGTGATTTTAAATCACGGGTAAGTTGTATTAAATGCCTTGTATCTAATCCGACAAGACAGGGGACCCCAAATTTTTTCAGCCACAGATCCAATGCCTCAATGCTGTTCCAGTGATATACCTCTGGGCTGTCCATGGCGAGAATAGCTCCCGCGGCATGAATGCTTCGACTTTCAAAACCTGCAGGAATAATCGCTCCTGGGTCTTCGGGCAAAGTGGGGATGCCATAATTACCAATCAGGGGATAAGCAAAAATAATAATCTGACCAAAATAGGATGGATCTGTTAGCGTTTCGCTATAGCCCACCATCCCCGTGGTAAAAACCATCTCGCCACTAGAATGTACTGGCGCGCCTATCAGCCTCCCAGAAAATACATCCCCATTATTTAAAATAAGGGAACCAAATTTTTCCATAATTATCCCTATATCAATTTAGAGTTATGTAGCAAAAATAATCAGAAATAGCTAGCGGGTCTTGGCATATTTTGTATTTAAAGGTCTGGCGCCAATAATGGATTATATACTTCTGAGATGCGCCAGCCCCAATCTCTGGGTTGCAGGGCTTTTGGGTAAAAAACAAGGCTGAATAAACATCAAAATACACGCCCCAATGTTTTTTTAGCTATCATTTCAATACAATACAATATTATCCCTCACACTCCGTCAGTAATTACCGATAATCAGGTCAATTGTTGGAGAGAAACACACTAATCTTAAATCTTACAGGCGGTCATTTATTCCTTATGAGCGTTTTTAGAAAGCATTTACCGTACTTATTAACCCTGCTCTGTTTCTACGCGCAAAGCGCCTGGTGTTTTAGCGTTATTGACTTGCAAACCACGGCTAAAAAAGAACATAAAGCTCTAAAAATAAAAGGTTTAACTATACGCCAAACCCTTATCAATTTAAATCCTGCCATCAATAGTTGGTTTTTATATGCCTATAGAGCCTCAAAAAAAAGCGTGGTCTATCATCTCGAAAATCCTCAGCCCACAAAGCAAATGATAACCTTATCGAAGAAGCCTGACCTTTATCTGGAAATAACTAAAAATGGCCAAATGTTCGCCTGCGATATCACTCCGGAAAGGATTGCTGAACGAGTTTCCCAGGCAGAAAAATCTGGCGAGTCGTATATTCCCCTATGTGATAATAGAATCTATATCAGAGGTCACGTTAAGGGCCGCCAAAGCACAAAAGAAATGATTGCAGGCTTTCTTAGAAGTTATATTTGGCACGGAGAGGAGGTAACAAGCCTTATTAAAGAAACTCTTTTAAAGGATAAATATCTCATAGATTCTGAAACCAGCACCTTAAAAGAAGTTACCCTATCAAGCAATGTAACTGGTGATCTCCCACCAAGCTGTTATGAAAAATGCACAAATGTGGAAAACACGATCAATCTTCAAAACACTCTTGATCAGCAGCCGCAACCTTTGGAGCCTATCTCTGCCAAAATTGCTGAAAACCCCGAAAAAATTGGCCTAGAAAATAATTTTTTAGGGATTAGTGTAAAAGGATTCAACGGTGAACAACTCGAAGTTGGAAAATGGTATCAAGCAAATTTATCAGAGGGTGTTTGGGTTAGCGCCATTAAACCCAGCTTTATCGATAAAAACCTATTAACTTCTTATACCGATAAAGTTAGTTCACTAGATAGTGTAGAAGAACGGGCAACCGCAACACTTATCGCGTTTGATCTAGAAAACTTCTCATTGGGTTATGGTATTGGAACAGAAAGCCCGAGCGTAGAGTGGTCTGATCGCTCTTTAGCGGCAGAGAAAAGTAAACGCCCTGGCCCCGATGGCATTGGCACGATTAAACCCTTAGTGGGTACGGGAAGAATTCCACCCTATTTGCTCACGCGTATGGTAGCTACTTTTGCCGCAGGCTTTAAACGCAACCATAGCGCCTTTAAATGGGGGCCATTGAGCCGCATTAACAACGGCAGTCATTATGGTTTTATTGAGCATGGCGTCGTTTTAAGCAAACTACAACCAAATTTAGCGACTTTAATTATTACTCAAGATGATTCTATTGTTATGAAGACATGGGCTGAGGAGGATAATGAAGCGCTTTTAGGCAAAATAAAACATGCGAGACAAAATGGCGTGCCTTTAGTTAACGGCATTGATTCTAAAGACATCCCCATACCAGGAGAATTTGTCAAAATGTGGGGTGAGGGTAACTGGTCAGGGTCTATAGATAATAAACAGCGAGCCTTACGCGCTGGGATCTGCTTGCAAAAAAAAGATGGACGCAACTTCCTGATTTTTGGATACTTTTCAAGTGCAACACCCAATGCAATGGCACGAGTATTTCAGTCATATTCCTGTGACTATGCCCTCCATTTGGATATGAATGCTTTGGAGCATACCTATTTAGGTCTGTACTCTAGAGGCGATCGCCCCTTTAAAATTGAATATCTCATAAAAGGGATGGAAGTACTTGATTACGATACTTCAGAGCTCACTTTAGCGCGATTTTTACACTTTTCTGACAACCGTGATTTTTTCTATGTGTATAGAAAAGACGAATAGACTTCTGATAAATCAGCTTGTTTTATACGAACACAAAAAATTTTTTTTTAGTTTTTTGCAGAAACGTGTTTTTGATAGCTAGGGCGCTCAAAACTTTGCGTAATGGTTCTGCCCCCACTAATTTTTGTTACCCTTAAAGGTCCTTCATCACTAAACAAAGAATAGTAGTTAGGATCAGCAAACGCCTTCTTAATATCCACAACTTTATTGCCGTCCAGTAACACTCTAGATTTTATTAACCTAATACCATGGCTATAATCAACATATCTGATCCCATGCACGGTGCTGAGAGGCTGAATAGGGGATAAAGCACTCTTGTGCCAACCATATATCGCTACCTTGCTCGGATGATTTGCGAGCAAGTTACTCAGGACGACATCTTTTTTATGTCCCGCTACGATTTGATTAGGAACTCTTCCTAGTTGCTGATTAACCAAAGTATTATGTTTACTAAAGTAAGCAACAGAAACCATATTTTGGCTAGCGGGAAGAGGCTGAGGCTTGAGCTTTATGGGTGCTTGCTTATAAATTTCATTAACAAGTTTGCGCGTCGGTAAACTGTATCCGAATCGGTCCGCTATCATTTGTGCCGTAATAGGGTTCATGGGGACTCGTACATAATCTGCATCACTCCCTATCGCGAGATAATCAGGCATAACCCAAATAGTTGCTTTTTTTTTATTTTTTGCTGCGATATTAGTCCCACTAAGAAGGATCGGCTTAAGTTCTCGCATAAAGGCAGGAACATTTCCCTTTAAAATCTCCTTTAAGATTTCTTTCTCCCGTTCTTTAATCGACATGCGACTAATTTTATTAATAAAGGCGCTTCCGGTTAGCATCGTCTTTGCACGTGGAGGTAGTGCGCTGTCGAGCTCTAATCCGCTCGTTTCCTGATCCGCCTGCTTTGAGCAGGAAGAACATCCGCTTAAAGATAGACCGGAAAGAAGAATATAAAGACATATTTTATATATAGAAAGTCTTACCATATCCTTTAAGCTACCGACAAAATTAAAATTTAAAAAGCTCTAAATTTACTGTGTCCTAAGCAGAGCCACTAGATCAAGATTAAAATAGTGCCAAACTGATGCACGCATCATATTTAAATTACTTGTTTTTAACCAAATGTTTAGCAAAGAGTCCTTATCATATATTAAACATTTACCGCACCAAATCCTATTACCACATTTGGCCGTTTACTTCGTTTAGACCGTTTTTCTCTTGCACCTTAGCTGAAAAAATTGTAACCGTAAACCCGACAGCTTCTATTAAAGTACCGTAATGCAACCATGCATTAATTTCAAAATACACTCCTTGTCGCAGAAATGGACCTTCAAATGCAAACTCAACTGACAGCTGGACGTTATCTCACATTGAAAAAAATATTTTGGACCTTTCTTTCTGCCGCATTGTTTGCCACGGCAAGCCAGTCGATTTGGGCCAAATCAACACCCTATGTTCTTTTTCATCCTTATGATAAAACCCTTTCTCGTATTGGTTCATATATAGAAGATCCCGTTTATTCTTATGTAGATATTGCAATGTACAGCTTTGAGGTTGATGAAAATAACGCCGTCATTAAAGCCTTTCTGAGTCCTGAAACGCAAGCACGTATCAAAAGCGGTCTTTTAAAACCACGCATGATTTTTCAAGGTTATGGCACCGTGTTGGCCACTAAAGTCTCCGTGAGACTCGAAAAAATGGGTATACAAGTTCGTTGGCTCAAATCATCGAGACAGGTGCACCATAAATTCGGCATATTATATAACCGAGACTTTAGCAAAAAAGTGGTCATTACAGGCTCAGCAAATTGGAATCGCAGCTCAGAAGCAAACTATGATGAAAACATACTATTCATTGAAAATTCGGATCATGTCACTAAAGAATTTTTTGACGAATTTGAGCTTTTGTGGCGCAATTGTACTGACTTTGAAAGTGAATTTGATTCTGTTGAATGGGAACCTGAGGCTTCCGATATTACCGCCATCTCTCCCGTAAATTATTCCCAGGAATTACAGCCTCTTGACGGATTTTTTAATTCGCAAAATTTCAATTTTTCAGGACCGACAATACACGCAAAACCAGATATCGAAGGATATACGTTAACTCGAGAAATTGTTAAAACAATCGACAACGCGAAGAGTGAACTCCTCATCGCCACCACCCGTATTCGCTCACTCCCCATTTACAACGCCTTGATGCGAGCTCATAGCCGGGGTGTGGAAATAAAAATCATATCCAATCAGACCGAATATCCCTCAATCATAAGCAGTATGCGTAAAGATATGCCCCTTTGCGAGGATGAGTTTGATAAAACCTGCTCAACAAATGTCAATCACCTATACTTTCTTGATAAAAACACAAAAAATGAACCAAATTCTATCGCCCTGCGCATAAAATATTTTTTTTCAAAATCAGACAGCGCTAATTTAATACACCAAATGCACCACAAATATTTTATCATCGATCGCAGCACAGTTTACACAGGGACTTTTAACTGGAGTTACTCAGCGGAGTATAACTATATGGAAAATATCCTGCGTATTGATGGGGGAACCTATCCCACCTTAGTAAAAAAATATACTGCAAACTTTAATAAAATTTGGAAGCAAGGAAGAGATCAACTAAGAAGTCTCCAGGAAATCATCAAGACTGACACACGCCTAGAGTGTTCCTTTACTCCCATTGCCATGACCCTTGACGAAATCGATGATGTTTTCTATAAGACGGAAAAAAAGTATCTAGGTGAGCTTTGCTTATAATACCGGCATTTTTTTCTTGAATCTTAATTAATTTCCCGTAACCCCAAAAACCAAAATAAGCTATCTATTCTTAGACTACTCCGTTAATTGGACGAGAACAATGCGCGAGGATGGAGGAAAAGCTGAGTTTACATTAGGTTAAATGAGCATTTTTCCTGGGCGAGCAACATAGTTATCGCCAATTTTACAGAGTAGTACTAAGTTGATATTTATTGCCTCCTTAACCTTGCCCGCGCAGCTATCGTGATTACATTACTGTTGTTCCTTAGAGTGCAGGTTAAGTTTTTCAGCATAGAAAAGGAGGTATTTTATGACTATAATTCCTTGGAGAATGCGCAACAGCCAGCCCACCATAAGAGAGTCAGATCCTTTTTCAAATGTCAGTCGCTTGATGGATGATTACTTTGGAAATTTTTTAAATCTTCCGACAATACGTGGCCTTGGGGAAATTGGGGCAGAACCAACAGATAGGTTTATGCCTAAAATCAACGTACGCGAAGCTGACAATGAAATAGTGGTGACCGCTGAGCTTCCCGGGATGGCAGCAAAGGATGTAGAAGTTTTTTTAGATGACAACGTCCTTACCCTCAAAGGTGAACGAAAGTTTGAACGTGAGGGCAGCGAAAAAGACCGTTATTATATGGAGTCAAGCTACGGTTCTTTCCAGCGCACGATGACGCTTCCCTTCGAAGCAGACAAAGAAAAGATAAAAGCGCAGTTTAAGGACGGTGTATTAAAAATTGATCTTCACCGCTCCGAAAAAGCCAAAGATACGAGACGAAAGATTAATATAGCCTCCTGATGTGCCATCACGTAGGGAGAAATTCTCCTTGCGTGTTAAGCCACTCAGAAAAGCCAGATTTACTCTGGCTTTTTTTATTTTTTGCTTCTAATTTTAAAATTTTTTTTAAAGCAGGCACTGCAATCTCTAAAGTAACTTTCGCCCAAAAAATTTTATTGCGGTTTTTTTTCTTTAATCTGACTCGATCGTTTGCTTTCTAAGTTCACCTTCATGAGCTTATTAAGTTCAGAGAGGAGAATTTGTTTATCCGTTGGAATCTGGGTACCGGAAGACCCCGTAAATTCATGGTAGATATTTTCCTCAAGCAAATTGTAAGCCTTAAATGCTGACTCTGACTTTGGCGCTTCACGTATTGATAACTCCAAATAATTATCGACTTGAGAAATCCAAAATGTCCGCTCTATGGTTAACTCAATAAGGCCAAGTAAATAATACACTTCACTTAATTTTTCTGACGATAATTTGACGTTCCCATTTATCACTTGTTCTAAAATAGAACGAGCTAAAATAAAATAAACGAGACCACTTCTGTCAGCAGGGAAATTCTGAAGCTTTTCACCAAACGACACGAGCTTTTGCGCCTGGGGTATATTAATTGGCACTGAAAGCTTTCCATTAACGATATCCTCAAGACTTTTTATCCAAAAAACCAAATAATTTTTTAGGTAATCGGGCAGATCGGTCCGGGTATCCATTATTTTTTTAAAAGTATCTTTCGCCCTATTAAAATTTGGATTAACCGTTATCGTCAGCTTTAGGTACTGCGTTAAGGCATCAAACGCAACCCAACTAGCCGGTCGCATAAGAGGGTTTAAAAAAGCCTTTTCATAAACATCAGCCGCTTCAGCAAACTGCCTCATTGTAATTTTTAGACGTGCGCGCTCAAAATCTGAAAGTTTATCTATATTCACTTTTTTAAAAAAGTCCGCCCCCCGAGGGAAAAGTTTCTGACTAGGGATCATTTCATGGCAGGCGATACAATTTTCTGTGAGGTGATTTAAAACGAATCTCGCCTCTTTAATATGGCCTTTTTTGTACCAATTTAAGGCGCCATGAATGTCTTTGGTAAAGGACGAGGATATATATTTAAAATCTCCAGCTTTGTCCCTAGAGTGATTTTCTAGAATTTTAACATTAGCATCTAGGCGTTCTAAATAGGAAATTATCTCCTGTTTTCTCGAAGGGTTAGAAAACTCTTGCTCCTCAAATACAATAGGCAGCAACAAACTAATTGGCTCAAACAAATCTAACATGACGCTAGAAGTGCTGCGAAGATGGCTTGTCTTAGAGTAAGAGTTGGAACTCAAAATAGTCATCATCGCCCCGAAAACTAGGGCTATACTTTTCACTCGTGTTTGCAAGAATCCTCCTTGAGGGAAAAAAAATTGGATTGTATTAAAATAAATTTTAAAATACGAAACATATTTTATGTTATTAATAATCATTTAAAAAACATAACTTTTATCATTAGACCTCCTACGACTATTATAAAGTCAGCACTACAGCCGCCCCACATAGATCTAAAAATGAATGTAGCATTCCCCTTTAAAAAATAAAACGCCATCAAGCAAATTTAAAGGTCATTAGCGCTAGATTTTTAAAATTCGCTGGATAAGCCGTTGCCAAAGTGGCTAAAGAAATGATATATGTCGTCCAAGAATCACATCAATCATCCAAAGGAGGATACTTATGAACTTAACAATTCTAAGCATGGCAGGAGCGGCTCTCCTGACAAACATGGCGTTTGCTCAGAACATAACCTCAAAAATTCCATCAGGAAAATCTACCTTAGACGTCAACGAAGTCATGGTAATGGGTTCCGGTTGCCGCGGTTTTAGCAGCGCAAAGGTAATGGAAGACGGCTCGTGGTTATTGATACAGCCGAATAATTTTACAAACGAAATCTTAGATGGCGGTGGGATTCCTATTAAAGCTTGCAACATTTCTGCGAATATTAACTATGTTGATAATAATGCGAGTGAATCTTATCAGTACCGGGTCGATGAAGTTTATCTCCCGTACCGAATATCTTTAGGGAATGATGTAAACTTAGATATAACCAACAAAACTTTTATTCAGGGCAACACCGCTGATATAGCTAGTGAAAAAATTACCTTAAAAGGTAAACAAAAAGCCTATGGTTACCTGATCACTGAACACAGCTCTATGGGCTGGTCCAAGTGTGGCGGGGGAAGGAGCTTAACCCTAAACATCAGCACCAAGCTCACAAAGGGAAATGACGACAAAGCCTTAGGAACCTTAGAAATAGCGAGCACTTCCCCAATTTTTATTAAGCTTGCTTGGCAGAAATGTACTCCTTAAGATACCTGCTCTTGTTTCTCATTAGCTTTTAAAAAACTTGATATCATTTATTAATGCCTTCATCATTTGAAGGCATTTTTATTAGATGCGATCCTATTTCCTTAGAGACTAAAGCTAATCCCTCGTTTTATTAAAATAGACTCAATTACATGCCAGACAACAACTCTATTAAAAGACACATTAAAATTTATTTAATTATTCAATAATTAATTATTCAATAAAAAAATATATATTTTTTTATCCCATTTTATATTTAATTAACCATCAGAAAAAAACTATCTCAGGGTATTCTCAAACTTGCCTCAAAGAAAAAAATTCTTACCTTGAATTTTTTTTTGTAAAAATAAATTTCTCACCATTATTTTCTTGCACTGATAGAATTTTTGCGATAGACAATCAGCAACACAGATGGACAACACGCAGTCAACAATTCATCTTCAAACCCTGTAAGGAGGGCCACATGATCAACTTGAGAAATTTATTATCTTGGGGGTTCATATTCACCTCAATGTTAATTCCTGTCAGTGCATTTAGCCAGAGCTCCCCAAACGGCCCTGCCGTGTTAAGCAGCCGCTCGAAAAGCGAATTAAAAAACATTCCTTCAGCCGCAGCTAGAGGATTCAACGTGAGTAAAGGTAATCGCGGTGATGACCAACTTAATGCCGATAAGTTACCCAACGACTATAAAAAGTTATACGGCTCTTTGGTAAGGAATAATGCCTGCAGCAATGATTCTTATTCCGTTTCATTCTCACTTGATGGCGAAGCCTTCACCGTATTTTTCAACGAGTTTAGCATTGATAGCTTCAACCCTAATGAATTTGTTGAATTCACAGTTGATAGAAGAACGGGAAACAAAATTCAAGCAATCACGAGTTGTTTTTTATCGCTAAAAACAACGTTACCCTACGGATGGACTTTTGCAATCACTGACGTGAGTTTACTTGGCATGGTCAACTTAACTGGGGATGCCAGGGGAAATATCGCTGTAAATTATGGCTTTCCCGTTCAAGTAGGAGCCCCTATTCTTCCGCCAATACCAACAAAACCTTCAACTAAAGATATTAAGCCTGGGATGAGCAAAGTGCCGCCTCCAGGTAGAACACCTCCGGGCAGAACGCCTCCTGCTATGTCAAAAAAAATATTAAAATATTTTTCGCAGGGAAATATACCTTTAAACATTACGCCACCTGAAACAGAGTATTCTGATACTTTTTTGAAAACTCTAACGTTTGCTACTTTTTCTGTTGCTCCTTGTCAGTCTGAAACTGAATTAAATATTTATATTAACCTTGCTCTCCGATCCCCAAATCGAAACGACTTAGGGGCTCTAGATGCTTATGTAAGCGTCGATATGGTCGACACATTATTTAGAGCAGGCATAAAGTGGATTGAGTGTGACAGACTTCGTTCAATTGGAGCAAGTTACCCAAGCCTTGATCAATAGGCAAAAAGAAGCATTAAATAATAATAAGTTTTTATTGACCGTCTAATTTTTTTTCGATACTGTTCGGTTATAAACATAGTAAAAATGAAAAAGAAGCTAGACACCTAATCAATAGAAACGCAAAAACATGTTGAAAAGGTAAGGTTGTATTAGTGTCTGGAATAAGGAGTTGAGGCCATTAAGTGTTAGTGGACCTTATTGGTATGTATTATTTTTACTAAGGAGTGAACAATGAGTATTAAAAATTTAACGTTAATTGCAGGATGTGTTTTGGGGTTATCTGGTATTGCATCAGCTTTTCCAAGCTATAACACTTGTAGAGATCTTGTAAGAGCACATCCTGAAAGAGAAGGCAAAATCAGCATTCTCAATGTTGTCGGAGGCGGCTCTGGTTGTGGTAATCTTAGTGCAGCAGACTGGAGGCCGACAGCTTCTATTTCTTCCGACCGCGAAGCATTCACTGTTTTTTATGATGACT
The DNA here is from genome assembly GCA_030432875.1 of Oligoflexia bacterium. Lineage (GTDB taxonomy): Bacteria > Bdellovibrionota_B > Oligoflexia > Oligoflexales > JAGOVF01 > JAUILP01. The sequence goes on along the minus strand of JAUILP010000001.1, from coordinate 172,283 downwards.
TTTATGTAGATACAAGCAGATCACGGTCCTCATGTAGTTTTGCTGTTAAGCTGTGCGTTCCAACAGGCATTAAGGTTTCTTTGGCAGAAGTTTCAAACATGGGCGTTTATTCTCTCCAGTCTGATAACATGGCAATTTCAAATAGCACCCGTTATTTTGTTCAAGGTTGGTCAGGAAGTGGCTTAAACTACAACACAACAATCAGAAAATATAGGGGAGTATGCTACCAATACGAAGGCCGAACTTACAAAGGTCCTGTAGATTGCGCAGGAACATATGAATCTTTAGATCGCTTTGGCTTAGTAAGCTATGTATGGAGTGAGTGCGGCGCGAGTAAAGACTTAAACGTTAGTAATTCTCTCCAGATTTCTGGAGCGAGAACAGACGAAGATTATTTTCAATTTGATTTAACTGATGGTCGTTTCCGAGATCTTTATACCATCGCTTATTTCTGGTCACGACAAGGTTGTAACTAAAATTTTACCATTGTTTTATGCATTTTTTTTGAAAACGGTAACGGGGTAGGGAAGTAGATTACTAAGAGCGCTTCTCACCCCAAGACTTTGATGAAATTATAAATTAGAATTTTTTTCTCAGGCAGCCTCTGGTGCTAAATTGAAAAGTACCAGAGGCTGTTTTGTGTTTACGTTGCTATTCTTTTTCTGCATAGCTTTGCCCCAAAAAAAACTTGAAATAAAATTCCTTTACGTGTGGAGTAGACCTCCTTAGGTTTTATCCTTTAGGAATGGTGATTTAGTCCCTTTGGCCCCAACCTAGAATTCAATACATGGTGCCCTGTTACCTACCCAGATACAAGATGACTCTGGGAAAGGTTTTAGATCTGGTGATTGAAATAGCAAGATGGCATCAATTATTTTAATCAAAAACTCATATTTATCCTGCTATAATAGCCATCACGTACAATCGCTTTGTTTTAACCACTTGAAAATTTAGGGGGTTGCTATGCGCATCCTACTGGTGGAAGATGATCCCGCTCTATCAAATGTGTTGCTTCGAGTTTTAAGAGAAGAATCCTATGCAGTAGACCATGCTGAAGACGGCCAAGAAGCTGAGTGGCACGCCTACGAAAACCCTTACGACCTCATTATTTTAGATATTATGCTTCCCCGCAAAAACGGCATAGAGGTACTTAGAGATTTGCGAAAAAGCGGCATAACAACACCCGTACTTTTTTTGACGGCAAAGGATGAGAGCAAGGATATCGTCTCTGGCTTAGATGTCGGTGGCGATGACTATCTCACCAAACCCTTCAATTTAGATGAACTCCTAGCCCGTGTTCGCGCACTTCTCCGCCGCCAAACGACTACCGTACAGGCGATCATTGAAGTGGGACCGCTTAGAATTGATCCTTCTCGTAAAGAAGTTTTTTTAAACCATGAAAAACTGGCCCTTACTACTAAGGAATATGCCTTATTAGAATATTTTTCACGGAACCCCGGCCTTGTCATCTCCCGGACCCAGCTATCAGAGCATGTTTGGGATATGAATTTTGAACCATCTTCAAACGTTGTTGATGTTTATATAGGGTACTTGAGAAATAAAATTCATAAAGATGAAGGCGGTAAAGTCATAAAAACAGTTCGTGGCCATGGCTATATGCTGGATGAAGACGCCCTAAAAAGCCTCGGCACTACTAAGAATCAAGCCGCGGAGCTTCAACAGACATGAAAGCCTGGGAGCGCATTCCGGTAAGACTTAGACTTTCACTTGCCCATGCTATTTGGATGGGTTTATTATTTTTTGCAATTGGGGTAGGTCTTTACCGATTAGTTGAAGATAATTTTTTAGAAAGCATTGACAATGCCCTTCTCGGCTCTGCCAAAGGAATGCGCGAAGCTCGTTTTAGCTTTCCGCGAAAACAGCTCAACCCCATTTTTAACTCCCTTTTGCACCGCCGCTTGACAGCCCCCCCGCTAATTGAGGATCTACTGGGACAAAGGATAATAAAGCCCTATGCCCAAATTATAGATTTGTCAGGAAAAATATCAGAACGCAGCGAAGGCAATATTTCTCTTCCCGTAACAACTGAAGCGATAAGCTATGCCACTAAAGGCATGGAAACTTTTGAAACTTTTAGCGTTGATGGGATGCTTTTTAGAGAAGTCATCCTACCGATCATAGAACACGGAAAATTTACCGGTGAACTTATCGTAGTGGCGACCGCCTTGGATGATACCATTAAATCTCTTAAAGGCCTTAAATGGATACTTTGGACAGCCCTTCCCGCTGGTTTATTGGCATCGATTCTTTTTGGCTACCTTTTGACCGCCAAGTCTTTAAAGCCAGTGCGCGACCTAAGTCAAGCAGCGGCTAAGCTTGGCGTAGATCAACTCGGAACAAAACTTCCTGTACCTCTCGCCTATGATGAACTTTATGAACTCGCAAATACTTTTAACGGCATGCTTATTCGTCTTGAGGATGCCTTTAAGAGGTTGCGCCTATTTTCGAGCAACGTTTCTCACGAACTCAGAACCCCTATAGCTGTGCTACGCGCAGAAGCAGAGCTCGCCCTCCGAAAGAAACGAACCCCAGAAGAATATGAAGCAGCTTTACATAATATAGTTAAAGAGACAAACAGTATGACCTATATTGTTGAGGATCTTCTTTTATTTTCAAAAGCGCAAAGTGGAAAAATCGAGGTAAGCTGGGAAGATATTTCCTTTGACACATTTTTTAATGAAATTTTAGATTCGCTTAAACTACAAATTGAAGAAAAAAGTATTACGGTTAATCGCAAAAACCTGGGCATCACTTGCCTCTGCGGCTCAGCAACCTATTTGCACATCGCTTTTCGCAATATTTTGCAGAACGCCATCAAACATTCCCCTTCGCACGCTTCAATCGAGATTGAAGCCTATAATAAAGATGGCAGCAGCCAAATCAATATTATTGACCACGGTGAGGGCATTCCCAAAGAGAACCTGCCTTATATATTCGATCCATTTTACCGCGTTGACAGTGACCGTAACCGCAAAAATGGCGGAACCGGAATTGGGCTTTCTTTAACGGACGCCCTTATAAAGCTACACGGCGGTACGATTTATGTGGCCTCCGCGATGGGGTCCCACACAGTTTTTTCAGTAACCTTGCCCACGTGCCCATCACCGTCACGACATTACTAAAAAAAATTCAAACTGATTCTTTGATGAAAAAAATATTGGTTTTTAAACAAAGAGTCTATGCGCTTTAATGATCGGAGCCAGGCAAGTATTTATGCTATTTCAGCCGCTCCCGGTCAGGTTCTTCTCTAGGCCAAGATTAAGGCGATTTCGTACTCAAAACATCGCGAAAGATACAAAATGCTTGGCAAGAGTATCATGGCTTATAGGGATTGCCGGGAGCTACTGATGCTATTTTTTGAGCGCTGGTTCCAAAAGAGTTTCTAAATCCTTCACTATAAACGGTGGAACGAGATCTTTCAAAAAAAGATCCGCTTCATGTTTTGTTGGAACCGCTAAACTTTGCGACAAAAATTCAAGAGTGATATTTTCTCTCGGCTGATTATAAAAATAGTAAACCGTATCGGCTGCATTCGATTTTTTAACTTTCTTAACGCCATTTTCCTGACTCACTATATGTATTAAACCCACACTTAAAAGAGCCGTAATAGCTTCGTCTACATAATTTTTTGGCAAATGAAACACATTAAAAACAGCACCTGATGCGATAACCCCTTTTTTCTCCTGAGCAATATGATATATCGCAAGAAGCACAATACTCGGAAGCAAAGCGGCGATGCGACTAAGGCTATAATCCTTGTGTCCCTCATTCTTTGCAAGAACATCAGCCAAAGCTAACTCTGGTGATTTACCTAAAAAACCTCGAGAACTTCTTTTGGCCACAAGCGCTCCGAGCAGTGCGATGACCCAGGATATATAAAGCCACAGCAAAAATAGAGGCAGCGCCGCTAAGGCACCATATAACGATTGATAAGAGGTGAGTGAAGAAATATTTTGACCATAAAATTTGCTGGTGAAATTAATAGCTAAACTAGCAAAAACAGCCCCTATTATCGCTTCACGATATTTCACCTCACAATTTGGCAATATTTTGTAAAGGACAAAAAATATAGAAAAATTTATAAAAAGCGAAATAACTGGGGCCCAAACTTTAATAGCTTCAAAGCTAAACCCCGAGCCACTAGACAGCCCCATTGATTTTACCATCTTAGTGAGCACGGTGATACCTAAGCTCAAAATAAGCCCGCCCAATGTCGCTAAAGTCCAAAAATAAATTAATCTCGTAAAAAAGTTTCGCTCCTGTTTCGCACCAAAAATGATATTGAAAGCATTCTCAACCTGACGAACGAGAAGTATTAAGGTGACAAGCAAACTAGCAAAACCCGTGACGCCAATTTTTGCAAAATTAATCTGCGAAATAAATGACGTAAGATATTTGAATACAGCATCACCGCTTCCGGTCGCTAAGTGCTCAAGGATTTTGTGCTGTAACCAGGTTAAAACCTGACTTTGTTCACCAGAAACAGGGTAAAAAACAGTGATCAAAGAAAATAGAACGGCCAAAGATGGCACGATGGAAAGGAGCGTTGTATAGGCCATGGCACTAGCTAAGCGAAACAAATCAAAATGAACAATATCCAACCAAAACGAGCGCATGCCCTGATGTACTTTAGTAAAATTTGCATTCATCAGTTTCTGACCATCTTTTTAAAATTATTCGATAAAGTCAGTGTACCATAGTTTGGTTATTTTTTTGAGCTTTGCTCTTTATCCAGATATCGATGTCAGGCAAGATAGAGTTTTTCCACTCTGGCGTAAGTCGTTTTTCCATAAATTCGGTCTGCAAATATTCATACACATCTAAAAAAATAGATAGTAGCTGTGGATTGATATCTTCAGGCTTTTGGTCTGACCAAAGAGCGTGCGCGCTAACGGGCAATTTAATACCACTGGGCGTAAGACTTTTTGCTGAGATGGTTGCAAGATATTCCCCAATTTCTTGAATTTGAATACAAATACGCATCTTCTTAATAAGGCGTCCTTCAGCCAAACTTTCATGAGCAATTTGACTCGATGCAGGTACAGGGCCTTTTAAAACTGTTTCTGCCAGCTGCAAGCTGTGCGGGCTCACGAATGCAACATAATCAGCAATACCAATTTCGCAGGTGACGGGATCTGGTAATTCTTTAATTTTCAGAGAAAACACCGGATGGTTTGCGCTCTTAAACCAGTACCAAAGGAGAAACTCAGGAACAAGAAACGACTTGCTCATAGACAAATCCGTCAATTGGCGGAAAACCACAGGGTCAACTTGTGGATAATTTGACATTTCCCTTAAACTCCAATAAGTTATAATCAGTTTTTTGTGTACAACCTGTGGACAGACAACCCCTAAGTAGCATGACTCTTGCAAATGCAGTTTTTAGATGATGGGCTTATGGACTAACAATAATCGCGAATTTGAGTGTGCTTGTCAAGAGCAGGAATAAAAAAAACGATATTTTTTTTAAATTATTATTATTAGACGGTTACCCAATGTCACGCCCCAGAAAAACAAAAAAAAATGATCTAGACCAATCTGAAATCGACACTTTTTTGGATGCCGTGGCCACTATTACTCCTGAAGATGTCAAAAAGGAAATCAAAGGTCGCTTTGTAGGGCGAGAACAGTCCCGTAAGCATAAAAAGCACCCCAGTAAAGCCTCGTCGCCCAATTACACGGAAATAGATCTTCACGGCTTCAGTGTTTCTGAAGCCCGAGAAGTGATAGTGAATTTCATCTCCGGTATCAAACTTAAGCATTCCGAAATAAAAGTGCGCATTATTACCGGGAAAGGGCTGCATAGTCCCGAGGGACGGGGCGTCCTGTTTCGCGACATATTTGTTTTCATAAATTCACGGTTTTCTTCTTTTATTAAAACAATTGATGATCCCCCCTGGGAGACAGCCCTTGACGGAATCCCGCTTCGTGGGTATTTTGAAGTCGTTTTTGTTTTTAAAGGAAAGAAATAATGTCGCACCCACTTACTTATCAACTTGACCTCATTCTTGGCACAGAAAGACCCGCGAATCTGCGAGAGGAAGTTAAAAAATATCTCGTGTCTCACGGTTTTGAAAGCTTTGTCGAGGGGGATATCAGTGACATCGAAATAGATTATGACTGGGGACATGATGAAAACTTGGTAACCTATTTGGGTGCCCTCCAGACCGCCCCTAATATCACCTTGTACCGCTATGACGAGAAAGAACTCTTACTGCTCAAGAAAGGTATTGAAGAAACTTTTCAAGGGAAGGTTTCTGGTCGACTCTCTACAATCAAAACCCAGGACTGGCAGGAGGGCTGGAAAGATAGCTTTAAGCCCCTCAGGATTAACGAGTTCTTTATCTACCCTCCCTGGGAAAGTAAGAGTCCACACACTGAAGATTTGTCCATCATGATAAACCCAGGCATGGCTTTTGGAACTGGATCACACGCGACAACTAAGCTCTGTTTAAAAAGTTTTTCCCACTGGTATGCTGAGCATAAAATAAATTCCCCTACCCAGCCCTTTCATGTGCTCGATGTGGGAACAGGCACTGGGGTCCTTGCCATTGCAAGCAAATTAAAAGGAGCATCAACAGTTGTCGGCACTGATATTGATCCAGATTCCATTTTAGCTGCTCAAGAAAATGCCAAAGCAAACGACGCTGAACTTTTTGTCACCCTGGGCAGCGTTAAAGAAGTCGATAGTATCAAACCCGCCCCTAAAACCTTTGATATTGTATTTGCTAATATTCTGTTGCCAGTTATTTCGGAGCTTTTTTCGCAACTCGTTAAAAAAGTTAGCCCCCAAGGCGCTCTCATTGTTTCTGGGATTATTGTTGAACAGGAAAATGACGTCCTTGCTTTAGCCCAAAAACACAGCTTTTTTCTGCATGAACGCAATGAAGAGGGAGACTGGTTAGCATTAGTGCTTAAACCAAAAAACTAAAATGAAACACACTTACCGTTTTTTGGGAAAACCCTTAAAGACAAATTTGTGGCAAATCGGTGACGAGAATGAGGTATTTCATCTTTGCAAGGTTTTAAAGCTTCCACTAGGCAGCACTCTTGAAGTTACTGATTTAAATGGTCAGCACATTGTGGGAACATACAGTGAGTACATCCCCAGTGAAAAAATATGCCTCATAAAGCCCATCGAGCTAATTTCCACCCCGGAACCCTCAAATAATATCCACATTGCTATCGGCGCCCTTAAGCCCGGACAAATTGACGAAATTCTCGCTTCGCTTGTAGAACTTTCAATCGATAGGATCTCTATTTTTAATCAAAAAGACACGCCCGTTAAACACATGAAAGAAAAGAAAACCCAGGAGCGCTGGGAACGCATAATCATGGCTGCCATCAAGCAATGCAAACGCTCCCGAGCTCCGAAGCTCAATCTTTTTCCAGACTTATCCTCATTTTTAGCATCCTTAGAGCCTACACTCACTGAAAACAAGTTTTTTTTAGACTCTGAGGGGAGTCTTGAAAAATTCCCTTCCTTAAAAAAGTCCGAAAAATTTGTATTTGTCATCGGAAGCGAAAGAGGGCTCCATGGACAGGAAGTGGACTTATTGCTCTCTAAAAACTTCACAGGCCTGTCCCTTGGACAACACATCCTAAGAGCCCAAACTGCTACTGTAGCCCTAGCTGCTCTAACCCTAATCCTTAGATAGGGTTAATTGTTTTGCACTAAATTCTGGATATTTTCTCCCGTCTGTTTTAAGATATAACCACTTATGAAAAAAAAATCTTCTTGGAACATGACCGCGATGAGCCGTAGATATGGCGTAAAATCTCTTTTAGTTGAGCCCTATAAGCAAGTTAAAATCGGGGTCATCTTTTTGGGGATAAATATTCTTTTTGCCCTTCTTATACTGGGCATCTTCGGATACTACATTGTTGATATTTATCAAGCCATGTCGTATTACTTTTCGCTTCAGCCAGAAGAAAATCGATCGATGCTCATGAAGTTTTCCTTCCCCATCGGGGCTGGCATCATCGTTTTAATTGCGTTTATCTTATCAACTCTTTACACATCTATACATTATACTCACCAGATTTATGGACCCTTGGTATCTATTCACAGGTTCCTCGATACTCTTCTCCAAAATAAAAAACCGGTCCCTTTGCAGCTGAGAGAAAGCGACCAATTTAAAGAGCTCGCGCTAAAATTAAATGAAATCGGCGAGAGGCTTTCGCGCAGAGAGTTGGATCAACAAATGATTGAAGAATTTGACCGCTCGCTCGATGCCATTCTTTCTAAATCACCTCTACCAGACGGTTGGGTCGATGAAGCCGATGAATACTACAAAGAAATTTATGCAAAGCTAAAGCTAATTAAAGAGAAGAACCCATAAAAGCATTGACAATAACTTAATTCGCACCTATAAAGTCCTTTATCCACTTATTTTGTTTATTATTGACGCGGGGTGGAGAAGCTTGGTATCTCGTCGGGCTCATAACCCGAAGATCGTAGGTTCAAATCCTACCCCCGCTACCAAATCTAAATACTGGCTCTGATTTCAAAATCAGAGCTTTTTTTGTTTGACAAAGCATAGGATAGATCCCTCCATTCCGGACTCATATTCTGGCGAAGCTAATTTTTTTTTCCGTTTGTCCCTTTAATTTACCTTTTTTACATTAAAGCAACTGAAACAAACTGCGGTGTAAAAAACCACCGCAGTAATTTTCTCGACCACAATATAACTATATGATATTAAACAGCTTTACTTATACAATTTGCTTTTTGGGGTCGTTTTTAGTATGAGGGCTGCATCTCGTATAAAACGGTTTTTCTTCCAAAGTCAGCCAAACCATCAACTATTAATGTGAGAACCTGCATGCGGATGAATTTAACCAATATATGGCTTAGCATTCTTACTGGATTTTTTTTACCCACATTTGCGACCTTTGCCCAAGCCCCCCTAAGTTGTAGTGACCAAAGCCTTAACCCTGAAATGGCTCGTGCAATAGGATTAACGATTACTGGTTTTGAGGGACTTATTACTGAATGCAAATCCGAAGGCTGCTGTAGGGCTCGTAATAATGCGGCACATGGCTACGCTACGGGCGATTTTAACGAGCTAACGCGTATTACTGCTCAGTTTTACGATCCTGCGATTTTAGTTGCGGTACTGGGTGAGGCAGGATTATATCCCACCGGTTTATGGTCTTTTCATGATCTACAGTATATTGGACAAGGAGCGGTAGATTTGGCCGAAAAAGTTGGCGGACTGGCGCGCTTAAAAGCATTGATGGGTAGGCAACGCATTACTCGCAAGAGTAAAGGCTATTTGTGGAAATGTCCGCAATTTGCCGCCTGTACCTTTATCGGATTGGGTATCGAATTTTATGATGAATTGTTTTCAGATAATCCACTGATCACAGATGATTTTATTCGTGGCACGGTAGTACATGAAATTGCCCATGCCATTGACTTTAACTTGGCTCGGCTCAGCTATTTAAGCAAACCCGCCCGCATTAACCCAATATTTCCTTCCTCTGCTCTACCTAGAGGACCTTATCTTTCAGAATACGCCATAACGGGAGGCTTCCAAGAATACTGGCCCGAGGCGGTGTCGGACTGGGTTTATGGCATTAAGTATAAACCAAATGCAAAAGGGACTTATGAAACAAAGGTCCGAGAACCCATAACCCCCCAGCAACGAGCTATTATAGAGAATATTTTAATAGATTTGCCGTTAGATTAACTCGCAGGCAAAAATTTGAGCTTTATCAAATAACCAGTGGTGCTTAACGGTAAACTGGATTTTTTTATTCTATACTTTTCCGCATGGCATCTAGGCCTAACTTTTACGACATCTTCTTATAAACTCCGAATGTTAAATCGTAATTAATATTTAACATTCCTAGACGTCTGTATTATGGGCAACAGCCTTTTGGCTAAGCCCCTATTAAAGCTCCTTCCAAGCATTTTCCCAAGCATTTTGACAATAAAACTCAGACGGACACGATTCAGCATCCCTTCGAGGTTCAAAATGGCATATTGATCGATCAGCAAAAGGACAACTCATGACTTTAAGTGGGTTGTCATTCAGCCAAACATTTTGAAGAGACTTAAAGCCACCTCTTAGACTATCAGTAGAAACCATCAAATTGTTTTCCAAATTTAAATGCTCAAGATGGTTTAGACCCTTAAGTTCAGCAACACCTGTAATTTCATTAGTCTCCAAGCTCAGCATGCTCAAGTTTGTATTGGTAGCGATGCGGCGAAGTACCTGTGAAGTAGATATAAAGCTATAACTTAGGTCCAAACCCCGCAATTTTGGCAGCATTGGTAGACTTAAAAGAGTTTGTTCATCTAAGCCCTGCAGCTTTAATACCTCAAGATTTTTCAAACGACTGAGGCTAGTAATAATGCCTAGGTTTGTCCAGGACAAATCAATAACACGTAAGTTTGGAGGTAAATACATCAGAACGCGGTCATTAATAGTCGCAGATTCTAAATGAAGTTCTTTCAACGAGACAAGACCAGAAAGCTGGCGTTCATCCTTTATAACGAGGCCATCAGCATGCAGCGTACTTAATTTCCTAAGTCTATCCAGAGCCCTTAAGGACGAAATAGAATAGGCATAAGACAAATCCAAAACTTGTATTTGGGTGAGTTCCGATAGAGCACTAATATCTTTTAATCCATAGTTATGCTTGAGCACTAAATGTGTTAAATGAGTTAGAGCCCTTAAACTCGTGATATCCGTTAAATTATTATAGCCTAAATCAAGCACTTCTAATTGGGGCAATTGTGCTAATAAACTAATATCGGTTAAATAGTTTAAATCAATGAAGCCATCTGGTGCCACAAAGGCTCCAGCCTTTAATTCAATCAACCCAAATAAGAACTGAACCCCCTCAATCGAAGGTAGTCGGCACCCACTAATATCTAATGACTGCAAATCAGTTAACATGGTTAAGGGCGACAAATCCTCGATGGGATTGCCACCAAGATTGAGTCGTTTGAGTCCAGTGAGATAAGCAAGTGGCCTGATATCTGTTATTTGACGATAAGACAAATCCAACTCTTCAAGATCCAGAGCATTTTCTATGGCAAAATGGCATTCAGCCTGTCCCGTTAAGTCTTTAAGAGCTTGCACCAAATTGCCTTCGCTCTGCTCAACATCAAGGCAGACCTCATAAGTTTCCACCACATTTTTCTGAACACAGGTGAGATAAAGCTGACTTACAAAACCTGCCATAGGTCGGCCATTATTATCTTTGTAGGTGGCTGACTCTATTAAAACCCAAAGCTTAGAAGTTTGCTTAAGATCTTTATCAACAACCACATCACCGTCAACAATATCTTTTATGAAAACAACATGACCATCAGGGAGCATACCTTTGTTCGCATCGACTTTAGTAAATGAGATGCCAGGACCAGTCCGAACATTTACAGTGAGATCATTACTTAAATTGCTCACCACTGCTTGCTGACAATCTCTATCGACAACGCCAGAAAAATCCTCACTCTGAGCAAACAATAAAGTGTTTGGAAGCAACAAGGAGATGGCACCAATTAAGAGGCTCATCACAAGGATCTGACTAAATTCAAATTGAAGTTTTTTACGCACAAAAACCATAATTGCTGCCCCCTTAAAAAAAATAGAAAATCACATTTTTTTTATCAACGATTAAAAAAATGACAAAATAACCGGGAAAAAGAACCACCACCTTACTTTCAGTCCCCCTAATATCATAGGAAAAGACAATAATCATTAGAAAATTATCGCCTCAATATATATTTTGACATTGGGTCGAATAAGACTGACCTGGAAATAATATCAACAATTATAAGGCATTATGCGTTAAATTCACGCATAGCACTAAGCAAATTGTTGTATTAAAAGTTTATCGATTGGAGGCTGCCCGAAGACAGAGGACGGCAGCAGGAAACACCTAAATATTTTGGCAGCATAGCGGGGCGGTAAAAATTAAGAAGGATCTTTAGGTGGTTTTATACCAGAGCGGCACCAAGCCTAAACACAGGTAAAATCACCCAAAATAATTAAAGCTTTAGTGATTGTACGCACAAATTCTCCGCGAAGTCATTTTCACAACAGAAAAAATCCAAACGGCCTCCCCCTAAAAGTAGCGCTTGCTAGAACAGAAATGGACCAAACCAAAGGTATTTGAAAATCTTCAGGCAACTCAAAATTTAGGTAAATTATTGCATACCACATACGCCAAGACCTTTTTCAACCCCAGGAAATGCCAAATTCGCCGCGAGCCAGCGCGTAATATGGGAATGTTCATCTAGTCCCAGGATGGCTTTCGCTTTGTAAAATTTATCTAATCCAAGAACCCAGGGCATAGTAGCAAAGTCCGCAATAGAAATCTCATCACCTGCTAAAAACGCGGTCTTAGCAAGCTGGTTATCCAGAACTTTTAAAAGTCTCTTAACTTCGTTGGTGTAGCGTTCAATCGGATAAGATAGATCGCCTTTATCTTTTGCGTAAACGGTAAAATGACCAAACTGTCCAAACATCGGGCCGACACCACCGACTTGAAAAAAAAGCCACTGAAGCACGCGACTTCTTGAACCTATAGCTTTCGGCAAAAACTGGCCTGTTTTTTCTGCCAAATAAAGAAGAATTGCCCCTGATTCCATTATCGCTAAAGGATTGCCCGCATCGCCTATAGGATCAACAATGGCTGGAATTTTTCCATTGGGATTAATTTTTAAAAAATCTTCGCTAAACTGCTCTCCCTTTCGGATATCTATTGTATGAGCATCATACTGAATACCCATCATTTCTAAGGCAATAGAAACTTTTTGTCCATTGGGTGTTGCTAGGGAATAGAGCTGTATTTTTTGATTCATGATTTACTCTTTTCTTTTTGTGAAGGATTAAATTTTATGATTGAGGCAAAGCCTTGATCCAGCCTTTATTTAGAGCGTCAAGGAGATTTGTTACGGTATACTTAGCCCCGTGATCAATAAGCTGCTCAGAATTAAACTGCCCCTCGACACCAACGGGAATCATACCTGCTTGATATGCTGCTCTAAGCCCTATAGGGCTATCATCAAAAACAGCAATTTCATGATAAAACTCTTTTTCTATCTTCATGCCTTGGGCACACTTAACAAAAGGCTCTGGATCTGGTTTGGGGCGTTTTACCTGGTCAAAACCTACTATTATGGAAGAGCTTAGAGAATGCCGCTTAAGAAGACTATCTATAAAAGCACTTCTTGCATTGCTACCAATGGCATAGGGCAGGCCGACGCGCATGCTTTCGCCCATAAACTCCCGAACCCCTGGAAGTAGGTTTATGCGAGTATATGCCTCAAAAACAAGGCGGGATTTATATTGGTACAATTCACGCGAACGCTCGGGCGCTTGCATTTTTTCTGCTAAAAATGCGGCGATATCTACTCCCGCTCGTCCGATTATCTGGTCAGAACTTGGCAGTTGCGCTCCAAATAAATCTAAATAGGCTTTGTGCCACGCGGCCATATGGGCGCTGTGGCTATCAACGATGACTCCATCAAAATCAAGTATAATGGCACGAACTTTTGCGACCATAGACCTTACATTTCTTAACAAAAAAAATTCAAGGTAACCCTCAACCAATGTTGGGGGTGTGTATATTATTTTTCTGCATTCAATGCATAATTTTCGGCTCAACCTCGGGCTATGGAATCCTTTTCCCCTCAAATAAAAACATGCATCCCAACGCGGCGCTGGGCACGATTCATAGCAGTCTCTATGAGTCGATCAATAAGATCGGGAGGCTTCACTCCCTCGGCAGCCCAAAGCATAGGATACTGTGAGATAGAAGTAAATCCAGGAATTGTGTTTGCTTCGTTAAAGAATATTTCACGTGATTTTTTATCAACAAAAAAATCAATCCGTGCCATACCAAACAAATTTAAGGCATTAAAACAAGTCAGCGTCATCTCTTTTAGCCTTTTAATTTCGGCCTCAGAAAGATCATCTGCAGGAACTTTGACAACAGCCCCTTCAGGATCAAGGTATTTTGCCTCATAGGTATAAAAATCAAGCTTAGGCACAACCTCACCGGGCGAGGAAACACTAGGAAAATAACCACCCAGGGCAGCACATTCAATTTCTCTTGCGGACAAACCTGTTTCAATAATGAGCTTATCGTCAAAAGTAAAGCCGAGGGCCATTGCTTCGTCTAACTGAGTAATGGCGGCAACTTTGCTAATGCCTACCGAACTCCCTCCACGTGCAGGTTTTATAAAAAGCGGAAAAGTTAGCTTTTCTGTTATCGTGTTTTTTATCGCTGTTTTATGTGCTTCCCATTCCTCAAGACGAACCGCTAAATAAGGTCCAACTCTTACCCCTTGCTTTTCCACAAGAATCTTGGCCACATGTTTATCCATGGCCATTGCCGAACCCATGACGTCGGGCCCAACATAAGGAACCTCTAAAAGCTCAAGAAATCCTTGCATTTTGCCATCTTCTCCGCCATTGCCATGAATAAGCGAAAATACAACGGGTTTGTCAGGAGTTTGCTGAACACCACGATGGGCAAATAATCCTATCTCAGAGAGAATTTTTTCTGTTTGAGTCAAGTCATCAGCTTTGATAGGTAAAGAAATTGGAACGTTTGCCATAATGGGCTGATGAGGCAGCCAGTGCCATACGCCGAGCTTGTCGATGCCAAAGAAAAAAACATCATATTTAGCAAAATTTACATGCCGCAAAACTGTCGCAGCACTGCGGCAAGAGACCTCGTGCTCAGTCGATCTCCCACCATAAAGTACGACTAATTTTTGTTTTTTCATCTCCACATATCCCAAAGCCAAAATGCCCTAGTACGACTTACGTTTCCTCTATCAATTTATTCTACAGTAAAAACATAAATCCCGCCAAAAGCGTAAAGGGTACGGCACATAAAAAAAGCCACAGCGGATTGATACCACCCTTACCAAATTCTTCATTCAAAATACTATATCCCGCTGGATTAGGAGCATTAGCAATAACCGTTAAGCCACCTCCTGTTACCGCACCGGAAACAAGCGCATATTTCGTCGCTTCGCTTAAGTTTGGCACCAAGGAACCTAAATAGGTTAAAGCGGCATTGTCCGTTATTCCTGTTAATCCTGTTGCTCCCCAAAATAAGGCGAGGTGATCCAGTCCACTAATGACAGGCTTTATCCACCAGGCCTGCAAAGAGCCGAGTATGATAAGCCCCCCTAAAAAATAACCAACAAGCAATGACTCTCTTATCTTCAAAGCACTTTGGTGTTCTTCTGTAACCTTGTGCCAACCAATAAAAAACAAAAATAGCGGCGCGATAAAATGAACATATTTATGATACGTCACCACCAAAGCTAAAAAGAGGAAATGGACTATGGCGACCCACAGAGGGTTGCTCTCCTTTGTCGCGGCATGTGCTTTTAAAGCCGTCTTTGGGCTTGGCAATTGCCCAAGCTCCTTCCAAAAAAAAGCGACGGTTAGCGATGCGGCGACAAATACAGAGATGAGAGCTCGCCAGCCAAAGTGGGTGAACATATACTGGGTATCCCAGCCAAATTTTGACGCAACCATAACCACCGGGGGGGCCGCATAATGGGTTAAAACCCCGCCAATGGATACGCTAACAAACAGCAAGGCCAGCGTGACATATTTAAACTTATTGGACATTTTTTTTGATTTAAAAAAAGAGTCTTTAAGCACTAACGCAGTGACCGTCATTGCTGCAGGTTCGGTAATAAAAGACCCTAGCATTGGACCGATAACTAGCGTTGTGAGGTAAAAAGAATGCTGACTTGGTAGGGGGAGAAGCGATGAAATTGCCTTTAGCATTTTTTCTGCAACCACTAAAACTGGCCTTGTGCTCGCAATGCACATGACAATAAATACAAAAATAGGCTCAGCAAAATGAAGATTTTCCAGATAGAGAAGTCCCGTCTTCGAGCCATGCCGGATACAAAAAGCCGTAATGAAAATTCCGGCCCAAATACCAAAGACCACCTCTACTTCGCCAAGAAGGTGGTATAAATTTTCAGAAATACTTCCATGCCGGGCTTTAGATGCCAAATTATTGAAAAATTTAACAGAAAATGTATGCACTATCGCCAAAGCAAAAAAAACCGTGGCCCAAACCTCAATATCCGCAATGATGTCCTGCGCAATTTCCTCCATCACGCCCCCTCCCTCAAAAAGTTTTATTCTTCTAAAAAGTAAAAATTAATGGCACTGTAGATCAACTATTTCGGATATAATCCGTAGTCATGACACCATTAACCCATATAATTGAAAAGCTATGATACTGTTTTTTAGGTATTTTTTCTTTAGCTATTTATACTTTTTTGCGATTTTCATGACGCATCGCTTCTTAGTATTTAAAACCCTGAGCGAAGAACCTCTTTTTCCCTCGTTTTCCGGTATGTCAAGTATCATTGTCGGCTTAGCAAGCGATTTGTGGATTTCGTGTTTACTAAGCATTTTTATATGTATTCTTTTAAGCCTCTTTCAATTATTTCACAAAAAACCCAAAAAAAAGTTGGCGTTTTTTTTATTTTGGGCCTGGATAATCCTCGTCACGACTATGCTTGGATTTCACCTAAATTATGTCGAATTCTTTCATCACCAATTTATACCCGCTCATCTTGAATATTTAATTGACACCGATTTTATTCGCGCCAACGGCTCGTCTGCCTTAACCAGTGCCACCATTTCTTTTTTTGCCATGGCATTTTTTTGGGTATTAATCTTAAGAAGATGGAGTCTAGCCGTCAAATCGAGCCACTTACCGTTTTACATACTTGGCTTTGTCGCGAGTTTTTTAATTAGCCTAGGTAGTCACAGCTTCAATCTAATTTACCGTTGGCGCTGGTTCGTCCCTGAAAAGCTGAGATCTAATGTTATTGAATCCTTTGCTGTAGACTTGGCCAACCCCATTTCGCGCTTAAAACCCCTGAATTTTAAAGAGCTGTCCACATTGAGCCAAATAATTGGTAAAAGATTTTCGCCCAAGGAGCCTTCATCACCTGCGAGTATTATGCAGGAAGCGCTTACCCCGCAAAGCTTCACCCTCACCCCGCTTGGCAAACAGCTAAAAATTGGATTCGAGGAAAGCATAAGGACCAATAAAAGGCCTCTGATTATTGTCTTACTTTTGGAATCGCAACGATTTTATGATGTCGGTAAATCTCCTACCCAAATATCCCTCACACCAACCCTCGACGCATTAGGTGAAAAAGGCATCTTTTTTACTCGCGCGTACTCTACCGCAAAAATAACGCGGGCGGCGCAGGAGGCAACTTTTTGCAGCCATATCGGCGGTGAGTATTATTCCCTGATGCGAGGCACCTCACAATTAGCAAACCAAAGCGTTGCCTGCATTCCTAAGCTCATAAAAAGTCAGGGAGGGTTCTCTTTTTGGTTCCACGGAGGCGAACCAAAATTTGATTCCCAAGTTAAATTTTGGAAAAATCAAGGTTTGGAAAAATTTCTTAGTGGCGATGATTTTTCTGATCAAGAAAGCAGAACCGGCTGGGGGGTAAGCGACCGCGTTTTATTTTCACGTTCAGCTCGGGAGCTTGAAAGGCTTTCCACGCTTGATGGCAGCATAAAATATTTCGTAGGACTAATACTCAGCATCAGCAATCATATTCCTTGGACTGTTCCGGATGATCGCCCGGCTAGCTTAGAGGATTTAAGTGGTCGAATTTCCGGGCATCCGAGTTATGCTTCCGCGCGTTACGCGGATTTTGCTCTTGGTGAATTTGTAAATGACTTAAAAAATAAACAGCTTTGGGAAAAAACTTTGCTCATCGTTTCTGGAGACCACGGACATTTAGCCGAGCCTTATCGCAATGATCTTATATCGCCATCTAACCCAAATTATGAAGAAGAATTATTATCTCATGTACCGCTTATCGTCTCGGGAGGCATTGGAGAAAGCGCGGCAATGAAGATTAATAAGCATCAAGTTACTGCCTTTGTGAGCCACGGCAGTATATTTTCATTTATGGCATATATTCTTGATTTGCAAACTGACGTAAAAGCGGACCCCTTGTTTGCTGAGCCTGCTCGCCTAAAGGTATATAGCGACCTTGAGAGTCGACTCTATTGTCCAGAGCTCGCGCACAAAACGTTTTTTCGCGATATTAAAGGGCAGGAAAATTTAGAAGAATATTTCCTTCAACATCGATTTTTTATCCACGACCAAAACCATGCTGAAGAAAATAAATAACCATATTAAAAAGAAAAACTTATTTGAGATTGAAGTAAAAAACTATCTGATGGAGATTTGTCTATTTCAACATCCCAAGCATCTCCAGCCATCGCATAAGCGATCGCCACCCCTAAATTAACATCTCTACCCCAGTGGTATTTGTACATTAAATCAAGTTCATGACCTAAGTTATTACTACCATATCCTACGGGGCGCTTCATCCAAGCATTAGCTAGATAAACATCTTTCATTTCTGCGGGAGCTGTGTTGAGTAACTTTGCAGAAATAAGTTTTACGCCAAAATCACCGGAAGCCACGCTATTATAATGATAACCCAACGTATAGACCATAACGTTGACTAAACGATCATCATAAAAGCCTCCTTTAGTAAAGTTGAGGTCAGAAGTACTCTCCATGCCATTAAAGAGAATGAGCGCTGGTTTATAATTTGGATGAAACTGAAATGCTGTAGCTTTTTTATCACGCTTGCTAACATAGGCCTGACTTTGGGTGGGGTCTGCCTTATTATATTCATCGACATAATAAGAGTCTGCATCCCCTGGAGCAAATGCATATTCAAACTTTAAAAGATGTTCAGAATAATTTCCTTGGCGAAATTCCTTTGGTCCAACATAAGCACCATTTTGGCTCATAGTCCATACCAAATCACCGGCGAAAGCCAGGGTATCAACATTGTTGCGCGTCGGCAATAAGTCCTCATCAAGCCGTGCGCCCCCTAGTTCAACATATTGTGGTGCGCCAGAACGCCCCATGCGAAAGACAAACTCATTGCGGAAGGTAAAGGACGGGAAATATAATGCGGTGAATAAATCTAAAAACTTTACATCTGAAGCGACAGAATTTGCGCTTTTGCTCGACCATGAATTAGAAAAATAAATACCGATATTTTTGGCAAATGAACTTGAGCTTTTTTCTGAACGATCATCATATTCTAAACTAAAATATATTTGATCTATGTCATCACTTGAACGCCCGGTACCATATGAACCCGGCTGATATTCATTTTGGGCCGCTATGTCTGGTATGGGATAATCATAAGGATTGGTAAAACTCTCGCCAGTTTCCTGAAGCTTATCGTACCCAACGGAAAAACCGATCGTTTGCGATTTTTGGGGATTTAAAATACAGCTAGCGCCATCAAAATAAGAAGGATTATTGGTAAAGGGTTTTTTGCCGCTACTGTGCAATATGCCCATCCCCCAGTTGCGCGGCCTACGACCGGCCTCTAAGATACAATAGTCAAAAGCATAACGAATATAGGCACCTCGCGCAAATGGGTAGCGATTTTTATACCCAGGCATATCCTGATCCTGAACACGTCCGTCACAATTTGAGATTATTTCTCCCGTGATTGGATCGCGCCTTGGCGCACAGTCACTGGGTTTTGCAGTATCACCTAAATAAGAACTCTCATCCTTATCAAAGAGGCCGAGATCAAGAAAAAAGCTTGATTGGTCATTAAATCGCGCTTCACCATCAAGCGAAAAACTCTGGTTAAAGCCTTGATGCATACCTCTAGACTTAGAAAAACCCGGATTGGTAAGGGTTTCACCTCGGATCGCATAGTGGCCTTTGCCATCTAAATAAAAGGCGTGTCCACGCTGAGATATTAAAAAAATCACCATAACAAAACAACTTAGGAGGAGATTCTGACTTCTTTTGCTAAAAACCTGTAGTCTCATTTTCATTTTTTCCTCAAAATTTCCTTAAAAAGACCAATCAAACAGAAACTTACACTCTAAAAACTCGGGTACCCAATAAACTGACGGTAAAAAATCATTTTAGCAAGTTAAATCCTCATCCATACGCAAGCGAAAGCGCTGAATGTCGCAACAGGCTCCAGATTGGTCATTAAAATCAACGACAACACCACAGACCCACGGATCTTTTTCCGCAGCACTAAAAGACTTGCTTCCTGAGCTGCCTAAAAATCGCGCCAAAGATTGCTCTTTTTTAATGCCTATGACGGAATCATAGGCCCCGGTCATACCAATATCAGTAATATACCCAGTATGACCCATTGATATTCGCTCGTCTGCCGTTTGTATGTGCGTATGAGTACCCCAAAGAAAACTTACCCGCCCCGCTACATAATGGAGTAACGCATTTTTCTCACTCGTAGTTTCGGCGTGCATGTCTATGAGATTTATGCCGTCTCTTGGGAGCTCCATGAGCACCTGATCTGCCATCAAAAAAGGACTGGAACTTCCTGTTCCCATAAAAACTCTGCCGATTAAATTTATGATATTAATGGTTTTGTTGTTTTTAAGTTTGAGTGAGACTATTTTGGGATAATCTGGAGGGATGTTCCCCATATTTGCAGGAAGTGCTATATTACTTACATTTCTAATAAATTCATAAATTTCTTTTTTATCGGCCCAGTGATTTCCCATTGTAAGGGCCGTCACTCCCATGGCCATGAATTCATCATAGACCTTGCGGGTTAAGCCAAAACCACCCGCACTATTTTCACCATTTATCACGGTAAAATCCTGCTTATATTTTTTTATAAGCATCGGCATATAGTGGGCTAAGGCTTTACGTCCCGTCCTCCCGACAATATCTCCGAAAAAAACGCCCCGTGTCACTTGGCAAAATCCATAAACTTATTGTCCCGAGTTACAGAAACTCGAATTTGTCCAGGAAAGGACATTTCTTTGCGCAATCTAGAGGCGACATCGTTTGCCAAATGAATAATATCATCATCCCGGGCGTTGGTGGATGTGACGATTGCCCTGATTTCCTTACCAGATTGCATCACAAATACCTGATCAATTTTATCATTTTGCTTTACCAGGCTCTCCATATCATCTAGGCGCTTAATATAGCTTTCGAGAGCATCTTTTCGGGCTCCGGGTCTTTGTTCAGACAAATAGTTTGCGGCATGAAGAATAACAGACAACGAGTCAAGCTCTGCCGTTTCTTCACTATGATGGGCCCTAATTGCTTTTACGATCTGGGGGTCTTCGCCTATTTTTTCGCAGAGATTTGCCCCAATATCTGCATGATGCCCCTCGACATCATGTTCTACAGCCTTACCGATATCATGGAGTAAGCCAGCCCTTTTAGCTTTACGTTGAGGCATACCGAGCTCTGCTGCCATAATAGAACAAATACGCGCCGTCTCTACTGAATGCTGTAACACGGAGTGACCTCCAGTTACCTTAAAGCGCAATTTGCCTAGTTGAAAAATAAGATCCGGAGCCAAATCAGTGATTCCTAAATCGAGTGCCGCTTGCTCACCGGCCTCCCTAATCGTAACATCAAAATCCTCCGTCACCCTTTGCACCGTTTCTTCAATTCTCGCCGGGTGAATACGGCCATCTGCGATTAGTTTTTCTAAGGCAATTTTTGCGATTTCTCTGCGGATAGGATTGAAGCAGGAAATAATGACCGCTTCCGGGGTATCATCAATAATCAAATCGACACCAGTTGCCTGTTCAATCGCTCTTATATTGCGACCTTCCCGCCCAATTATACGTCCCTTCATATCCTCACTAGGGAGAGATACTACAGATATTGTTGAATCATTTACGTACTCACTTGCAACACGTTGCGCGGCTAAGCTCACTATAGACTGAGCCTTAATTTCGGCTTCTTTTTTCATCTCTTCTTCAATATTGGTGAGCTTTTCTTTAATTTCCTCACGCGCTTTTTCTTCCATGATTTTTAAGAGATGCTTTTTAGCCTCATCACTGGACATATTTGCTGTTGCCTCTAAAACATGCCGAGTCTCGTTGATCGTTTGCTCAGCTTGCTTCATCAGCCCTCTATATTTAGCCTCTTCACTTTCTAAGTTTTCTTCTATTTTTTCTATTTCTTTTTCTTTTTTCTCTATATGAAGGAGTTTCTTTTCAAGAGCACCTTCCCTTGCTTTCAATTTTTGTTCTATTTTTTGAATGTCGGTTTGCTTTTGACGATGCTCTTGATCAAGACGCTTACGCCTATTTTGGTTTTCTTCTTTTGCTTCTCTAATTGCGTTTCGGACAATCCGATCGGACTCTTTTCGCGCTTCTTCCATCAGCCGCGCTGATTCTTTTTGCGCTGCTTCAAACGTCGCTGCCAAGCGCTTTTTATTAGCGTAGACACCAAAAATAAAAAGACCTATAAAAAGGCCCATTAAAATGAGAGCAACAATCCCTAAGCTTTCAGCGGTAAACATAACTAGAAATCCCTTTTCTGAGTTTTATGAACTCTTATAGTTTCAAAAGAGCCATAAAAAAAGATGCGGGACAAGGATATATCAGAACGATCTATCGCAGACCAAAAACATCAACAAAATTGTTTATTTTTAAGACCACGCACCAACTTATGTCTGATAAATTTAACTTTATACATAAAATATTATAAACGTCAAAATCCCAAGCACATCCGTTTTTATGACATGAATACGTAGCGCATAGGCACAAACTTCATATTTTTTTTACAACACAAAGCGAACTACCCGAACCACGCTCCAACAGCACTCTGTTTTCCTATGGTAGGGAGGAAAAACCTCTATACAAAATTTCACCACACCCCACCCATATGCTTTAACTTTATAAGCATTTTATTAAATTTGCAATAATTTGAGGCAAAACAAAAAAGGCGCAGATAAAATCTACGCCTTATATAAACAAAAACAAAAAGATTAGGAACCGGGAGCGCTCATATTTAAGATGAACTCTGCTCTACGGTTTTTACTCCATGCTGACTCATCATGACCTTCAGCAGCAGGTCTTTCCTCACCATAACTAATAGTATTCAAGCTACCAGCTTCTACACCAAGTTGCACTAAGTAGTTTTTCACTGAGTTAGCACGACGCTCACCAAGGGCCAAATTATATTCATTAGAACCACGCTCGTCGCAATGGCCTTCAATTTGAACAGATGTTCCAGCGGCCTCTTTTAAATGAGCGCCTAATGAATTGAGGTTTTCCTGGGTATCAGCTCTCAAGCTATAATCATCAAAATCGAAATAAACAGCCTCAGCCACAAAAGCAGCAGGTGCAGGCTCTTCATCAATGACTTGAGCAGCATCTTCGGCAGCACTTGCTTGAACAGGCTCTTCAGGTTTCTTTTCATCGTCAGTACAGGCACCCATAGAGACGGTCAGACCTAAAGCCAATGCAGTAAGGGAAATTTTTTTAAAAAGTACCATAAAACTCACTCCTTTGTTTATCCATATAAAGTAGAAACTAAAAAACAAATATACGTATGACTCGTGACGATAAAAGGAAATTTTAAAAAAAGCAACAAATTTAATTAACGCCCAATGAGAATTCGTTAAAGGGCCTGAATATACTCAGCTGCATTTTTTTGCATTCCATCAAAACTTGAGGACGACATGAACACAATTATATCCTCTTTTTTGATATCCAGCCTTAAAGAGTTCCACAAATGTTGGTTGTCGTCAAATATTTTTGCTTTAGATCCGATTAAATCGCCGAGAACTTTGGTGTCCATTCTCTGCTCTTCTGGAATACGCAAATCAAGAGGACATGCTCCAATATATATGCCATCTGCCAAACCCAAGCTTTTTGCCAGCTCATGCGTAAAAACATTTCGTCGGCTCGTCGCATTTTTGGGTTCAAAAGCGACCAGCAACCGTTTTTGTGGGTGAGCAAATCTAAGGGACTTAAGCCCCTCGGCAACTGCCGTCGGGTGATGAGCAAAATCCTCATAGATAAAAATTCCAGAATTTTTTGCAACCAACTCAATCCGCCTTTTTACGCCGGCAAAGCTCTTAAATAGATCCCCCAATTTATGATCTGCTTCTTTGCTAATGTTAAGGCTTCCCGCTTCTTTCAACCTCATGAGCAACGAATAGGCCATGGCAGCGTTAGCTAAATTGTGCTCTCCAGGGATGGACAAATTGAGTGCAGCTGAACCATGATTTTCGTGATGGATAGTACCGCTCCACCGCTCATCAGCATCAGTATCCAAACGCCTTTTGAATGTGAATGTCGCAGCTCCCTGTTCGCCTAAAGTTGCAACGCTTGTCACTTTGTCCCAATAGTCCATACGCGTCAGAACTTCCCTGACGCCTGGATTATCTATATTGGCAATGATATTTTTTGGCTCATCTACCAAGCGCATTAGCTTAATAAACTGTGTATATATTTCTTCGATATTGGCATATATATCAGCGTGATCATACTCAATGTTATTGACGATTAAGTACTTAGGCCGGTAATGCAAAAATTTTGGCCCTTTATCAAAAAAGGCCGTATCGTATTCATCTCCCTCAATAGCAAACAGGGGGCCATCACCCACATGAAAACTATGTTCCTTATCTTTGGGCACTCCGCCTATAAGATAGGATGGGTTTAGACCAAGACCTTCAAGCAAATGACAAATCAAGGCTGTCGTTGTTGTTTTACCGTGCGTACCGCTGACAACGATTGTTTCTTTTTTACTCAATATTTCTTCGCCCAATAAAGCTGGGAAACTCGTAAAGGGTATTTGTTTGCGCATGACATAATCAGCCTCCGGATGCCCTCGCGAAAGCGCGTTGCCCACTATCACTAAATCAGGCTTAAATTCATCTATATTTTTTTCAGAGTAGGGGCTAAAAACTCTGATCCCCAGCTTTTCAAGCATAGTCGACATTGGTGGATAAATTGCGTTATCGCTACCCGCGACAAAATAACCCAGGGCCTGAAAAAGACCTGCAACTGAACCCATTCCTGTTCCCGCTATACCAGAAAAAAACAAGCGTTTTTTTACCGTCATAAAAATCCCTTTTAGCCTATAATTTTACGAATGCTTTCGCTGACAATTGTAGCTGATTATCCCTTAAAAGTTAGCTGAAATGTTTTTTCAAAATCTATAACACCCTCTTGACCTATCGGAATAAATTTTTGTGATGCCATATGGCCGAACTGTTTTGATCTAAAAACTGGGAGAGGAAATAACCGCAAAGCAATTTCAGAAATCAAAGATTTTTCCATTTTTGCGTTTTGTTCGTGATCCTGGGTTAAACCAACAAAGCGCCCCAAAATAACTGCTGACACGCCTTTAAACACCCCCGCCTGGCACCACTGATTGAGATACCTCAATATGCGGGGTGGCGATTCTCCTATATCTTCAAAAAAGAGAATATTCCCTGCCAAGGATTTGGGAAAATAGGGGGTCCCAATTAAATTAGTCAAGACGCTGAAACAACCACCAAATAAGTTTCCCTTCATTTTTTTTTTAGGGAAAATTTTGCGTTGTCCACCCTGAATATACTGCAGAGGAAGGCTTATCTGATCATAAAAGCCTGTTAGATATTTTAAAAAATCTTTTTTTGACTTTAGGCTACTTTTGTCCCAGTAAGGCGTAAAGGCCATTGGCCCATGGATTCCAGGCCAACCTAGTTTTGCGTAAAAAGCCGAATGTAGGGCGCTGATATCAGAAAACCCGATAATTTTCTTAGGGGGTATTTTTTTTAACTTAGCCCACGGGATCATGGGCAATAAATCGCTCACGCCATATCCCCCGCGACCAGACCATACCATTGATACATCCGTGTAAAAAAGCGCCTCAAGTAAGTAATTTAAGCGCTGAGACACAGGAATCGTTTGACATAAATCAAGATTTTTTACAGGCGGACTTGGTGCGAATTGAATAAGATCAATACCTTGCTTTTGCACAAAATGCTGGATTATTGCAAAATCATAGCTACACTCTTGACTTCCGGGGAACAGGATCGCTAATGTTGAAGACATATTCTTCTCAGGACTGATGGTTTCGTTGTTTTGATATCTTACCTTATTTAGAGAAAATGTATGAAGTATAAGTTTGATTGCCGCTTGTTTACGGGTTATAAACCCTGCCGCTATAAACTCCCAAGCTGCCTTAGCTGCCCCCACCATGACCCGGTAAAAGAGCGCATTTTAATTATTAGCCTAGAAGCCATGGGAGCCGTCCTCCGAAGTACCTGTCTTTTACCCGCCTTAAAAAGAAAATACCCTCAGAGCCACATTACATGGGTCACCATGCCAAGTACCAAAGCTTTACTAATAAACAACCCCCTTATTGACCGCTTAATCCTCTATTCTAGTGAAGAGGTTGCCACACTGCAATATCTCGAGTTTGATCTCCTTTATGCTGTTGATAAGTCCCTGGCCGCGGGGGCTTTGGCTGAGACCTGCAAGGCTTCTAAAAAATTTGGGTTTGGACTAACGCCAACGGGCGTAATAAAGCCACTCAATCCAGAAGCTGACTACCAATATGAGTTGGGCCTAAACAATGACATGAAGTTTTTTCAAAATCAAAAACCAGAGACCCAACAAATTACGGAATCCATGTCCCTAACTTGGCAGAGGGACCCATATATTTTGGAACTCACCCCCTCAGAGAAAGAGGAGGTAGAGTCGCGTAGAAAAGCGCTTATTGGTAATACTCAAGGAATAATTGGATATAATACCGGCTGTTCCGTTTTATTTCCTTACAAAAAACTTGAAGTGCCTGATGCCATCAACCTAGTCTCAGCATGGCGCGCGAAATTCCCGAACCACTGCGTGGCCTTACTTGGAGGCAAAGAAGATCAGCAAAGGCAAAACGAAATTAAATCTGCCTTTCTCGATGATGATGGCGTTATCAATACCCCAACAGATCAAGGACTGCGCTCAGGGGTGCAATGGATAGCTGCGGCAGACCTCGTGTTTTCTGGATGTTCTTTGGGAATGCATATTGCCATTGCCTTAAAAAAGCCGGTGATTGCCTGGTTTGGCGTAAGCTGTGCCCAAGAAGTTGATTTATATGACAATGGCATTAAAATTTTAGCAAAAGTCGCCTGCTCTCCCTGCTGGCAAAAATCTTGCGATAAGCCTCTTAAATGCTTCCGCCAAGTGAGTGTCGAAGAGGTTATGGATGCCACGGAAAAACTGCTGACTAAAAGCAACTAGACTAAGATCAACTGTCTCCTAAAACGTTGCCCCGATGAGCTGCCGCTTTTCACTAAGGGGTTTTTGGCTTTTTGTATTGGCATGCGTTAAAATAGAAGCTAAAGGTAAAACGGGCACAGTATCGATGGGTAGCATTATGAAGCTGATTTTATAATTCTTGGCTAGTCTTTAAGGCCAAGGGATTATAACCGAGCCCAGTTGCGAAAAAGTCAATCGGCTCTTTGAACCGGGTTATCTGTCACTGTGCACTATGCATTCCAGACATAGGATCATTTCTAAACGTTAGGAAGAAATATGCTTTTTTCAAATGCCCATTCGTACGAAAATCTCATTAAATATGACAACCAAAAAACGAGTGAAATGCTACTCGCTTTTGCAGATCACTTGATGTCTACAGGGCAAATTACCCAAAAAAATAGCGATGACTTGCGCCTAGAATTAAACTCCTTCAACCTTATGAATGCTCGGTCTCCAACCTTTTTAAGCCACTACCTACTTGAAAAGCAAAATGATCTCATTGCCTTACTTCAAACCAGATACGGTTCCCTGGGCTTACACAATAATATGACCTGCTATAGCTTAAGACCCTTGATTAGAGAACTTGCCGCGGTATTTGCTGAGATGAGCGCATCTCTACTAGAAACTTCGCGTCTGCACTTCAACAGGTTTTTTTATATTTATCACAATGAGTCCTGTGAGAACCGCACCCTACTTTCTGATTTTTTACTCGGTAAAGCCCAAGGGCTTGCTGCTCTTCATGACCGCCTGGAAGAATGCGCTAAAAATACCGAATGTTTTACCTGGCATCAAATGGTCATACACTCTGAAGACGATGAAATATTTGATAAGGAAGTTTCCCGGTCGCTGGGATTTTCTCAATTAGTTAGCCTTGAAGAAGCAAATGAACGCGCCACGTTAAGCCGACTAGATATTTTTTCTGTTTTCACAATTCTTGGCGAATCACTGGCTGAAATGCTCCACCAGATCGGTCGCAACCTCACCGCTACGCCACAGCACTTAGCAGAAATAGAAGTACTATTGCAGCTTGCCCACAGCGAGGTTCATAGACTCATTGGTGTTCGGGATATGTTTAGTCGCGATCTAAATGCCTTGGAGCAAAAGCGTCTACACTACAATATCATTTTATTTACCCTCATCGATGTCACGACTCATATAAAAGAAAATATGAAATCCTTGTGCCGACAATTTAGTCAGTTTAAACAGCCCTCGCCACAAAATAAACTTCCCGAATCTTTAAAAAGACGAGTCGCAATGCAGATGTTTAATAAACAAATCAGTATAAAAAAAGCGCAGCATGCGGCAAACGCGGTTGAAAATTATTGCCAGGTCAATAACATCACCCCAGATGCTCTTATTTCGGGAGAGCTTGTCAAAATCAGCCCTCATCTTAGTGCAGAAAGCCTAAGAACATTATCAGATTATGGTAAAGTCGATACCATTAACGCCTTATATACTTCGAAGAAAGCCAAGAACCTAGAAATCATTAAAAAACTTATGGATAAATTTGCGCAGGCCTATCCAAAACCCTAAATTTATGACAGGATACCGTTGTCCTTGTTTGTCATAAAGCCAGGAAAATTGACATCAGCAGAATGTTGCCTTTTTGTAACGACTGAGCGGGTGTTATATTTTAGGTGCGCACGGGACTTCTATGATTAGCCGGTATATGACAGGGTTTTTAGGGCGACGAATTGCCCACAAAATAATGTTTCAAAGTGTTTACCCTTCGGTTTTTTATGTTTATGCATAAATTTTTTTGTTCCAAACAGCTAGCCTTTATCCTATCCAGTATAGGTCTCCTATGCCTTGCAAGCTGTGGCCTCAAAACAGCTCCCTTTAGTAAGCACCCCGAACTTCGCCCTTATTTGCCCTTTGAAGAACCAGATTGGATACCACGCCCTGAGAGGGAAATTCCTGCTACTCCAGAAAAAAAGCTTCCCGACGCCCCTAAAACCGCTTAACATATGCAATCGAAGATAAATAATAGATGTAAAAAACGTGAAACTGACAGACAAGTATTAATTTTTAAATGGATGTGCGTTTGTTTTTAAGTCACTAAAGACACGAATTTCTAACTGTTAGCATTTAATTTTAATAAAATACCATCGCTTGATTAGGATTTTTTAATGAAACATCACGCAGCAAAAATTCAAGGAATTTGGACCGCGATTGTCACCCCCTTTAATGAGGATTTTTCCCTTGATATGCCTGCCTTTGAACGGCTAGTGCTC
Organism: Oligoflexia bacterium; assembly: GCA_030432875.1. GTDB lineage: Bacteria > Bdellovibrionota_B > Oligoflexia > Oligoflexales > JAGOVF01 > JAUILP01. Next base: position 142,963 of record JAUILP010000001.1, on the reverse strand, counting down.
CGGCAGCGCGATGCCGGAATCGATGGCATCGTTATAGCAGGCACGACCGGAGAATCGCCAACACTCAGCGTCCAAGAAAAACTAAGCCTCATTAAAAAAGCCCGTGCTTTAGTGGGAAGCACGATGGCCATTATGGCTGGTAGCGGGTCAAGCAATACCCAGCAATCAATTGAGCTTTCTAAATTATCTTGTGATGCAGGAGCGGATTCTCTCTTAATCGTCACCCCCCCTTACAATAAACCCAGTAAGGAAGGACATTTAAAACATTTTGAAAGTATCAAAAAAGCAGTTTCCGTCCCTATTTGTCTTTATCATGTTCCGTCACGAACCGGCCAAAAACTTCCTGTACACGATTTGGCTCAAATCATTAATGAGCTCGGCCTTGAGGCGATAAAGGAAGCGAGTGGGGAAGTAAATTATATTTCTCACTTAACTCGATTAACCAAAGCACAAATCTTGTCAGGTGATGATCTCCTATATTTTCCTAGCCTAATTGCAGGCTGCCATGGACTTATCAGTGTCTTATCGAATTTTTATCCTGGCGAATATGTCTCTGCCCATAAGGCTTGGTGCTCTCAGAATATTGACGTTGTACAAAAATATCACCAAACACTTCTGCCCATGGCTGAGGCGATGTTTATCGAGTCTAATCCGGGACCCATTAAGTTTTTACTGTCATTACTAAAGCTATGTGAGGCCAATCTTAGGCTTCCATTATGCCAGGTTTCTGCTGAGTCAGCCCCAAAGCTCTTAAAAATTTTGCAAGACACTGAGGAACTTTTGAAAGTTACGGCCATGCAGCAAAGAAGTTCCAGGCATAATTTTAGCGACGATACTGAAATTTCCTCCAATGTTTAATGTTTCTAAAATGAGATAAATGAGTTCCGATTATGAAAAATACAAAACCCCAAAAACTCTGGATAAGTGGCTTTACTGGGCGTTTAGGCCAAAATATCGTGGAGCTCCTTAAAGACCCAGCCTGGACATCAAAAATTTCTGTGCTCGGCGGAAACTCTTCTCGGTTTTTATTTACCGGCAAGGAACATCTGGCTGAAAAAACGCCCTTCAATGAAATTGCTTTTGGCGAAAAATTACTTGAATCTGAGATCATTATTGACGTGAGTTTGCCAGTCGGCAACGCCCAACTGTTGTCAGCTCTGGCTTCTCGCTCAATAGAAGAAAAAACAATTCTCATCGCAACAACTGGCTTAGACAAAAGCGCCATAAAAGCCTGGCGTGATTTTAGCGCCAAGGAAAATCACCGAGTTTTGGTAGCAGCAAATACTTCACAAGGAATTTCTCTCATGCTAAGTCTTGGCATTCCTTTAGCCTTAGCCCTCATAAAACAGGGTTTTGATTACGAAATCATCGAAACACATCACAGACTAAAAAAAGATGCCCCCAGTGGAACAGCTCTTATTTTACAAGAGGCCTTAGTTAAAGCTGGCGAAAAGAAAAAGATCCCGGTCCCTCAAAAACCCATGCACGCCCTCCGTGGGGGGGGTGTTTTTGGAGAGCATACGTTACGCCTGATGGGAGAAGAAGAAGAAATCATTATTACGCACCGCGCCTATTCTCGCACACTCTTTGCCCGCGGGGCCCTGACCTTATGCTCTTGGCTTATACAGCAAAAACCTGGTTTTTATGCGATAGAAGATGTTGACTTAAGCAACACACCTGATTTTATTTGCTAGGAGATGTTGCCCTTGGGAAAACACATCGCGATTCAGGGGTTCGCATTGAGAGAGATAATTTTAATTTTTTTGCCACTGTTTTTCTCAACCCAAAGCGCTGTAAAATAGTAATTTTTGTTTACAAAAATGTTAATCAAGTCGTTAACAATTTTCATGCCAGATCTATATTTTTCTTTCGTCTTGACATATCCTGCGAATATTGGATATAACCCCCCAAAGAAGAAAGGTCACTACAATGTCCCGTCGATTATTAGCACAGTTAACTTTATGCGGTTTTTTGCCTCTTGCGACTTTCAATCTAGCTATGAGCCAAACAGGAATCGAAAATCTTCTGCCCCGTAATAGCCTTGAAATCGTTATAGTAGTGGATAATTCCTATTCGATGGGTAAGTGGCAACTAAACATGGCTTCGCAGCTCCATCCGCTACTGGCTTACATTGGCAAAAGTGATTGGCACATCACCTTTATTACGACAGATACCAAAGATCTATCTAGCCCACGAATTTCAGCGGCTTCCTCTAATTATGACACCTCATTTGAACAAAATGTCCTACAAAATAAAGTCGGAGACGCCTATGAAAGAGGCCTAAAAAAAACGCAAATGCTTCTGGATGATATGTTAGATGAAAAACTTTGCAAACCTTCTTCAGGCAATTGTGAAGCATCGAAAATGGCGATAATATATATTACCGATGAAGATGAATATACCGATTCTCAAACTACTGCGGCAAGCTTGATAAAATTGCTTGAGTTTTATCAATACAGAATTGGCAAAGATGTGCGTGCCTACGGCTTTGTTGCTCATACCGACGTTAACTGCCCCCCTTTTGCTTCGGCTAGTGACGTAATTATAGATTTTATTGAGCAGACCCAGGGGAAATGGTACGGCGTCTGCCAAGATGATTACACAAATTCAACACTCGAGATTTCACGTGACCTCAAAAAAATGCTCGCACTCTAAATGGGTTAATTATTTTCTCGCGGGATTAATGATGCTGTTAGCATGTTCTTGTCTGAGACCACAACGACAGCCACCGCCCACAGTTTATAATGAAAATAAGAGTCCTCATACACCATCCCAAAACGATAACTTAATCATTGTTCCAACCCCCATTTCTGAGGGCCCAGATGAGGCGTCAGACCTTTTTTCATTACCTGGTCATACTCGAGGCAATACAAACCTGACTATAGCAAGTAAGAATACCGAGAATAACGAGGGGGGCGGAATGATCGACACATCAGGTGGCGATCCTATTTTTGCCACAGAAGAGCAAGTGCGTATTTTGATGGCTACCTTACCAGAGGAGCTGTTGAAAATATTTCGTCGGCTTGATGTTCTACTAAATGACCTTGATCCTCATAATCCCAAAGCTATCGGCCCTATATATCCCGGCAACTTTAAGGTTCTTCAAGCCTTCATTTATGGCAATAAATATCGGTACGAGAATATTTTTACCGTTTTATCCAGTGAACAACTAAGCTTTCACCTGCAAAGCTCTGCCTGTTTAGACGGTTTAGCTGAAAAAACCGCCAGTATTAATCAACAAGGTCATATTTGTTTAAGCCTACAACGACTGACGCAACTTTCAGCTGAAAGTTTACCTAAACAACTCCTTAGCCTTGTCGTACATGAAATCGCCCACTTTTACGATTATGATGAACCTACATCACAGTCTGTGCAAAATATGTTTATCGAACAGAAGATATTTATTCTTGACGATAACATAAAGAATACTTTGGTTCAGCTATATCAACAGCCTGATGTCATGATCAATGAATTATTTTTAAGTTTAGCCGATTGGTCGACATCTCGTCAGACATTGTGTCCACTATTATTAAAAGTTCCTGAAGTAATCCACGATAAGGAAATCATTCTTGGTGACTCGCTCTTCTTTCCTTCTTCTCTTAACCATACCCTTAATCAGTTAAAAATTTTCAATTTCATAGAGTGTTTTAGTGCAGGAATAAACCGACGTTCTTTAACGCCTCATGAATACCAATTAGTATTACAAGATTTGCCGAGCATATACCTACGATTACGGCTCCTGAAGGATCAGGTGCTACAATTATTGGGAGAGCAAGAAATGCCTAATAGTATTTATTCAATGAAAAAATCTTCTTACATCACTTTTCTAGAGTCTAAAAACTTCTCCAATAGTTTCATTCGGCTAAAAATAAATTCTGCAACCAGAAAAATGACTAGCTGCCAGCTCCTTCATTTGGGAGGAAAAGATGGTTTCATGGAGATTGCAGCCGACATAGTGTTAGAAAATAAGCCGAAATTTTTAAAACTTGGTGAAATTGAGATTAAGCTCGAAGAAATAGAACGACAATATCCTTCGCCCCTTACTCTCCTCTCAGTTGAAGTTAATGCTAATTCTCCCACTGCTTCGCGGACATTAATTGGAATGCGTCAGGATGAGTACACATTTAAAACAGGTGAACACCAATATCAGATACTGTTAATTGACTCCCTTCATCCATCGTTTACCTATTTAATTAAGGACAGCTCCTTAGAGCCACAAGGGGAGCTAAAAGATAAAATCTATGTTCATTGTGAACTCGATGAAAAAATCAATGAGAACTCTGTTAAATGAATATTTTTGACTTCGACGATTATAAAGAATTTGTTAAAAAAAAAATTGATTCGATGCCTAAAAAAGGCTACGGGCAATTTCGGAAAATAGCTCTAGCCTTAAACATGAGTACTGTTGCAATCAGTTTAGTTTTTAAAGGAGAACGAAATTTAACAGAAGAACAGGGCCTTGATTTAACAGAATACCTAGCGTTAACACCGAAGGAATCTCAGTTTTTTCTACTGATGCTACGTAAGGCTCGCGCAGGATCCTATAAACTCGCCCAATACTATCAAAAAGAACTGGAAGGCTATCAGCTACAAATGCAGCAATTGCAGCACCGCTTACCCCAAAATATACACCTAAGTGAGAGTGTCAAAAATCGCTACTACTCCGACTGCCTCTACGCCGCGTTTAGAATCGCGGTAGGAATAAAAGACCTCCAGACCCTAGATGCCTTAGCAAAATATTTTAAACTAAGCATTGCGAAAGCCAGTGATATTTGTGACTTTCTCTCTGAAAATGGTTTTGTCATTATGCAAGCTGGACGCATATTACCAACTACCCAACGCTTTCACTTAGAGGCGACTTCCCATCATATAAGGTGGCGTCAAATTCAATGGCGCCTCAAAGGGTTTAATAAAATGGAGCTAGCAGATAATTCCAACCTTTTCTTCACCGCCCCGATGTGCATTTCTTCAGCAGATGCGAAAAGAATAAAGAGAGAGCTAACACAATTTATTGAAGATCTATCCAAAAGCGTCGGAAAGTCTAAGCCAAGCGTATTATACTGTCTTAATATTGATTGGTTTGGCATCTAGGTGTTAAAAATTCCTAATATTTTAAACTTTGAAGAAATCATCTCAAAAAATGATGCCAATTTGGTCATACCCCTCCTCACGATTTTGTTTCGCCTGTTTCTTCAGTCAGTAGAGTCTTTAATTTACGGTTGAAAAATTGCTAAAAATCAATTCATGAACTTTATTTTAGCTAAAAAGACCCAAAATTACTGGCGACAAAATTAATTGATGTAAAAAGGTTAGTTTAATTTGAAGCTGAGCTGATTCACATTAAATTGAATTGAATTGATAAACTTGGATCTATTTACTCAACTTATCATGAGAGATTAAACGCTGTTACTGAAGCTACAGGAGAAGTGTAACTTCAGTAACAATCATAACGGAATTATCTTTCCTTGGACTATTCAAAACTCCTATCATTAAACTCAAACTGTTGCCCATGAGCAAACCACAGAGGTAGATCTTTAATGGTTATTGTAATGAATTGACCTTCAAGGAGGTGGGTATATAAAGAACTTGAAGGCTCTATGTAAAAATTGCTATACCAAGAAGCACTAAAGGGACGAGTTATCTTTAATTGCTTAATCATTGTCCTTATTTTGGTATTTTCCAGCCAATTAATAACAACTAACGCGGAAACTTCACTGGACTTAGGAGAAACTAACGCCTCAATTTTATTAGCATCAATGGAAAATTCTAAAGCAATATGCCTCGTACTACTACAGCCAGTACCTGACCCTGTAATGAGAGAGGACCTAAGTTCGATGGAAAATTCTCCGTCCATTCTTTCTAAAAAACCTTCTAGAATATCTTCACTGATAAAGTTTTTTAGTTGCTCTCCAACATCCAATTTCTGTTGCCCCAACGGTCGTTCTGTTGTTGGGCATGTAAGAATAGGGATAGGGGCTCCTGCATAGAGATTTGAAAATAATAGCGTTGATGCCAAAATAATTCCGCCTAAATATTTAAATGTATTTTTCATGCTCATTCCTTTCTTGAGTAATCTGGGTAACAATAAGTCGTAATAAGTTAACTTCGCTAATAATTGACCGTACATTTTGATATCCTTTCAGTTTTGCGGTTAATTGCCTAACCTTTTCAAAATAGGACAATACGGAAATGGAATATAGATCTAGTTTGAAAAATGATAACTGTTTTATTTACATTTTTGTAAACTATATTTTAGACTCGGAGGGCGGAAATTTCATGCCATTAATCTTAAGATAATATACCTAACACTTTTATAAACAGGTATTTATGGGCAATGTAACTTTAAAGAAAAAGCTCGGCACCTTTGCTATTTTCAAGGCTTTGTTAGACAAAATGTTCCAAATACGGTGACAGAGCATTTGCTTTGGTAGCCCTGGAAAGTTGAAAAGGGTTTTAGAAAGCAGCAGACCAGCTAGATGCAAAAACCTCTAGAGAAAATCGCTTAATTCCGGCAAAACCAACAGATCAAATAATGATTTATGAGACCTAGAAGTCGGATGAAAATCCAACAGTTTCTCATACCGTTCTATAGCGTTTATAGACTCCCGCTGTGTGCCCTGATATTTGCTCTCAAACTCGACGCAATTCAGCGTTTTTTCTTTATAGGATGCCTCATAGTATACGATTTCCATATCAGGAAAATAGTAAGCCCACACTTTTTTCCGCAGAGGATAAACACCCCTAATCTGTTGTCCTTGTAAAAAGGCAAGGGCATTCTCAAGTTGATTGCCTGTACTTTGAGGCAGTAAATTGAGGTTCACTTCAACCCGAGTTTCACTATCCTCGCCCATTGATTTAAGGCTCAACTGCTGTAACTCCGCATCAATGCGATGCCGATAAATATAGCGGGGGTAGGCCGCGGTCACGATATAAGTGTCATCAACAGTAATTTTGGTCTTTTTTTCTAAAAAATTTAAGGCTAGGATTTTTTTTTCAAATAGTAGGCGATCAAAGGAGCTATCCACCAGGAATTTATGCTCAATTTCAATAAACTTTAAATCTTTTTCCATTTTTTAAGTACTTTAGGTGATTTTTTGAATCGTAACTAAATTGCTGGATTCGGTACCTAGCGGCGAAAGCGATAAGGCTACAAAAACAATAGAATCACCCACCCGCAACCAAGCTTCTTCTTTTTTTAAGATCTCATTTACTTTGGGTAAAACCTCATCGATGGTCGGATTAATATCAAGGCATAAACAGGACACGCCTCGCACCATCGATAAAACCCGGGCAACCTCCTTTTTAAAGGTCACAGCTATGATAGGAATAGGGGGACGAAAACTTGAGAGATGAAGCGCCGTGTTGCCATTTATCGTTATACACACAAGCGCTTTGGCGTTTATGCGTTTTGCCGTTTGAAAGGCCGCTAGAGCAATCGCATCTATTTCTGTGTTTACAGGCGGCGTCTGGCGCTGCCAATTCGCTTCACTAAAAATATCAGCCTCCGCATTGGTGACAATTGTATGCATTAAACGAAGTGCCGCAACATGGTGGTTGCCATAGCTTAGCTCCTCAGACAAAACGACAGCGTCCGTACCATCAGAAACTGAATTGGCAATATCCGAAACTTCGGCTCTTGTCGGGCTTGCTTTATCTCTCATTGAGGCAAGCATGTCGCTTGCCGTAATAACCAATTTTCCTCTATTGGAACAAAACTGGATGATTTCCTTCGTGAGAATTGGCACGATTGCGGGGGAGGCTGTAAGAGAAATTTCTTTACGTGATATATAAACCCCATGCACAGAATCTATCAAATCTGCTAGATGATTACGCACTTCAATGCTATCGACTTTAAGAAGAAACCAAACCGGTTTATCGGTAAGTTTTTGCACATGACTCTTTAATTTATTGATGTCACTAACCCCTAGCCCCCCAGGAATAATGAGATAGTTGCAACCAAGGCTTAAAAACTCCTTCAAATTAATTTTGAGTAGTGGCTCAATTTCCTGATTTTTTCGCGTCAGCGGTACATGGATTTCTTGATTGCTTTTTATAGTGCCACCTTGTTTAACTTCACACAAAATCCCGTCATTATTTAATTTCTTAGGCGTTAAAATAACATCACCGTAACCAAGATAGATTGCGGCATCCTGTGAAAAAAGAGAATCCCAATCCTCAGTATTAATAAAAATGCCATCTTTGTTTTTCTGTTCTTTTTTATAAAGCATGACTTCTTCACCATATTTAACCTCTAGCGTCGGTGAAGACTCGCCAATATTTGCACGAACATTTTGTGCGATATCTAATAGCATGGAAAATGGGGTTCTATCTTGCGGCTTTTGTCCCTTGAGATTTTGTAGAAAATCCAGCAAAAATGACGCGCTCTTTTTATCATAAACAAGTCGGACGCCATCCCACTTTTCCTCAAGTATGTCATGAACTAAAACAGGAGAAAATACGCGACAATCAAGTGACCAAATGAGTTTAGTCTTTTTTTCTATTATCTCTTGCATGTCCTGCTCCAATCTTCATAAAAAACATTAATTTCTGGTTTTAAGGCATCACATCCACAAATGAATAGTCAGGACGGACAGGTTTTAAGTACCTTTACTCACGTTTCCGAGAGCATCCCTTCACCCATCTTAATTTTGTGGGGCAAAGAAGGCAAAGTCTCTGGGTTTTCAAAAATCTCTTTATTTTCCCACACGACCACGACTGTTGAGCCAAGCATAAATGTCCCCAGCTCATCTCCCTGCTCTAAACTCTCTTCCTTGACATCGATATCTAGGCTCATCTTACTTAAGTTTACTTGGCGCAGCAAACTATTGCTTATAAATGTAGGGAAATATGGTGATGAAATCCTTCCAACATTTAGAGCTCCCACCATTATAACATGAAAAAGACCTTGTTTTGTACTAATGCTAAAGGTTACTCGCTCGTTATGGCTAAATAAATGGGGAACCCTGCTCACGAAAGGGGCGTTTACTGGCCATAATGTGCCAGGATGGTATAAAATTGAAACCAGCTTTCCCTTAACAGGAGCATGTACCCGGTGATAATTATGTGGGGCTAAATATATTGTAAAGAAGCCTTTTGGCTTAAACCCTCCCGCGGGAGGTAATGGATGGGTCCCATAAATCAGGGTTGCAAGATCGTATTTTACGCCCTTTACATTGAGCATCGTCCCGACGGTATCTTCTTTAATGGTATGCAGATGTATTAAAGTACCATCGACGGGACTGATTATTTCTTGTCCCGTAGCCAAGGGCCTTGACCCTGGTTTAAGTTTTCTTGTAAAAAGTTCTTCAAAACTGTGATACATAATCAGCGGCTTATCGGCTTCACTCAAATCCACACGAAATAAAAAAGCCAAAATTCGAAGGTAAGGATAATTCAAGGGGTAGGGAACAAATAGTCGAAAAAAAAGGCCTATTATATAACTGACCAGATTTTTGGGTATCCATTTTACCAGAAACACAACCACTTCCATGCTCACCCCCTATAATCTAATTTTATCACTATCATATTAAATACTTATCATTAAACTCGCACACTTAATCATTATTTGCTAGAATAAAGCCTTACTTTTAGGTAAAAATTTGCTATTAGCTCTATTTTTACACGTTATGGGCTTAGACTAGAATTAGTATAAAAATTAATCCACACGATTTCGTGTTGTTTTTGAATTTTGAAAGGAAAGACTAATATGGAAGTTGATTCTCAAGCTGTCAAGCAACCTGTTAGTTCTAGGGCAGCGGCCTCAAGCACTATGCACGATAAGGCCGTAAAGGCACTGGCCACCTCTATTTATAAGCAGCTTCAAGATGAAGGCTGTCAGTACAAAGATATTATTGGCGTATCCAGCCAACTCCTTTCTCTTGTGACTTTAGAACTCAAAGATAGTGCTCAAGATTAATCATCGCAACCTACCACCTACTGTCCATGTTATTGGCGGCGGCTTAGCAGGATCTGAGTGCGCCTTTCAACTACTGAGCTTTGGGCTTAAAGTCATCCTCCATGAAATGAGGCCGAAAACACTAACGCCTGCCCATACTACTGGCGATTTGGCAGAGCTCGTTTGCTCAAACTCCCTTAAAAGCCTTGACCCCATGAGTGCCTCGGGCCTCCTAAAATCTGAGCTGGCCCAGCTTAATTCTTTGGTACTAAAAGCAGCGATGGAGTCGCGTGTGCCTGCCGGAGGAGCCCTCGCTGTAGATCGCAAGGCATTTTCCGCAGCAATTTCTGGTTACCTCAGTGCGTTTTCTAACTTTTCACGTATGGATGAAGAAGTTAGTGAAATTCCAGATAATGATACCTTAAGTGCCCACAATGAGTACTGGGTTATTGCCACGGGACCTTTAACTTCAAATGCTTTGTTTCAGCACATTGTTTCCCGTGTTGGCTCTGACAATCGGCTATACTTCTTTGATGCGATAGCGCCCACTTTGGCTACGGAAAGCATCGATTTTAAGCACGCTTATAAAGCAAATCGCTACGATAAAGGTGATGATGATGCTTACCTCAATATTCCTTTGAATAAAGAGCTGTACTACCAATTTATTTCAGAAATTAAACAGGCAGAAAAAATACCGCTCCATCAGTTCGAAGACGTCAAATATTTCGAGAGTTGCCTTCCCATTGAAGTTATGGTTGAGCGTGGTGATGAGACCCTGCGCTTTGGCCCGATGAAACCTGTTGGGCTTATTGACCCAACGACCAATGCGATTCCCTATGCCGTTATACAGCTTCGCCAAGAAAATATGGCGGGTAGCATGTACAGCATGGTGGGATTTCAAACAAAAATGAAATGGCCGGAACAAAAGAGAGTTTTTTCGCTGCTTCCCGCTTTAAAAAACGTTGAATTTTACCGCTATGGTTCGATCCATCGCAATACTTATTTCCATGGACCTCAGGTCTTTAACCCAGATTTATCCCTTAAAGTTGCCCCTCATGTTTTTGCTGCGGGGCAAATCACGGGAGTTGAGGGATATTTAGAGTCCGCCTCTATGGGGCTCCTTGCTGCGCGAAGCCTAGCCCACAAAGCGTGCATATTGAAAACAGACAAAGTACTGCCACCTCCGAATACTATGAGTGGAGCTCTTCTTCATTATGTTACCCAGCATGGTGGTAAAGACTTTCAGCCGATGAATACCAACTTCGGCGTTTTAGGAAACCACATCACTTTAGGGCGACACCGCAAGCATGAGCGTAAAGAATTAATGTGCGCTGTTGCTCGCAATGCATTTACTTCGTTTTTAGACACGAGTTCAGGCGCTCCTGGCAATTTTGCTCCCCCGAGTCCAGAGGGGCAGCACCAAAATGATCAAAAAGCGTAGCCAGGCTGCTATGATAAAAACTGAATAATAAGAATCCTTTGTCAGTTCTCCTGTGCCAAGGAGATAGGATCCTAAAACGAGCCCAAGCACCATACCCAAAGCATTGATAAAATTTGACCAGTTCAAAAAATGGACCCGCTGCAGATGATTAACGCGGTCCATGAGCCCTAACATAACTCCAAGCTCATAACACATGAGGGCAGCACCAGCAACTATCTGACAAAGAACAAACCAGTAGAGATGCTCACTCAAAGTCCACAAGTAAGGCATCGGCGTTAGCAGCAGTGCCGCTATGATCATAAGTGAATTTTCTCGCCACTTCTTAACAAAAAAGCCGCACAAATAGCTGGTAACAATTCGACTCACAAAAAGGGCAATGGTGAGTAAGGTAAAATCCTCATAGTGCATTTTTAATTGGCTAAGAAGAAAGGGATTAAAAAATGGAGCGGAAATGAATGTCGTGAAATTGACCAAAAAAAGGAACACCAGCATCGGCCAAAATTTTTTTTGAGGATGATTTTGCCGCGAAAAACTCGTCCCTCTTTTAAAAACGGGATGGTTTTTTAAAGATTCACGTTTTTGTTTACCCTCTGGTTGAAGCCACAAATAATAAGACGAAATAAAACGAAAAAGACCCGCTGCGATAAACATGGCAAAAAAATACCGCTGACTTGTTTCTTCTATGTTTTGCCCATAAAGTATTTTTCCAGCACCCACCAATGCCAACAGTTCCACGACAAAATGTGACGCCGTGCGTTTAGTGAAAAAATCAGTACGTTTTTTTAGGGGTATAATTTGTGCTATCCATGCATTCCACAGTGTCCCAGCAAAACGATCGAAAACATAATAGAGCACGCACCCGAGGAGGTATAACCCCTTTAAAAGAGATGGGGGAAAGCCACTAACGATGAGCACTCCTAGATAAAACATAGTGCAGGCTTGCAGCAATGCTGCGCCTACAATCGCTCGCTTTAATCCTCCTAGTATTTTAACCACAAGGGGTGTGAACATTTGTAAAATGGAGGCGATAAGAATTGGCGTAACAGCCAAGCTGGCTGCGAATTTTTCATTTAAGCCTGCATCAAGAGCCGCAGAAACAAAATATATTTCACCAAGTCCGACCATGAGGCAGTAAAAGGCCCCATCTAAATAACTCGGCAGCTGAATTTTAAAGTATAGGCGGCGCAACCAGGTGGCTCTTAAAAATTTGGAATTAGGTGTACCATCATTGAAATTAGCACAACTGTTTCTCAAATTGATAGGCTGACCTTAAAATAATTTCCAAATTGTCATATTGGGGCTGCCAATTCGGCAGGATTTGTTTGATTTTTGCGATATTTGCGGTTAGCGAATCGACATCTCCCGCGCGGCGCGGCCCCATGGTAACTTTGATTTCATGCCCAACAATTTTGCTTAATGCTTTTATAATGGCGAGCACAGAATATCCCGTTCCATAGCCACAGTTTAGGATGGTGCTATCTCCACCAAGCTCTAGGTATTTCAAAGATTCAAGGTGAGCTTGGGCCAAATCTTCGACATGAATATAATCACGCACCCCCGTGCCATCTTCGGTATTATAATCACTTCCAAACACAAATAGAGCGTTTCTCTTTTTTAGTTCAAACTGGCAGGCGACTTTGATGAGATGAGTCGCCTCAGGTGTGCGCTGTCCTAGGAGACCATCGACATTGGCTCCGGCCACATTAAAATATCGCAGGATGACATAATTTAGATTATGGGCTTTTGCGACATCACTCAAAATATATTCATCCATCAATTTGGACATTCCGTAAGGATTCGTGGGGGCCGGGGGAAAGTCTTCACGCACAGGTTCCAAGTATTTTTCCCCATACACAGCGGCAGTTGAAGAAAAAACAAAACGAGGCACCCCAAATTCAACACAGTTTTTGAGAAGCTTCAAGGTGTTGGCTGTATTATTCTCATAATATTTTAAAGGTTGCTGCACTGACTGGGGAACAGAAATAGACGCAGCAAAATGGAGCACAGCGCTAAATTGGTGTTGAGAAAATATGTCTTTTAGAGCCTGTTCATTAGCAATATCCTCTCGATACAAAAGCTCCTTATTGAGTAGAGCATCAGCAAAGCCTGTGGACAAGTTGTCGATAACAACAACACGGTAGCCCGCTTGAGATAATTGACGCACGACATGGCTACCAATATACCCGCACCCCCCAGTGACTAAAATCTCTTTTTGCATCATGACTAGTCCTTAGTAAGTATAATCTGCCTTAGAGTCTACTGAATAATGGCTAGGCTGGTAAGAAAAAAAATCAACTTCTTTAAATGCACAAGTCAGAGCTGCGTTGCCGCCCGTGCTCCGCAGCTCATTTGCCTAGTATATACTACGGTGCTCGACTCGAGAGAGCGTAAATACTCCCAAAATTTATTTGTATTTTTGGCCGGAGACAATCCAAATATCACCCTTAGAAGAAGAGACCTGCAACCAAATATCACCGGTACTTATTTGACAGGACAGCTTTTTCACATCAAAAGAGATCCCAGGTTTTAGTTTGCCAATAGAATCTTTTCCTAGATTGGCAAATGCAGCGCACCCTGAAGAGTCGGCGCAGGTGAATGAAGATGGAATAACGGTAGGACATTTTCCGTCAGTTACTACCACGGAACTTTCACTCGATGACGTTGTTGGTTCAACCTTTTTATCCTGCTCGCCACTAACACTAGAATCGGTAGAATCTGTCTTTTTTTCTACCGGCAGCGGTTCAACTCGACCTATCTTTATCTGGGAAAGTGTTTTTCCAATGTTAGCTCTAAGCTTTTCATTTATCCAATGGGTAAAACTCGAAGCATCAGTATAGATATTATTTCCGACACATCCTCGCTGAACCACTTTATAGACGCCCTCGCCTATTTTTTTAAATGCAGCATCATCTTCAGCTGCTATACCTTCGCTGCGTGAGCTTACACCAGTAACATAAGATTGATTACCTACAGTTATAAAGGTGGGCCCACCAGAATCTCCCCAGCAAGTACCCTCATCTAAAATAAGCTCAGCTCCACCATCTGCGCCACCGCTTCTAACGCTGCGCAAATTGATGTTTTTTTTGCGAAGCGTCCCCTGTCCTTTGGCGTATTTCACGATTCCTAGTGGTGCTGCGCATTTTGTTCCGTCATTATAATAACGCATCTGAGCATAGGTCACCCCAAACCCAGCAACAGTGACACGAGTACCGCTCTTCAAGACATTGCGGTTTTTTAAAATAGGCATAACAATAGCGTCTCCAGGAGCTTTTTCTGCGAGAAAGACTAAAGCGATATCATTGATAACGCGCTCTGCCTCTCCCTGATCACCTAGGGGGTTAAAGCTATATCTCGCATGCATTTCTATTTTTTTAACTTTTCTAAGCTTTAGTTCAGGATTCACACGGTATTTGCGCCGAGGATCTGCGGATTCAAACGGATCTTCTATAATTGCTTCGCCAATTAAAGATTTATTGCCAAAGCCAACACGGAGTTCAATGGGGTCAAAGTTTTCGGGACAGGCTTTTTTCGACTCAGCAGGAATGTCTATGGGACGCACGATCTCTTCAACACAGTGGCCCGCTGTGAGAACTACGTTGTCGGCGATGAGCGTACCTGAACAAAACGATTCGTCTTTGTTGGGGCGTACATTGACCAAAGCTACCGTAGTTTTTGCTATAACTTCATCTGCTCCGACATCGTTGCCGCCAATAATTTTTAAATGCGCTTCATTTTTTTCCGGGGATATCTCAGTTTTTTTACCGCAACCCCAAAAAGGAGCTAAAAGAATAAAAAAAAGCAAACTATTAAAAAATAAGCCCCTAAATTTTTGCCACATGCGGCAACCCCCTTGAACCAACAACTTTAATCAATTGTTTTATATGGTATATTTTGATAAATCTAGGAAAATATAGGCAAAAAAAGCAAAAAACACAATATTAATTATTGATCTTAAGTAGATAAGCGTACACTAGCGTTAACAAGACGCCGAGGGAGATTATTCCTTACCCATTTCTCATAAAAATTTGGTACTATAAAGGAAGTAGTGATGACCCTCCCTTGTATACATGGCTCGAATTTATAATTCGAGCCATTTTACTTTTATCTTGTTATGGCGTTTGGCTAAGGTCTCGCCACATACGACCAAACTCTTCTGGCTTTAAAGCGGCACCACCAACAAGAAAGCCATCTATATCGGGCTGTACCAACAATGAAACTATGTTGCTCGCATTAGAGCTACCGCCATATAAAAGAGAAATTTTCTCTGCGCTATCAATATCATAGGCCTCGGCAATCGTTCCGCGAATAAAGCGATGAACTTCCTGCGCCTGCTCTGGCGTTGCCGCAAGTCCTGTCCCTATGGCCCAGATAGGTTCATAGGCGAGGACTACCCGCTCTAAATCAGATTTGTTTGGTAATGCTGTAAACAAGGTTTTTAGCTGCATCTGAAGAACTTTTAGCGTCTCTTTGGCTTCTTTTTGTTCTAAGGATTCGCCGATACAGTATATTACCTGCATATTTAATTTTTTAAGAATATGCAGTTTTTTGTCTAATGTTTCTTCTGTCTCATTAAAAAACTGACGCCGTTCGCTATGACCAATAATCACCGTATTAATGCCAAAATCTTGCAGCATCACAGGGGAAATTTCTCCTGTAAAAGCTCCAGATTCTGCCCAGTGGCAATTCTGCGCAGACAAGGTAATTTTCCCATTCAAAATATAAGACCTTGCCCCCTCTAAATAGAGGTATGGCATACCAAAATAAAGCTTGTGCTGTGGAGATGAAAGCGAGCTCATGTCGATAATTTTGAAAAATTGATCGAAAAATGGTTTAAGCATTGCTTTAGAGCCGTTCATTTTCCAGTTGGCCGCTAAAATACGTTTACGCATCTCTTTTTTCCTTCTCATTTGGTGAAAAAGGTTAGTAGAAAAAGTTTTCTTTGTTTGCCTTAGCTCTGAAGAACTTTTATACCTGGGAGAGCAATCCCTTCAAGAAATTCCAATGAGGCTCCGCCACCAGTAGAAATATGGGTTATTTTATCGGCAACTTTTGCTTTATTAACGGCTGACACTGAATCTCCTCCACCAACAACGGTATAACCGGTCGATGCTGCCACAGCCTGCGCAATAGCCATTGTACCCTGAGAAAATTCAGCCCACTCAAACACTCCCATGGGTCCATTCCATAATATCGTCGCGGATGCTTTGATAGCCCCCACATAGCGCTCAATGGTTTTTGGCCCGATATCAAGTCCCATGAGACCTGCCGGTATATCTGGCCCATCAATTAAGGTTGCTGGGCTTCCCTCCTTAAATTCAGAGGCGACCATATGATCTACGGGGACATCAATAATGACATTGCGGGCCTTGGCGGTCTTATATATCGAATCAATCAGTTTGAGTTGATCCATTTCAACTAATGAGCTTCCTACCTTGTGGCCCAAATAATGTAAAAATGTGTATGACATAGCACCACCAATAAGCATGTGGTGACACTTATTGAGTAAATTTAAAATGACGCCGATTTTATCGGAAACTTTGGCTCCTCCCATAATAACCAAGAAAGGAGATTTGGGGGTTTCGAGAAGCGGAGTTAAAGCCTGAACTTCTTTAGCTATCAAAAAACCAGCTGCGCGGCTCTTCGGGGGTATTAATTCTGCGACGCCCACGATTGAGGCGTGAGCCCTATGAGCCGAGCCAAAGGCATCATTGATATAAGTGTCAAAAAATCGGGCCAGATGCTGAGAAAATTCCGCTTCATTTTTGGTCTCCCCGGGATAAAATCTCAAATTTTCGAGGAGAAGAACTTGATCATCCTTTTTGGCGATTAAGGCCGTACCCAGCTCTCCCTCACCATAATCATTAACAAGCACCACCTCTTTGTTAATAAGCTCCGCCAAACGGGCCCCTACGGGCTCTAAACTATATATAGCTTTGTTCTCTGGCTTTGGGCGACCCAGATGGCTACAAATCACCAAAGTCGAGGTGTGTTTTAAAATATACATAATTGTCGGCAATGCCGCTCTAATCCTTGTATCATCGGAAATCACGCCATCTTTAATAGGAACATTTAAGTCTAGACGCAAAAAAACTTTTTTATTTGTCAAATCTAAATCAGTGATACTTCTTATTTTCATCATATACTCCACCTATTGTCTGAAGGTTAGACCTTGCCTCAGGTTACAACAAAAAGTAAATTGACGAAATAGCAATGAACGATTTCAAAAAATCTTTATCAAAGAGAGCGTCGTATGAAGCACCTTTTTATCATTGACCCCATAACCAAACTGAACAAAGAAATGGATACAACACTTAAATTTGCGTTTAAGCTGCAGGCAAATAACCATCAGGTTTTTTTTACTGAAAGACAGAATTTTTCTCTCACTTTTCCAAACAGCCTTATGGCCAATGTATCGCCAGTAAATTTTGGGGACTCTCCGCAGCATATCAATATTGCCCCCCCTAGTTTTTTACCAAGCTCCGCTTTTTCCGCCATTCATGTCCGCATAGACCCGCCATTTGACTTAAATTATATCGGTCTAACCTGGCTCCTAAACCACAGCAGGACCCTGACCTTGAATGATCCTGAAGCCCTACGTACTTACAATGAAAAACTGGCTCTATTTTTCTTTCCCGAAGCCTCTGCACCAAGCTATGTTTCCTGTAATCCAGATCAAATATTAAGCTATATCAAAACGCTCCCAGGCCAAGATGCCGTCTTAAAACCATTAAATTTGTACGGGGGGAGGGGCGTGATGCGCTTGCAAGTCGGTAGTAAATCCGGCGAAGAGGACGCACGAAAAGCCATTGGTGAGGCGTGTGAAAATGGAAGTAAATATGTTCTCATCCAACCCTTTATGCCTGAGATTTTTGAGGGTGAAGTTAGAGTCTTTACTGCATTTGGGCAACCTGTATCTTGGTGTTTAAAGAAACCCGAGCCAGGGAATTTTCTCGCCAACACCGGTCAAGGAGCAACGCTTCTCCCTTATCAACCCAAAGCAGAGGAACATATTTTAGTAAGCAAGGTTGCTAAAGAACTCGCCAAAAATGGCGTGATGTTTTGTGGAATGGACATGATCAATGGACTCATCACGGAAATAAATATTACGAGCCCAAGACTGTTAACCCCAGATAAAGAACAAGAAAATAAAGCTTTTGCAGAATTAACGGATCTATATCTTAAATTTCTTGAAAGCTACGTACATTGAAAGGAGCACGCAGAAAAGCATTGCTTTCACTGTGTATCGCTAAAAGAAATTGAGATTTAAACATTGTGACAGCCATTAAGAATGGCAAACAATCTTTTTATGTTTTAAATCAACGACGACAAAACTCATGGCATCAGTTGTAAAGCACACACTCCACTGTGCCTCTTTTTTGCCCCTGGATGCCGTCTCCCGAGCGACCGAAATCCACCCATACTGTCGTTTACGCTTTAAGGCTTCGGCAAAGGTTTTTTCAGCCGCTTCTCGGGCACTTAAACCATCTCGAATACGTGTTTCTAGGCGGCATGCAACCCCATCATCACTGATTTCTTCGCCAATACCGGTCATGCTGATCGCGGCGTATTTAGAGGCATAAGTCCCCGCACATGTTGCGGCATCGCTCATTCTTCCTGGTTCTACATTCATGCGACCTCCTGTGCTGGTGCCAGAATATAACTTATTACCTAGTCGCACGACACAGCCAACCGTATCTAAGATCTCATCAGACACAGCTTTGGATCTCATCTTAAGCCAATTTTTTAAAACGGCCTCGGTATAAAGGTTCGTCACCGGAAGACCTAAATAACGGGCATATCTTTCTGCCCCAAAGCCTACAAGAACTCTATCTGGATGAGTCTGTAAATTTTGGGCGACAACACTTGGATGTAGAATAGATTCGGCATTTACTACCCCCGACAGTCTTTGTTTCTCACCATCCATTATAGCGGCGGTTACACGAACGACACCGTCAGCTTGTATACATGAGCCAATGCCCGCATTAAATAGTCGCGACCGCTCCATCGCCTTGAGTCCTTCCACAACAAAAGTGACCCCTGAAGTTTTTTTTCTTCTATGATACAAGGCGGCTAACTGTAGACCAAAGTCCTGTAGCGCGCGGGTTGCGGCGATTAGTTTTTTACCTTTTGGATCTGCGGGTCCAGCCCCACCATGCAATAATAATAAATCTTCGTTGCTAACTCCAAAAGCCTTTTGCATATTATATATCTGCCCTTTTTATTTTTTGATTTATAACCATATTTTTTTGAAAGGCTATTATGGAAACCCAGAATAACAAAAATTACTACATTATCGCGATCGGTGTCATCATTATCGTTGCTGGCGTTGTGTTTTTCATGTTTAAACCAAAAGCCGAAACAACAGAAAATGCTATGACCTCCGGTAATGAAACGCAAGAAGTCGAGGGAGATATGAGCGATAATGCTACACCAAGTGGTGAGCCTAGTGCAGATACCCAAGAATTAAAAACCGAAGATATCGTAGTCGGAACAGGTGAAGAAGCAACGGCGGGATCGCTCGTGACCGTACACTATACAGGAAAACTCTTAGATGGGACAAAGTTTGACAGCTCAGTGGATAGAAATGACCCCTTTAAATTTGTCCTCGGCGCAGGTTCTGTCATTAAGGGTTGGGACTTAGGGGTTCAAGGCATGAAAATTGGCGGAAAAAGAACCTTAACAATTCCCGCATCTTTAGCATACGGGGAATCTGGTGCTGGTAGTGTTATCCCTCCTAACGCTACCCTTATCTTTGATGTCGAGTTGTTGGGCGTCGAAAACGTCGAAAACAAGTAGCGTAGCATATTGTTATTACTCAATTTTTCATGTTTATTTGGGTTTTTCTTAAGTTTCACTCCGCCGTGTCGATAAGTAGAATATATTTTTCGACCTTTAACGTGAGTACTCTATGAAAAACCCTGGCATAAAATATTTGGTAGCGTTATGTGCAATTTTGGGTCTTTTTTCTCAATTTGTATCCTGCGGTGCGCAGCTTTATAAAGCATCTCTCGAAGATGATACTCAGGATTCTCGCCTAAAGCCGGGCACGACTGCTAGCAATTCCGAAATAAAAACAGCTTTAACTAGTGGAATTCATGCACGCAATGGTTGGCAAAAAATTCCGATTAATTTTCGTGTCGACCCTAGCTTAACAGCTGATCAGCGCAAAGGTCTCGGCAATGCCATGGCGCTTTGGGAAAAAGTCGTTGGTAAAAAATTGTTTAATTATGTTGGTGTACATGATGGCGTTCATGGAGATTCCTTTAAAGACCTATATAGTTCCCTAAATGACCGTGTAAATGGGCACTATCTTGATTACAACTGGGGTAAAACCGGAAAAGAAAATTTTGTTTTAGCAACAACAATTTGGAATTACCTATTAAGTGATGCTAACACCATTGAAACCGCTGATATTAGGTTTAATTCAAATTTTTATCTCCTGGGTGATGCTTTTAAAATGAAAGCGCGCGACAATCTCGAGGTCGTTGATATGACTTCGCTTGCCATTCATGAACTCGGCCACCTGCTTGGTTTAACCCATGTGAGTGAAAGTGAAGACCCAGGCTCTATCATGGTTCCAAGTCTTTATATTGGTGAAGGCCTCACCAACCGCCGCGTTTCTCAGAATGACATTCGGCATCTTCAAAGCATATACGGCTGTGAAGGTTCTTCTTGTGATGTAGAAAAAGTCTATGAAGACATTGTTTTCTCGGCAAATAATGAGCTGGATCAGGCATATAACGGTGAGACTGAAGTCGGTGGTACGACACCTGATGACCATCCGCTAAATCTTTTAGAGTCTCACTAACCCGCTAGCATTCTATTTTAGACGTTTGACCCTAAATTTTGGCGATATTATACCGAGTATTTTTCTAAGCTTAGGCCTTCTCCATTACGTAAAAATAGTCGCACACACCATGAGAATCCACCCGGCAAGAAGCAATGCCCCTCCTATTGGAGTTATAAACCCATATGATCTTGGGAGCCAAGAAAAAGACAGCAAAAAAAGAGAACCAGAAAACAGTAGTAAACCCAAACTGAAGCAAATTCCACTAGCCGTAACCCAGCGAGAATCAATTCTAGTGGCTAAAGCGCCGAGCGCGAGCAAGGCTGCCGTATGCCAAAGGATGTAGCTACACGCGAGTTTATAAATCTCTAATTCATGATCGCCAAGATATTTTTTTGCGGCATGCGCCCCAAACGCCCCAAGGAGTACCCCCAAAAATCCGCTTAAAGCACCCATACGAAACCAAATAATCCAGTTCATCGCCACCGCCTTATTCATCATCAAAGAAAGCACCCGCTAACGCGAAGCTGAGTGAATTTCATTTTAAATATCTATATCGAAGCAATACTTTAATCGGATTCAGCAAAGCATTCAAAGTATTTTCTTGTTGTCTCGCAAATCTCTATCAAATTTTTTCTACACACCGATTATCTAAGATGGCTAAAAGATGACAATCCTCCTTAATTTGTTAACCGATCGGTGTAGACCTAGGTTTTTCTTCTGACAAATATTTTGAAACAGGCTCCGAGTTGTAACCCTCTTCTGTGATATAAACTCGGTAAAAATTGTGCTCATCATCAAAAACCAGGGCATTCGGAAGCGTCCAACTCGGCAAACAAAATATCTGCCCGTCTTTCCCTGATCGCCCAAGGGTAACTGTTTCTGCATAGGGAACATGAAAGTGGCCCATTATCCCCAAAAGCACTTCTTCCCGCTCAAGCCATTTTGCCGCTTCGGAAAGCAGCTTTTGGTGATTAATGCTTCGGTATTTTTCCATAGCCCGCGAGCTGTCCGCTAGTCTATTGCAAAGAGCGTTAAATATTTTATCGGGCAAAAGCCTTGCTGCCCAAATCACCGTCGTTGACTTTATGAACCGACGAAAAATATAATAATGCCAGGGGGCATTGATGAGATCGCCATGGCATAAACCTATTTTTTGAACCTGTTTTGCACTTGTTTCTATAAAAAAGACATCTTGGGTCACAAAATCAATTTCAGGCCACCCTAAATTTTTGAGAGCAAACTCATGGTTTCCTTCTAAAAAAAAAACGCGCACCCCTGACAGCGCAAGGGCACTTAGTTTCTCCCCTAAATGGGAAAATTCCTTTCTAAAACTTTTGCTATAGCCAAAACAGAAATCAAACACGTCACCAAGAAGTATTAAGGTTTTTGGCCGATTTTTAGGCGAGCATAAATCGTCAATAAGCCTGAGCAGAAGTCGATACCTCTGATCAGTCGCGTTTTTTATATGAAGATCAGAAATGACTACGTGTTTATTAAAAAATTCGGTTGGCACCATGTCTGATTGGACTACCTTTATCGAAGGTTATAAATCTGCGGCGAAGTCAAATATAACAGAAATCTGCCGCGATTCTTCCTCATTTATTTTTTTATATAGCACCGCCAAAAGCGATAACTGCGTAATCGATATCGGATTAACGCCTGATAGCTGCCCGCCAATGGGGAGCAATAGACCCCCACCAGCAGCCGAAAATCTCCGGTTTATAGGTGAAGTGGAAAGACCTTGGTCATAGTAAGCTCGCCACTTTAGCATACGGGTCAATATTGGCGTGTTCATGGGCAGGGCAAAATTAAACGGGAAGAACAAATCAAAACCAAGGGACGTAATATCATTTGCCAGATAATCCCGCGGCGCATCTAAGCGAACGCGCGCTTCTTCTAAGTTTTCCACGTTAAAAGCGATATTTGTTGGTAACTCTCCGGCAAAATTTATTTTACCCCAGAACCCTCTCAGCGCAGTATCCAAATAAGGCGAAAATGAACAGGCTAACATGGCACTGAGTCTAGCTTTTTGGTATCTAAAGTCTTGCGGCAACATAGAAAAGGACTGCTCGCTACCAAAGACCACCGGAATCTTACACATTTGCTCACCCAGAGCAGGTGTCAAACGCAGGCCCAGCTCAAACGTCTCATGACTCAAAGAGGTCTTTCCAAGGATGACAAGGTGATTAATCTTGGTATCGAGAGAAAGATCATAGGCATCCGCGTTTATTAGTGGACTTTCCACTCCAACGGTGTAACGCGTGAGGCCATAAAAGTCGCGTGAGGCAGATGTTATTGTATTAAAATTTAGATGGGGATATTTTCGGTTTATCATAAACTCCCAGGCGATGACATCTTCTGAGGGAGCAAAGTCAACTTTAGAGGCAAACACATGATCAATGAATTTAAAAGTTGCCGCTTCTACCGATAGGGAAAAAGGCTCCCCCGGACGCCTAAAGGCATAAGGCAGCCAAATAACGGAATAATTTTGATCAGATAAATGTTTAAAATTGCCAGGCAAAAAATAAAAATTTGGAAGCTTTTTTGAGTTATTAAAACGATTGGAATCATAAAAATAATAGTCAGGATCTATAATTGCCTCTTTAGGCTGAAAATCGGTAGTAACTTCTATCAAAACCTTATCGCGTCTATCCCATGATGGTTCTTCGAAAAAAAAGTCGCTTCGCTCTCCTGTCATACCCTCTATCCTAAGCATAAAAGGCACTTGGAACGTCGTATTAAAACCGACCTCGCAGCGCGTTAGCCAGTGCCCATCTTTTGTCTGAATACTGGAAAATTGATTGAGGGACAAATCAGGCCAGGTTTTAGATTCCCACCAATCAACCGTGTGTTCAGATAGAAAGTTCATGTCTTTAGGTTCATAAATGACCGGTTCAAGAAAAAATTGTTGAATAAAATCTTTTGGCCGAACAAAAGATGTCTGGTGACGCCGAGTAAAGGCCTTTAAAAATTTTGAGAATTTCTCAGAACCGCCTATGTTTTTAATTTGATGTAAGGCTGCTACGTGCTTTAAATAATTTAAGGGGCTTTGTTTCTTAAGTGGTCGCGACGTTAAATCCTTATTGACCAAAAACTCCTTTGGAGAACGTCGCTTTAACGTCGCAGATAAAATATCATTCATCTCTTTATAATCTGTAGTAATGAAATCCAACTTGGAGTTATTTTTAAAAAAGGTTTTTTTACTTTTAAGGGGCTCAGAATTTAGAGATTCCTCTGTAACAAAATCAGCAAGTCCCGCAAGCAGCCACCAATCATCTTGAGACTCTACTTGAACAGAAGCCCCCAACCACTGCGTCGCGAGTAAATAGGTCATCACCCAGTCCGACCAGTTTAGCCAGTTTTTTTGCAAAGATTTAAACAAACTTTGATGCGGGGTATTAATAAGCACCATTCCCTGAATATCTACGCGTTCGAGTTCACTCGTTTCAATAATCGTTAGAGAGGGAAACGGGAAATCGCCAAGCCAATTTGTATGCGACAGCAGTGCCGACTCAATAGTGGGAATGATATCCCGGAAGTTTTCGGAAAAATAAAAAAGGCGAATATTGATATCATTTATTTTTATCACCTCCAACTTGTGAACTTTTGTTAAAGCAAATGCTAAATGGTTACCCTGCCAGCGCAGTGCCATTTTATCTACTTCACTAAAGTCACTTTCCGGCCCAGCAAAACTCCAGCCCTTAGGGATTTCTAAGTTTGCGGTTATGTTGTTGCGGGAATAGAGAGAATAATAGCTAGAATCAAGAATATCTTTAGGGCACTGCGATAGCGGAACGGGATAAAACAGGTCATAAAACCAAATCTGATCTGAGCTACTCACAAGCCTTGGAACGGTGGCCTTAAACTCTAAATTAATTTCATTGAGTAAATTTCCGCCTGCTGCGGGGTTGATAAACACTAGGTAATCGGTGAGTTTCTGAACATCGTTATCCAAGGGATACATACCCACCAGATCAATTTTTCCGCCTTGAAATCTGTTTTTTTGGTACTGCGCGGAAGATTCAAATCGGCGCGCAAACAGCCTTTTTTGGCCGTACTGGGGGTCGTTATAAGGCAAATAAAGGCAAAATCCATTCGGCGATGACCATCCGGATATTTTAATTTGCCCTTCAATCGTTTGTGGCTGTGCTTCTTGATTTTCAGAAATTTTTAAATAGGAAAAATCGATATTGACCTGTGCAAAGGCCGCGCCGCCCTTCGCTATAAGGGCTAGAACCAATAACCACAAAAAGCAGCTACCGTGATGTCTTTTATGCCAAAAAACACAGTCCCTTAAGATCACCACGGTTCACGAGCCCTCTTGAAAAATTTTGCCAATTGAGGCCGGAGACTAATTAGACTCCTCTGGGAAGAATTTTTTATTGCCTTTAGCGTAGTCCTTAAGAATTTTTGCCGGTGTAAATCGTTTGCCATACTTATCCGTTAATCCCTCTAAGCGTTCGACAATTTCCTTAGCTCCCAAATGATCGACATAACGGAATGGCCCTCCCCAAAAAGCTGGGAAACCAAGACCAAAAACGGCCCCGATGTCGCCATCATAACCATGCCGTAAAATACCCTCTTCTAGGCACCGGGCTGCTTCGTTCACAAATGCCAAAATACAGCGGTCAACAATGACTTTTGTATCCAGCATGTTATTGGGTGTCACCCCAGATAATTTATAAACTTCGTTATCCGGAGTTGTTTTTTTACCATCTTCATAAAGATAAAAGCCCTTTTGATTTTTGCGCCCCTTTCGCCCTGAATCTAAAACTGCTTTTAGGTTAGCCGGGGTGGAAATACGGTCTCCAAATGCTTCGGTCATGGTTTTAAGCACATGGGAGCCAACATCAATACCAACTTCATCAATTAATGTAATCGCACCAACCGCAAAACCCGCGTCTAACAGTGCCTTGTCAATGTGATCCATAGGCACCCCTTCCATCAACATCTGTGCTGCTTCCGCAATATAAAAGGACAAAGCTCGCGTAGTATAAAATCCAGGGCTATCTTTGACGATTATAACCTGTTTTCCCATTTTATGCCCCACCGCAACCGCTCGCGCCGTGGCCCAACCAGCAGTTTTATCTGTAATAACAATCTCTAAAAGAGGCATTTTTTCTACAGGTGAGAAAAAATGCATACCCAGAACTTGTTCGGGATGCTCACATCCTGAAGCAATTTGAGAAATCGGAATGGCCGATGTATTAGTGGCAAAGATCCAGTTTTCGGGAGCATTTTTCTCATATGCCGCGAGAAGCTTTTGCTTTAAGCCCAAGTCTTCATTCACGGCCTCAATTACCAAGGGAGCCCGGTGAAAGCCCTTAGGACTGAGTCCGGGAGATAAAAAGGCCATTTTTTTGCCGAGTTCAAATGGTTTGATTCTTTTTTTGCGTAATTTTCCGGCAAAATAGTCATAGGAATATTTTAATGATTTGCCCATCATTTCTTGGCTTGATTCCGAGTACATCACGCGAATATTCTTATCCGCCAGCACCGTGCCTATCCCCGTTCCCATAAATCCCGCACCGAGAATACCGATGTCCTGAGGAACAAGGTTGTCACCAAGGACTTTCTTCGCCTCATCTTTATAATCATGTTTTTTCGCTTCCGTGACGCTATGAAAGAGGTGAATTAGGCTCTTACTTTCTTTGGTTGTACTGAGTTCAGCAAATAACTGAGCCTCAAGCTTTAAGCCTTCCTCTAAAGACATCTCCATTCCCCGAAGAACTGCTTTTATTGCTTTGTAGGGCGCTGGATAAAACCCCTTTGTTGTTTTATCAACCATCTCTTTGACTTTTTTCTCGATTAGACGACGGCCTAAAAAGTTGCCCTCAAGAGCCCAGTGGCTAATTTCTTCCATGGGCTGCGTTTTTTTCTTGTAGCTTTGATTATCAGTAATATTTTTTTTCTTAGAGGCAAACTGTAGCGCATATTCGAGAAGT
This sequence comes from Oligoflexia bacterium, assembly GCA_030432875.1. Lineage (GTDB taxonomy): Bacteria > Bdellovibrionota_B > Oligoflexia > Oligoflexales > JAGOVF01 > JAUILP01. The sequence continues at coordinate 115,892 of JAUILP010000001.1, read as the reverse complement.
TCTTTTTCTGGTACTTTTGCATCTAATAAACCAAGCTTCAGAGCTTTGTCCGCACGAACGCGTTTTCCCGTTAAAATCATATCAAAAGCGCTCTGAATGCCTATCAAACGAGGAAGTCTTTGCGTCCCACCGGCACCAGGCAATAATCCCAACTGAATTTCCGGGAGTGCCAGCACTGTGTTTTTATTATTGGTGCCAATGCGCCAGGTACATGCTAAAGCAAGTTCAAGTCCACCGCCGAGGCAATTGCCGTTTATGGCTGCCACCGTAGGAATTTTTAGCTTACTCACGTCCGTAAACATCTCCTGAATAAGTAAACACGCCTCCTTGGTTTCTTGTTCCGATTTTAACTTTTCAATTTCTTTTATGTCGGCCCCAACAATGAAATCCTTCTTACCACTGATAATCACTAACCCCTTGCACGAACTGTTGTCTTTAATTTCAGCCAGGTGAGTAGAGAACTCCCTAAGGACAACTTCTGAAAGAACATTCATTTCGCCGCTCTCATTATTAAAGGTCAGAACGGCGATGTTTTTTTTGTATTCCAAGGATATATTTTTTCCCATGGTAAACTCCACTTATGAGAATTTTTAATCGATTATGTTTTCAAGAAGCATAGCCCCAGCCATACCCCCCGCCGCACAAATAGCAACGACTCCATATTGCGCTTTTCGTCGCTTCAGTTCATTGGCCTGGGTCATCACAAGCCTAGCGCCAGTAGCACCAAAAGGATGGCCTATCGCAATAGCTCCCCCATTGACATTAAGTTTTTCACCTGGTATTTCGCCAAACGCTTTGCTATCGCCAAAGTTTTTTTCGCAAAAAGCAGCACTCCCCATAGCCTTAACACAGCTGAGCACCTGGGCAGCAAAAGCCTCATGAATTTCGAACAAATCGATATTTTCTATTGTAAGGCCATTTCGTTTAAGAAGTAGAGGAATCGCGACTGCAGGTCCTATCAACAGCTGATCATTGGGATCGATACCCACAAAAACCGTATCAACAATCCGCGTTTTTGGCTTTAAACCAAGCTCTATCGCTCTACCCTCATCAGCAATAATAACCGCACTAGCGCCATCAGTTAACGCCGAAGAATTGCCCGCTGTTAGGGTCCCGTACTTTTTGTCAAATGCGGGCTTAAGAGTCGAAAGTTTTTCCAAAGAAGTCGTCTCTCTCACCATGTTATCAGCTTCAACACACTCGCCAAACTTTGGGGAGACCCATATAGGGAGAATCTCTTCTAAGAAATAACCCGATTTTTGGGCTTTGGCCGCATTGAGATGAGAAGCCAAGGCAAACCGGTCCTGCTCTTCTCGGGATATTTCATTTTCTTTCGCCATCATCTCTGCATGTTCACCCATAGTAAACCCCGTGAGTGGTTCTTTTATAGCGGGTTGTTCGGGTAGCCATGATTTAAGATTGAAGGTTTTGAGAAGCTTAAGTTTATCCGTCGGAGATTTGGCAAAGTTAAGTGAAGCCAAAAACTCCCGCGCTTTCCGGGAAAACACAATAGGGACATCGCTAATGCACTCAGCACCTCCAGCAATAATAACATGAGGATTGCCAGAAATAATTGATCGCTGAGCTTCGGCAATTGACTGTAAACTCGACGTACACGCTCTATTGACGGTATACCCATGAATATGATTCGGTAATCCCAAATTGATAATCGCATCGCGCGCAACATTGCCATTTTTGGACTGAGGAGCCACAACGCCCGCACTTATTTCGTTTATTTCAAAGGGATCAATGCCAGATTTACGGATAAGACCATCGACAACTCGTGAAAATAGCTCAAGGACATCAGATTTTTGAAAAGCACCAAACGCCTTGACGAAGCCCGTTCGCGCCCCATCGATCAAGACGGGTTTACCATTGCCCTTATGGGCCTTTGTATAAAATTTGCGCATGCTCATAATTGTATCCTTCTTTTAAAACATTATAGTTTTGTAATGCGCTCTTAGACCAACATCTTTGCCATTATGAGTGCAAAGCTAGGTTGAAACAAGCTTAAAGTTTTTAGGAAAACTGGAGCTGCATCTGAATTTAAATACAGAGACCTAACGAGCTTCAAATATTTTTTTGACTTAACAAATAGATTTTGAATCAAGAATTGATTTTAGTAGGAAAGCAGAAAGACAGAGATTTAGTTTAGGCGATATTAATTTTTTTAGCGTTATTGATAATTCTAATGATAATATCTTTATGCTCTAATTCTAACTGCATAAATACACAGCCAAAACGGTATTTTTCTTCATCAAACCAACGGCACTCCATTTTTAAAATGAGATAATCGGGCGCAAAAATTTTTAGAGGAATAAGGGGAATGCTAATCCAGTATTGTTCGCCGACTTTAAGTCTTACGTCCTGGGTTAATTCGACCTTACAACCATTGACGCTAATATCCAGCAGCACAGCGCTCATGGTCCCAAAGGGCCACAATTTATTTTTTTTAATTTCTACCAGAGCATGAGATATAAAGCGAGCATCTCTCTGCTGCGAATCACTAACAATTTCTGTGGAAGACATGTTGCCATCCGTAAAGTAAATGGAGAATCAATTTATGTTACCCTGCTCATGAAAGCGTGACCTTCTATAAGTCTAACATACTGTATTTAGGTAAAACACTTCTTGAGCGAGATTTTAATTTTGGGATAAGCAAAAAATTGCAGTAAATTCTTAAAAAAATCATTTATTCATAGCCTTTTAAAGCTTCGTCAAAAAACATTTCTCCATTCAACTTGGATCTTTTTGGAAACGTGCTCAAAATTCACCCTAAAATTTCCTGAGAGATGCAGGGGGCTAAGGCCAAAATTTAGATTTGATTTGACGAATTTTCGGTCTTTATCGACTTGCTGACTCAAAACAATATCCTGATACAGCGGCCACGTTAAAAAGTATTGCCATTGCAGCTTATAATTAACTTCATTTGCTCTTGCCTCTAAAAATCCACTTTGCTGCCTTACGATATAACTCAAAGGCATATTTTTGACCCCTTTTGGGGTGCTTTGCTGCAGCGAACCTTCAACGCCGCCAAAATTGGGTAAGGCCTTTATATCTAGCCGTGTGTCGAGAAAAACATCCTGAAAATTGCAAATTACTGGACTACGGCAAACCGGAGCAAAGGGAATCGGACCATTGCTAGAGTAAGGTTTATAAAAATCCTCCACTTCTGGGCCAATAGTGTACTGAACATCGGCTTTGTTTGCTACCGTATCAAAGTACTGCCAAGCCTCATCATTATAGGCACTCACAAATTGGTATTCGTTAAATTTACTGGGAGGTGAAATATCTTGAAGGATCAGTCCATATTTCTTTCCCCTGAATATTCGTTGAGAAGGGGTAGGAGACATTAGTGAATCCCCCAAAGAAGTTGGATTACTCGCCAAGGTAATGGCTTTTGTAAACACTGCGCCAAGGTCTAACTTAAAATCAAAGCCTTTTTTTAGCTCCTGATAATAAGGAATACTGTCAATCACCATAGCCTGTACAACATACTGACTTTCACCGCGCAAATAGGACATTAGCGGCCCTTTTTTTTCTGGAGGCTCCGGCAAATCCCTTAAATTGCCTATATAGGCGCTAAATGCTTTGTCAGAAATCTGTTGCTGCGTAGAAGCTCTTAATTTTCTGAGCGCACCGTTACCTCCCGTTTGATGGCCGCGAAGTCTGTGCCAAAATTGATCATGTACTTTGACTAATGGATGAATTTCAGTATTACCTTTGGGGGCTTTCTGGCTTTTGAGCTGATTAATTAGCTCAGCATTTCCCTGATCCCCTTGAGTATTGCCGTCAGCACTCTGTAGACCTATCATCATTGAAAAAACAAGACTCAGACTGAGTTTTATCAGCAAGTCCGGTTTCAAAAAATTGAAGGCTTTTTCGTTATGGCAAATTTTCAAGAAAACCATTTCCATACACAGCTTTTCCACTTTATGTAAGCGTTATTGATAGAACCTCTAAACTCAGGACGCCCAACCCAAAAATGATTTTCAACAACCCTCAAGTTGACAAATCAAATTATAATTTCAGCCACGAGGACCAAGTTTCGGCATCATGATTTTCCGATAAAGAAGCAATTTTCTTGCCAAAGCTCAATATGCTATAATGATTACACTTTCAAAAAACCAATAGGTAGGAATGCCTGTTTTTTTTGGACAACATGTCGAATAATTTGCCACTTATTCCCGAGCGATTTTTGTGGTGAGACGGTAAAAAAAGAGTAATTTCAAAAAAACCGTTGGGAGGCAAGCCATCGCCCTGCACCATAACGCAGCTTACGTTCGGTAAATGGGCCGAGGAGCACAGGGGGATACACTGCAGGCTGTTGCTTTTTTGAGAAATTACAGAAAAAAACGGGAGTTAAATGTTAAAATTCGTAACAGCTTTAATTTTTTCTTCGCTGCTGAGCGGCTGCTATCTACTGAAACAAGGTCTCAGTTTTAATGCCCTCATCAACACTCGCACCCCAGTGGACCAAGTTATTGCCGACAACCTTCGCAGCGGAGACCCACAGAAAATTGCCGAAGCGAAAAAACTGTTAGAAGTAAAAAAAATGCTGTCATTTGCGGAAAAAATGAATTTTAAAATAGGGGACGCCTATACCTACTACATAAAGCTCAAGGAGCCACAAATCAGCTACGTGGTCCAGGCAGCTCCCTGGAACTCTATGACGCTAAAAACCTGGTGGTTTCCTATTGTGGGTTCTGTTCCTTATCTTGGGTTTTATGATTTGGAGGATGCCCGACAAGAGGCGCTCAGGTTAAAGAAAGATGATTTTGATGTCAGCATCGGGGGAGTTGGCGCGTTTTCTAGTTTGGGCTGGTTTAGCGATCCAATCCTCAGCACGATGATTGACAAGGACAGAGATAAAATCGCGGAAACCCTTTTCCATGAACTCGCCCATCGCACCATGTGGATCAGTGGCGACGCTGACTTCAATGAACAATTTGCTGAATTTATCGGCTACCAAATGGCGACCGCCTATTTGAGCGAAGAAAATGATTCCGACTCTATAAAAGCTCTCAAGGCACGCAATGAAGATGAGCTCATTTTTTCAAATTGGATTCGCCATCTCCAAGAGTCTTTGAATAACCTTTACGCAAAAACATCCGGAAGAGAAAAAAAGGCGATTCTCGCTGAAAAAGCAGCTATAATCGCAGAGCATCTCAAGCCACCGCTCAAACCATCATTTAAAACTTATGATTATGCTCAGCGAGATGACTGGAATAACGCCTCAATTATGGCTTCAGCGTTATATCAATTTAATAAAAAAGAATGGCAAAATGCTTATACCTGTAGCAAATCCAAAAATTTAAAAGAGTTTATGGTGTTACTCGACAAAAAATTAAAAATCAGCCATGCTAGTCCGCAGCAGGAACTCCAGTCATTCTGCCTTTAAGAACAAGGAATAGCGACGCCAATACGCTAAAAAGTGATTTAGGATTTTAATTGTCTAAGAAGGTTAATAATGCAAGAACAGAAGGATGAATTAAAAAAAATCTCCCCTGAAGACTTGCTTGCCTTTATCGCGGCAAGAGATCTCAAATCTCTGCGAAAAGCTCTTCAAGACATTCGTATCCCGGATCTCGCTGAGAGTTGTGAAGACATTCAGGTACAGGATATGGTCATAATCCTCCGAGCCTTAAGTCGCGATCGTCGTCCGGAACTGTTCCCATACCTATCCATTGATCTTCAAGAAAAATTGCTCAACGAACTCCCTGATGTTGTTATGGGCGCTATCATAAATGACATGGAGCCGGATGATCGCACCAAACTCCTTGAAGAACTAGACGCCGACATTCGCGACAAAATTCTAGCTAAGCTCGATCCCGACCAAAGCCGCATCGCTTGGCGCCTGCTTAGTTACCCGGAAGATTCTGTCGGGCGCTTATCCAACACCGAGTTTCTGACTCTTTTTGAAACGATGACCGTCAATGAAGCACTTTCCTTTATTAGGTGGCGTTATAATCATACCGATATTCAGGATATTGATTTTTTCTTTGTCACGGATAAACAGGGACGCCTGTTAGGGGAAGTGCATCCCGCTATTTTAATCACCACAGACCCCCCTTCAAAATTCCTTAAAGAGGTCATGTTTACTGATGTTGTCACTTTAAATGCGGACGACCCACAGATAAAGGCTGTTGATTATTTTAGAAAATATGACCAAAGTCATTTTCCGGTTTTAGATGATGACAATATTTTGGTGGGCTACGTAACTTCAGATGACGTTTTTGATATTGCTGAAGAGGAAGCAACCGAAGATATTCAGCAGTTTGGTGGACAAGCAAATCTTGAAGACTCCTATTTTGCCACACCAATTTTAACCCTTCTCAGAAAACGAGCGGGATGGCTCAGCGTGTTGTTTTTGGGAGAACTTTTAACTGGTGCGGCGCTGAAGCATTATGATAAAACCATCAGTGATTTGAGCTATCTCATCTATTTTTTACCCCTGATTATCTCTTCGGGGGGCAATTCCGGTACTCAGTCAGCGTCACTCGTTATTCGGGGATTTGCGATTAGGGAGATGGATTTAGCTGATTGGCAAAGGGTTGCTTTCAGGGAATTGGTATCAGGACTCGGCCTTGGGCTTATTTTGGGCATTTTAGGGATGATTCGAAGCTATACCTGGGGCTATGAAACTCATGTGATGTTTATCGTATTCTTTACGCTTGTTGGCGTTGTTTTATGTGGGGCTCTCCTTGGCGGCTTATTACCCTTTCTCTTTAAAAAAATCAAACTCGATCCTGCGATTAGTTCATCTCCGTTCATTGCCTCCTTAGTGGATTTAATTGGGGTGCTAATCTTTGTGAATGTCGCCATATGGATTAACGCGTTTATCAAGAATTAGACACAAAAAGGTTTCCTGGGTATGTGGATAGACAATCAAATTCTGTTTCGCAGCCATGAGGCGTTTGCTACAAATATATTCCTCCCCGTCACCCCCATTGCTGTTGTGGGCGCGAGTAATGATCCCGAGAGAGAAGTCAACCTAGAGTACTGCAAGAGCCACAACATCCCGGTGGCGCGGCGCGCAGGCGGTGGGGGCGCTGTAATTCTCTATCCGGGATGTATTGTATTTAGTCTCGGAACATGGGTTCAAGACCATTTTAATAATAGCAAATATTTTAGTCGCATTAACACGTCACTAATAAATTTTCTTTCTGCTCTTGAAAGCAAGTGTGCGGAACTTAGTCAAGATGGAATCAGCGATATTGTTTGGCAAGGAAAAAAAATTGCAGGAACTTCCATTTTTCGCAGCCGCAATTATTTACTTTATCAAGCTTCTATACTGCTAACGGTAGATCAAACGTTGATTAAAAACGTCTTGCCTCACCCCTCAAGGGAGCCTGCATATAGAGCCGGAAAATCACATGAAAAATTTCTTACTGGCCTTATTGATGCGGGCCTTGTCACCACTAGACCGGAAGAGTTTGTCGTACAGATGCAAAAAAAAGCAAGCCATTTTTTACGCACCGAACTCAGAGACCTTCTTATTGAACCTGAGAAAGATCAGCTCCCCAACCTTTATGCAAGAGCTCAAAAAAATAACACCATTTTTACAAACGAATGACTCACTTCGACAGAAAATTTCTCTGCGGTGTTAAAGTGTTTTCACTCGCGGGAAATCAGGGCAAGTAAGGTTTTTAAATTTTAGGGATATCACGAAATATAAAAAATACCGCACCAATCAAGCACATTCCGGCCCACAAAAAATTTATTGTTGGCTTCACCCCAAAATAAAAAGTAGCGAACAGAGTAAAGACCGAAAGTGTAATCACTTCCTGGACAAGCTTCAATTGATAAACAGTAAAGTACTTGTAGCCAATTCTATTCGCGGGAACCTGAAAACAATATTCAAAAAAAGCCACAACCCAGCTCAATAGGATTACAAAAATAAGCGGCTTGGTACCGAAATCTTTTAAATGCCCGTACCAAGCGTAAGTCATAAACAGGTTAGAAATAATTAAGAGAAATATCGTCATACCCATAATTTTTCCCCTAAATAAAAACTAATATTTATCTTTTATTTTTCATCAAGAAAACGCTCGACTTCGTCTCGCATTTTCTTCGCTCCCAAATCATGATAGACCCGGCTAAAGCTATAAAACAGCCTAATTTTGGCGAGAAGCAAATAAATATGGACCGAACAAAAGACTAAGAAAATAAGCGCTATTGAAACAGCAAAACCCTCAATGATAACCGAAATATGGTCGAAAATGGACGGGAAAGTTTGACCCAAACTTTCACCAAGGCCCAAAGAATGAAGGTTAATGATGCTAAGGTATTCAGTTCCACTCTGAATAATACCAAGGAAAAAATAGGCAATTAAAATACAATTGATAACATATAAAACTATAGTCGTTTTTGTGTAGCGCTGTTGGCGGGCCCACCAAAGCTTTGCAGCATAAGCCGTCGCTTCAAATAGGCGGAGATTGTCGTCTTGCATGATGACATTGACCATCAAAAAAATAGCCATAGCCAACATCATTCCCAGCGGTACCGTTAGTGCAGCTAAAGGCCCAAGAATAAACTGATTGACATTAAACCATACCAAAATAAATAGTCCAAGGATCACAAGGCCCAACAAAGCCCAAGGCGTCGCTCTTAGCGCGCTTTTTACAGATTTTTTTAGATTTGGCGCTTTATGTTCCTTTAAGACCGACAAAGTTAAGGCGATAAGAATTTCGTAAAGAAAAATAAAGAAAACGACGGCTACCAATGAAACAGAGATGTAACTCCATAAATAAGACAAAACTTGCTGAAATAGGCCCTGGGTATTAATGATGCCATTTACGTCAGCCTTATTAAAGATTTCCCTAACAATCTCTACAGCCATTCTCGATTTTTGGGCCACAAAATACCAAATACCCCAGACACTCAATGTTATAAGAGGCAAACCCAGTCCCAAGTAATATGTCTGCAGGAGTTTCCAAGAAACACCCAGCTGAACAATCGTCATTTGAAATGGGCCTTTGCTTAAAAAATCAGATGGAAATTTATCATGTAAGTAAATTGGAGAACTCCTTTATCGTTTAAACTATCTACTTTTAACGAGAACCAACGGTAACGCGGGTGCCGGTTCAAACCCTAAGTAGGGTACCATCACCTGATCCCGAAAAAAAGAGCCCATATTGCTCCTCTCGTAAGAATAGCGCTCGAACAGGGGGTGGCACGCTCATTTTAAACACAATAATAAATACTTATCCAGAAAAAACCCTGCGCACCTAGGGTCTACCGCGACTTGCCGCAAGACAATCGATAAAAGTTACTTTACAGAAAAATGCTTTTAACATACTCCTAATCAATATCCAGACCTTTGCATGGCGGTCAATCAATATGAAAAATGAAGAAAATCAGCTTATCGTTAATGAAATTTATTTGAGCCTCCAAGGCGAATCGTCCTTCGCAGGAATTCCGTGTGTTTTTATCAGATTGACGGGATGCCCCCTGCGCTGCCGTTATTGTGATACAGCCTACGCCTTCCACTCTGGAACCAAACTTACTCACGAAGAAATCATGGCTCAGGTCGCCCAATTTGGCGTCAATCTTGTTGAACTCACGGGTGGCGAACCATTAGCGCAGCCCGGTTCAATCTCTCTGCTACGGTCCCTCGCTGATTTAAACTATACCGTCCTCATAGAAACCAGCGGAGCTCTGCCCATTGAGTCCATTGATCCGAGAGTCCGCATCATATTAGATATGAAGACACCAGGGAGTGGTATGATGGAAAAAAATCTTTATACCAATATCGATGCTCTAAAAGCTACTGATGAGGTTAAATTTGTTATTACAGATCGCGCCGACTTTGACTGGTCGCTAGAGCTCATCAAAAATCGCAATCTTGAACAAAAAGCTCATATTCTTTTTTCCCCAGCCTTTGGCCTCGTCAAGCCCGATGCTCTTGCTGAATGGGTTCTATCCGTAAAATTAAAAAATATACGCATGCAGTTACAAATGCACAAATATATTTGGAAACCGACGAAACGCGGAGTTTAAGGCATGAAAAATACCCCTTCTAATGAATCCTGGCTGGCACGCCTTAAAAAAAGTGAAGTTTCCGACGCGACTTATATCCCAGCCACCCATCCTATTGTGATGGAAAAAGCCTATGGTGATTTTATTTATGATGTCACCGGAAAACAGTATTTAGATTTTTGCGGGGGATTTGGTGCTCTCTCTTTTGGTCACGCCCCTGAATTTGTGCAAACGCTTTTTGAGGCTTATTCCGTAGGAAACCATAAAAACCCTCCGCCAATTCTCCATGGCCTAGGAGATCTTTACCCCAGTACAGCCAAAATCCTTTTGGAAGAGCTTCTTCTTAGGGCATTACCTCCCCGTTTTAGCCGCGTATCACTGGCAGTAACTGGCGCCCAGGCCGCTGAAACCGCGCTCAAAACAGCCCTTCTTTATACAGGAGGCAGTGTATTTTTAGCTTTTAAGGGGGCTTACCATGGTGTTGATTTTGGCGCCCTGCGCGTAACCGAAAGCTCGTTTTTCAAGCAGGGCTTTGAGTCTTGGTGCTCAAGTTCTGGCACAGGCCTCTCCCACTGGCTCCCCCTAAACTGCAATATCGACGATATAAAAGAAATTATTTGGGCAAGTCAGCAAAAAACAGCAAGAAAATTAGCCGGTATTATTATCGAACCCGTTCAAGGTCGTGCGGGCATCCACATTGCACAGCCAGCGTGGTTACACAATCTGGTTAGCCTAGCCAAAGAGAATGATCTTCCGCTTATTTTTGATGAAATATACTGCGGCATGGGGAGAACGGGGCGTATAACTTACGCTGATGAGTTTGAAGCGGATATCGTCTGTTTTGGAAAAGCCCTGGGAGCAGGTATGCCAATTTCTGCAGTTGTCGGGACGGAAAAAGTAATGGCTGCTTGGCCCCCCAATACAGGCGAAGCTCGCCATACGGGAACTTTTTTTGGGCATCCCCTAAGTGCTTCGTGTGCGGTAAATGTTTTAAAGCGCATTAGCCAACCAAATTTTATGGAGCATATACTTACCCTTGGAAACAATTTCCATGCCGGGCTGGTAGCGGTTGCAAAAAAAGCACCTCACTCTGTTACGGTTAGAGGGAAGGGACTTATGCAGGGCATCGATTTCGGTAGCTCAGGAAAAGGAGCAACAGCTATGGATAAACTCCGCGAAAAAGCGGTGATTGGACTGGCAGCCGGAGAGACAGGTGAGTGCATCATGTTTACCCCATCTTTCACGACAACACAGAAACACGTCGAACTTGTTATCAAAGCCCTCGAAGAAATTATTGCCCAAGTGTGACGCAAACTTTAAACGCTAAACTTCATTTATCTATAAAAATTTGTCCGTTTGCGCTAAAGTATCATGGCGTCTTTATTTTGAAATTTCACGAAAGGAAAGTATTTATGAAAAAATTATTAGCGTTTGGTTTTGTATTTTTTTCATCTGCGTTTTTTTTAAACTGTACGACTACGGAAGAAGCAGCTTCAACCCCTAAAGGTGAGGCTGCTGCAGTAACCCCCTCCAACACTTCTCAAGACAGCGCTGAGGCTACTGTAAAAAATGCCGCAACTGAAAACAAAGCAGAAGCGGAACAAACGATGAATGCGAACATGAAAGGAAAAAAAGGCATGCGGCACCACGGCATGAAATCCAAAGGGATGCACGGCGCCCACGCTAAGATGAAAGACCCCGCCCTTCATGAAAAGCTTGCTAAAGCCCACCTGGACGCAGCAAACTGTTTAAAATCAGGCAAATCTGCCAAGGAATGCCCTATGGTAATGCCCCCAGAAGCCGGTATGGGTAAAAATAAAAAAGACCATTCTCATGAGCATTTCACACAGGAAATGCATACAAAAATGGCCGAAGTTCACGGCAAGGTTGCAACTTGCCTAAAAGCGGGAAAACCTGCTGGAGAATGCACCCAGATGCTTGATGCCTGCCCCATGGCCGGTAAAGATGCGGCGTGCCAAGAGAAAGACATGGGAAAGATGGGACCTGGAAAAAAAGAAATGAAGCCAGGAAAAGGCAAAATGCGGTAATTCCTATTGGGAAAAAAACGACAAGAAATGGCAAAGAACAGATAAAATTTCTCCCTATCAGCACTTAAACTATCCATAAAGTCCATAGTCAATAATTTGATTATGGATTTTGTGTTATTTATCAAAAAAAAATATCGTCTTTGAATTTTTATTATGTGCCTCCTCATCACTATGCCTCTTCCTCATGCATAATTCTACTTCTTGCGCGTTTTAATCACCCTTAACTCCATTCAATTTTAATACACCCTATGTAGGTTGTTAGAAAGGTGATTGAATAGTAAGTATTTCTTGTATAGAATTATTGACATAGTATGTTTTGATTGACCTTAAATCTTGGCAACCGATGGTAATTAAAAGCTTCTTACTCTATTTCCTCCCTAAAAACAAAGAAGAGATCATTAAATCTCTAGCTCAATATTCTTTCTGCGAAGTTCTACCCTCTACAAATAAAAATGTCCTGATAATTACTCTCGAAAGTGAGGATCCGCAAGCAGAAAAAATACGAATATCGACCATAGAAAATCTCCCCGGTGTCGAGTCTTTAATGATGACCTTTGGGGCTTCTGTGTAGTTTATGAGATTAAATTCTTAAACATAGGATTCAACAATGCAAATAGCGGAAAAAACTAGGAGAGAATTTATAAAAGAATTGGCTATCAGTGCAGCCCTGGTTTCTGCAAGTAGCCTAATCCCGGGAATTTTGTTTGCCCGTGACCAAGCGACACCTACACTAGAAAATATAGACTGGAAAAAGACTCCCTGTCGTTTTTGTGGCGTGGGATGCGGATTACTCGTTGGCCTCCAGGCTGGCAAAGCTGTCGCAGTTAAAGGAGACCCTAACTCATCTGTCAACAAAGGTTTATGCTGTGTCAAAGGATATCATTCCATCCTTGCTCTTTATGGAGAAGATCGCTTAACAAAAGCACAAATCCGAAAAAATGGAAAAATGGTCGAGGTACCCATATCTGAAGCATTAGATCTCGTTGCCTTGAAAATAAAAGAAACAATTAAGGAACATGGTAAAAATGCTGTCTCAATTTATGGAAGTGGGCAGTGGACTATTCCTGATGGCTACTGCGCTTCAAAATTGTTTAAAGGAGCGATTGGCACAAATAACGTAGAAGCGAATGCCCGATTATGCATGGCAAGTGCTGTTACTGGCTTCTTAACAACTTTTGGCATCGATGAACCTATGGGATGTTATGAGGATATTGAGCATTCTGATGTTTTTATTCTCTGGGGAAACAACATGGCTGAAATGCATCCCGTTTTGTTTTCGCGCATGCTAGATCATCGTCAAAAAAATCCCCACGTTAAAATAATTGATTTTGCCACAAGGAAAACGCGAACCAGCTATGCATCAGATCATTCCATCTATTTCGTTCCGCAAACCGATCTTGCCGTTGCAAATGCTATTTGCCATGAAATCATTGCGCAAAACCGTGTAAACCAATCATTTGTGGATGCAAATTGTGCCTTTAAACAGGGGAAGACAAATATTGGGTACGGACTAGAAGATGATTTTAAATTCAAGGATGAACTAAGTGATATTGATTTTAAAAAGTATTCAGAATATTTAAAAGATTATTCTGCCCAAAAAGTGGCCGCCTATTCAGGGGTATCAATTAGCGATATAAAGTTGTTAGCAAACTATTATGGCGATCCTAGCAAAAAAGTCACGAGTTTTTGGTGTATGGGTCCCAACCAACATACTCGAGGCACCTGGATAAATAACTTAATCTATAATATTCATTTGCTGACAGGTAAAATTGCCACACCCGGAAACAATCCTTTTTCGCTAACAGGACAGCCGAGTGCTTGTGGTACTGTTCGAGAAGTTGGGACTCTAACGCACAAACTTCCTCACGGAGTCGTTACCAACCAAGAGGACCGCGAGTTAGCTGAGAAAATCTGGAAACTCCCCCCGGGATCTATCGATTCTAAGCCTACGCATCATACTGTATCTATGTTTAGAGCCCTTGATCGTGGCGAAATTAAATTTATGTGGATACAGGTCACTAACCCCATGGTGACTATGCCGAATTTGAAACGGTATAGAAATGGCGCTCTAAAGGATGGGCGCTTTATTGTCGTTTCTGATGTATACCCAACGCCGACGACAGAGGTGGCTGATGTAGTACTTCCCTCCGCAATGTGGATTGAGAGAGAGGGATTCTACGGAAATTCTGAACGCAGAACCCAGCACTTTGAAAAACTTTTAGATCCCCCAGGTGAAGCCATGAGTGATACCTGGCAATTGATCGAGATCGCAAAAAGGTTGGGATACGAACATCTTTTTCCCTGGAGTGAAAAGGAGCATATAGAAAAAATTTGGGCCGAATATAGACTTTTTCACGACAACCCAAAACACGCGATGGCACCTTATGATGAGCTTAAAAAGAATCCCGGGTTGCAGTGGCCTTTTGTAAATGGCAAGGAAACTAAACGTCGCTTTGCCAGCAAATCTGATCCAGCTTGCGACCAAAGTCGAGAATTTGATTTTTATGGAAAACCTGATCATAAAGCCTGGGTTATTTTTCGACCCTATGAACCACCAGCAGAGAGTCCCGACAAAGACTTTCCCTTTTGGTTAAACACAGGGCGCGTTATCGAGCACTGGCATACCGGGTCTATGACACGCAGAATACCTATTTTACATCAAGCTATGCCTAATTCATATGCAGAAATCAACCCTGAGGATGCTCTCGAACTCGGCGTTAAAAACAACGATTGGATAAAACTTTCAAGTCGACGGGGAGAAATAAGAATTCGCGCGAGTGTTAATGGTCGCGGCATACCTTCGAAAGGGCAGGTATTTGTACCTTTTTTTGATGAGAGCCTCCTCATCAACGAATTGACTTTAGATGCCTATTGCCCCATTTCAAACCAACCAGATTATAAAAAATGTGCTATAAAGGTTGAACGGGTATGATGGTGATCGCAAATAACTTACTAAGCATATTAATATTGATGATGATAAATATCATTATTACCTCAGGCGGAAATTCTCAAGTTAATAGTACTAATTCTACTAAATTAAAAACCCATCCGGCTATAAATATTAGGGAAAGCGCTCCATCAGAGGCCAATGCTTATGAAAATCGGAAATTTGTGCCTTTCTCTCCAGATGGTATTATAGGAAAGAGCCGCGTTTTGATGGATCGACAAAAACGCAGAGCTTACGACGGCGCTCCCCCAAAAATCCCGCATGCCACGACAGAAACCTATGCAAAACCCCTTGGCTCTGAATGTACAACTTGTCATACAAATGGTGGGTATGTGAAAGATTACCAGGCATTTGCCCCCGTCACCCCACATCCCAATTGGTCAAATTGTCGCCAGTGCCATGTACCAATGCAAACAAGCGACTTATTCCATTTCAATAAATTTGAGGGAATTTCTCAAAATGAACTAAAACCCAAGGGATTGACAGCATTCTTACCTGGTGGCCCTCCACCAATCCCCCATGCAGTTGGTTTTCGAGGTAGCTGTCTTAGTTGCCACGCCGGTGCGGCTGCAATTGCGAGAATTAGAACGACCCATCCTGATAGAATAAACTGCCGTCAGTGCCATGTGCCCTCAAATGCAAACGCCAATGTATGGCAAAGGGGATCTAAATGAAAAGCACCATCAGGCTAGGCGTTTGGGTAACGACTCTTTTGAGTTTGATTTTAGTTTCAAATATCACAAAGGCCAAAATCTTGAGTGAAAACCCAAATCAACCTCCCCAGGAACACCGCGGTGATATATTCATAAGCGGAATAGAAACCGTCCAGAGTCAATATTCTAGCCTTGAAAAACCGTTTTTGATCAAAAAACGCTCCCCTGCATTAAGAAAAAGTGACTGCGAAACGTGCCATAAAGACGATGTGAAAACCAATTCAAACACGACAGGAACTCACAATGATATAAATTTGATGCATGCTGCAAAACAAGGGATGAATTGTCTGACTTGTCATGCAATGAATAATGTAGAGTTACTTAAAAATGTTAACAGCACTCAAATCATTGAAATTGATCATGCCTATCTCAGCTGCCAAGGCTGTCATTTTAGCCAAGCCCGCGACTGGGCGGGAGGAGCCCATGGCAAGCGTGTTCGGATATGGGCGGAACCGCGAATAGTTTATAATTGCACTGAATGCCACAATCCACACAACCCCACTTTTAAAAAAAGATGGCCTAAAATAATCTCGACCTTGCCGGAGAAAAAATGAGACTAAAAGATTTACGCCATAAAATAATGTCGGCACTAAAATATGACAGATCATTAGCATCCAAAGAAATAAAGTCAGATTGTCACTCTGATTCCATTCCCCCAACAACGTGTCCTAAGAATCCCCCCAAGATGGTAGGGGGCGCATTTGGCAAGAAAACCTCTCGCAGGGCAGCAATAGGGTTAGCCGGAGGGGGAGTAGGTGCGGCTTTTGCGTTCAGCGCCTGTAGCAATATGCTAGATGAAGAAACAAAAGATAAACTCGGCCTCAGCTGGGAGGAGTTTTTCAAAAAAAATTACCGACTCATGACTGATCAGGAAAAAGGCGAGACAGTCAAACGCATAGAAAAGCTGGCTAAAGTTAAAAATAATGAAATTATCAATGTTTCTGATACTCCTGCTAAAGATGGCGTTCTTTTTGGTTATGCTTTTAATATTTCTAAATGCCAAGGTTATATGGATTGTGTTGAAGCCTGCGTCAAAGAGAACAATCAAGATCGCGAATCTAATATGCAGTACATAAATATTTTTGAAATGGAAAATGGCAATTTAAACATTGAGTCGGGCAATTCCAAATATTCTCATGAAGTTCCCGTAGAGGGGAAATTTTATTTAGGGACTCAATGCTTTCACTGTGAAAAAGCACCCTGCATCGAAGTTTGTCCTGTGGGAGCCACCTGGAAAGAACCTGACGGGATTGTTGTTGTCGATTATGACTGGTGCATTGGCTGCCGCTACTGTGAGGCCGCTTGCCCATATTGGGGGAGACGATTCAATTGGGGTGCGCCACAAATTCCAAATGAAGAACTTAATACAGAACAGCACTATCTTGGAAATAGAAAACGGGGAAAAGGGGTCATGGAAAAATGTACGTTTTGCATTCAAAGAACCCGCAAGGGCTTACAACCTGCGTGCGTTGATGCATGCCCTACCGGCTCACGGACATTTGGAAACTTGTTGGACCCCAACAGTGAAATTCGCTATATCATTGAAAACAAAAAAGTATTTAGATTAAAAGAAGATCTCGGAACAGAACCAAAGTTTTGGTATTACATGGATTAAATATGACAAATTTGCTGTTTCATTTTATTAAAGACGGAATTCTTCATGCGCTTAAAGGGTCAAAACTTTATTTTACCTGGTTAATTAGCTTAGTTGCCTTGATTGGAATAGGAGTTTTTGCCTATTCCATTCAAATTTCAGAAGGCTTAAAAGTCACTGGCATGACTGATCATGTAAGCTGGGGTCTCTATATTAGCAATTTTACTTTTTTCGTCGGAATTGCCGCTGCCGCTGTTATGCTGATTTTGCCTGCATATATTTTTAATGATGCCGACTTCACTAAAGTCGCTTTAATTGGAGAAGGCGTAGCTGTTTCCGCTCTTATTATGTGTTTATCCTTTGTAACTGTTGATCTCGGAAGTCCTGAAAAAGTTTGGCACCTTATCCCCAAACTTGGATATTTTAATTGGCCTAATTCGATGCTCGCTTGGGATGTATTGGTTTTAAATGGATATCTTGCACTAAATCTTTTGATTCCTTTTTATATTTTGTTTAGTCATTACAGAGGAAAGGAAGCGAATAAAAAGAAATATTTTCCTTTTATTTTGCTTTCAGTATTTTGGGCGATTGCCATACATTTGGTAACAGCCTTTCTTTATGCCGGGCTACCCGCGAGACCTTTTTGGAATAATGCCTTGCTAGGTCCGAGATTTTTAGCTTCTGCTTTTGCTGCCGGTCCAGCTTTTATTTTGGTAATATTGAGTGTGTTAGATTACAGCACCGGTTTTAAAATTCAAAAACGCGTAATTAGCAAACTAGCTCTTGTGGTCGCTATTGCGGCTCAAATCAATCTAATTATGCTTGGTTCCGAAATATTCAAAGAATTTTATCATCCGACCGAACACTCAAGCAGCGCGATATATTTGTTTTTTGGATTGCATGGGCATTCTGCCTTAGTTCCATGGATTTGGACTGCGATCAGCATGAATATCATAGCAACTCTAATGCTCTCGATTCACAAATTAAGGGAGAACCACAAAATCCTAATGGGGTTATGTATCATGCTATTTTTGGCGATATGGATTGAAAAAGGCATGGGTCTGGTGGTTCCTGGTTTCATCCCTTCTCCTATCGGTGAAATTGTTGAATATAGTCCGACTTTAGTTGAAGTTGGCATCACAACGGGGATATTAGCTGGTGGCATGCTAGTCCTTACTGTCCTTGTCAAAGTGGCAATCGGCATTGAGCTTGGTACTTTTCGATCGGACGCGAAAGACGCCAATTGATTACCTTATTGGCCGCGCATCAAAGCCCTGCAACTCCGCGCAAAGCGTTTCTAATTCTGCGCCCTAAGCAGCTAATTGTGTCAATATATAAGCTGCTACTTTTTAAATATAATATTAAGCATTAATTTTACCTATTTCCTGAAGCACCGGTTTAATTGAAAATCAAAATTACTCACTCGTATTTGTATTTTTTTCTACATAGTATTGAGCCTCAAAAAAATGTCTAATTTCTTTTTTATAAGTATGGTTCAAATAATTGGGGAGCGGTTGATCATGCAGTCCATGGAATAATTCCAGAAATCCCAATCTACCCACTAGGCTGCCAAAATAAAAAAATTTAAATCCTTTGCGTATGGCTCTCAATGTTAATTCCACCTGATCATTGACACTCAAGATACTAATTTTTTCTTTTTTTATTGAATCCCAAAATGTCTTGTTTAGCATAACTCCGCTGTAGTTCACAAAACAGCTTGTGCGTTCCTGCTTCCCATATTCATCGCTACTCATCTCTCTCGTTTTAAATACCAACTCTTCGTTGAGTTTCCTTGCTTTTAGGAGCAGACCACTAAACCCCAGATCTTTTTTATAAGCTAAGCGTGTGCAGGCAGCCGCTATTTGTGAATTAAAAGATAACTCACCGCAAAGAGTTTTTAAGACAGCGCTCTTTTTATAAACAAGATCCTGCCGCCACAGCATAAGATAATCAAAGTGAAGCCCTAATTTGTTTATTCCCTCGTTTATATAGTGGGGTGATAAATCCAGGCCCATGAATTCGGAAAAGAAAAAAACTTTGAGCGCACTTGAATATTTTTTTTGGCTTCGCTCCCAGCCTTCAGGCTTAGAACCCAGATTCAAAATTTCTACCTTGATGTTTTCTCTATCTTGCCGCTCAATATTTTTGATGACCCTCCTTAAAGGAGCGTTATCATCACGCTTAGAATTCTGCCTATAAACGACGATAAGAACTTTTTTCTTCCCCCCCCCCGCACAGGCCACCTCAAAGTATGGTTTTTTGCGAGAAAACTTTAACTTAAAAGCTAGAGACAAGTTCGGCTTTTGAGCTGATACAGCTAGAGCGATAAAGCTAAAAAAATTGGCATAAGTTTTTTTACTGAGTTCTTTAAACTTAATAGGCCAAGGCACAAGTCTTTCGAGGTATAAAAATTGATGCGTGTGCTTAGCATTAAATTCATTGAGTTGAGATAAAGCCAAAAAAAGAGGGTGCCACCCGAAAGGCGCTAAGCGGTCAGGATAAGAAGGCAGCGAGCTTCGAGCCAGTTCCCCGATAAGACTTGCCTTTATGAGGCAAAAAGTCCCCAGAAAATTGCGGCGAATAAGGGTGGAAACATCAAAGTCCGGTTTGTGGCAAAAACTTTTTAGCAAGTTACCTCTCGATGATACTTTTGCCACATTTGGATAAAAAAAGTTTAGCGTTTTATCCAACCTGCTCGCTTCAATTAAATTGTAAAAGGCCAGGGGATGGACGAGATCGCTCATATTCACAAGAGCAAAAAAATCCCCATCGTTAGAGCTTGTGTGTTTATGAATTTGTATAAGATCAGAAATAATATTGTCCCGAGAACCGGTAAAACACCGAACCTCACCCTCAAAAGCGCAGTCCTGGGAAGCGCGGTCGACTATTTTTTTTTGACTTTTGTTATAAGTGATAATGGTGATGCTTAGGTTTGGCCAAACCTGCAGTTTTAGAGAAAGCAGTAGGTCTACTAGGTGTTTTTGCCATGCTGGCTCAAAAATGCATATCACGTGGACATGGGGATTGCCTACTGCTTCGGCTTTAAGCCTCTTAGATAGCGTCTCGATGTTTTTATATAAAGAATTTTTGTTTTGTATCTTTCCCTGAAGACTCCAGGGAACTTGATCCAAAATTTTTGGAGAGATCAAATGCGTATTTTGCTCGCTACCAATGACCCATTTTGCCATTTTTTTTGACCTATTTTTCCTATAATGAGCTCTTCATTGTGCCATAATTGGGACCATTTAAGCGGGGGATTTTGCTAAAAATGAGCGAATCAGTCCGTCGTTAAACCCAAAGAATGTTCAATGCATTCGATCAAAATATGGATGATTTTGATATGAAGCTCCTGTACGCGGTCTGCATATTTTTTGCCCGGCGCCGCTATAACGATGTCAGCAAGGTGCGTCAGCTCTGTTTCCGAAGTTCCCGTCAATGCTATAACAGAAACACCCATTTCCTTTGCCATCCTCGCCGCATTTAAGATATTGGGACTTTTGCCACTGGTTGAAATCGCAAGAAATATATCACCAACTTTTGCGTGCGCCTGTAAAAAGCGAGAAAACACCTGATCAAATCCATAATCATTGGCAACGCAGCTTAGATATCCTGGGTCAGATATCGCTATGGCAGGAAGAGGCTTGCGATTGTCGCGAAACCGCCCGCTGAGCTCTTCAGCAAAGTGCATGGCATCACACATCGAGCCACCATTTCCCGCACTGTATATTTTATTCCCCGTTTTAAAACTGGCACTCATCAGTTCAGCTGCACGCTCAACTTGGCGAATATTTTTAGGGTTTCCCGTGAACTGTTCCAGAGCTCCACGGGCTTCGATTAATGCCTGGTTGATGATATCTTTCATAAAAAAATCCTAAAAAATATTTCTATTAACCACCCATAAAGGTCGCGCCAATCGCAGCTGCGTCATGTCCCTGAAAATGTTTCCCACATTAAAATAGGTGTTTTTTCCGGTATTTAATGGCTTAACATGGAGCACTCTCCTGATCAAGCTTTTTTAGGAAAAGGGAAAGCGGGAAAATCTAGACCATTTCGCTTTTTGCGCATAGTCTTCTAAAAAAGGATCTACCTACTGGAGATGTTAAATATGAGCGAAAATATTATTTTTTATCAGCTATTAGAACCCAGCACCTCTACGTACACCTATCTCCTTGCCGATCCCATAAGTAAGGAGGCTATTCTGATTGATACGGTGCTTGATAAGATAGAGCGCGATCTTACGCTGGTACAGGAGCTTGACCTCAAGCTAAAGTATGTCCTAGATACCCACATTCATGCTGATCATATTACGGGGGCAGGTGCAATACGCAAAAGCACGGGAGCCCAAACAGCCGCTAGCAGCAAAATGCAGCTTGATTGCTATGACTTATCCTTAAATGATGGGGACGTTCTTTCGGCTGGCTCTATTTCTCTCAAAGCCATTGCAACACCAGGGCATACAGATGGCTGCATGAGTTATTATACTCACGGCATGGTGTTTACAGGAGACGCATTATTGATAAGAAGCGCAGGGCGTACAGATTTTCAGCAAGGTTCAGCGACAACGCTCTATAAAAGCATCACGCTAAAGCTCTTCTCTTTGCCTGAAGAAACGCGCATTTATCCCGGCCACGACTATCAAGGCTTGCCCTATAGCACTGTTGCTCAAGAAAAAAAATATAACCGCAGGCTAAACCTTAACACTTCAGAATCAGAATTTGTGAAAACCATGGGTGAATTAAGGCTTCCCAAGCCCCAAAACATGGACCTCGCTTTGCCCGCAAATTTAAAGTGCGGCATCTTGGGTCCTGCTTTGGTGTTTACACCACAAACGGTACGAGGAATTCCAGAAATATCTGCAGACGATCTTCACGCTGGGCTCGGGAAAACCAAAATCATCGACGTGAGAACACCGGAAGAGTTTACAGGAGAACTCGGGCATGTCCCAGGCTCCGTACTCGCCCCCCTAGGACCAGAACTTCTAAATTATTTAAGAAGCTTACCGAAAGACGAAGAAATTGTTCTTGTCTGCCGAAGCGGCGCCCGCTCGGCCCATGCTACCGCCACAAGTATAGAAATTGGCTTTGCTCATGTGATCAATCTTGCCGGGGGCATGATCGCATGGAATCAAAAAAAATATCCTGTAAACTAGGTTCATGCCCTGTTTTCAGGACTGAAACCCCTTCAAATCATTTGGGCAAGCTGTCTTTAAAAGATGACACCGCCTAAAGAAAATAAAAAATAATTTTCGTTACCTTGTTCTTAGAGTCGGTAAGGGTATAATAGGCAAGCGGTTTCTTCAATTTTTTTCAAAAACCTTTTAAGGAGTAAAGATATGGAAGCTAAAATCACTTGGCAAAGCCCTATGGCATTTAAAGCTCAACTAGGAGACCATGCCGTTGTCATGGATGCTGTCCGACTTGTCGGAGGAAGAGACGAAGGTGCCACACCCAAGCAGCTCCTGCTTGCCGCTATTGGCGGGTGTACAGGCATGGATATCTCTTCTCTAATGAAAAAATGGAAAGAACCATTAGAATCATTTGAAATTAACATTGCGGCAGAAAAAACAACGGAACATCCCACTATTTTTACGGCGCTTCATATTGACTATTTTTTAGTTGGCGAGGGTTTAGATCCAGAAAAAGCCATAGAAGCTGCTAAGTTATCTCAGTCTCGCTACTGTGCTGTCAGTGCGATGGTATCTAAAGCCGTCCCCATTTCCTATGATGTTCATGTCAATGGCAAAAATTGCTATACTGGCAAAGCTGAATTTCCTTAGCCTAGAGAATTTAAGGCAAAAAAGATCGGTACCCAAAATAGCATATTTGGGCTAAATTCCGCCTTGACCCTACGGACACCGATCAACTATGATTAAGCCCCATAGAGCAGTGGTCTTCTTCGTATATTCGCCACACATTTGGATACATACCGATGTCATCGAAAAAAAAACATACAAAGTATATTTTTGTAACCGGAGGAGTCTGTTCATCCTTGGGCAAGGGAACCTTGGCTGCCTGCCTAGGCGCTTTGTTAGAGACCAGGGGCCTTCGCGTTATCCTAACCAAGGCGGACCCGTATATCAATGTCGATCCCGGTACCATGAGCCCATTCCAGCACGGAGAAGTCTTTGTCACCGATGATGGAGCCGAAACGGATTTAGATATTGGGCATTATGAGCGCTTTACTAATGCAACGCTGACGCGTCTCAATAGTTTTTCGACCGGACAGGTTTATGACAGCGTGATTAATAAAGAACGAAAAGGCGACTATTTGGGAGGAACTGTTCAGGTCATCCCACACATAACCAGTCAAATAAAAGAAAACATCTATAAAGCCTCTGAGGGCGTTGATATATCCATTGTTGAAATAGGTGGAACTGTTGGTGATATTGAAAGCCTGCCCTTTTTAGAAGCCATTAGGCAAATTCGGTATGACCTTGGCACTAGCCATACGCTTTATTTGCATTTGACTTTAGTGCCCTATATTAGTGCCGCCAAAGAACTAAAAACCAAACCCACCCAGCACTCTGTTAAAGAATTACTTCAGCTCGGTATCCAGCCCGATATTTTGGTATGCCGCGCTGACAGAGGTATTCCTAACGATCAAAAAGAAAAAATCGCATCTTTCTGCAATTTAAAACGCGACTGCGTTTATGAATCAATTGATGTTGATTCGATTTATAAATTTCCCCTAAATCTCCATGCGCAAGGTCTAGACTCTAAGATTTTAGAGCTTTTAAATATTTGGGCCGCAGCTCCTGATCTTTCACAGTGGAAGGACATCGCCTACAATATCGATAATCCCGTGCAAAAGTGTGTTATTGGCATTGTGGGTAAATATACAGATGTAGTGGATTCTTATAAGTCAATTCACGAGTCTCTTATACATGCTGGCATTTCATCGAGAACAGAGCTCGTCATAAAATATTTTGAGGCCTCAGATATAAATGAAGACAACGTAGCACAAAAACTCAATGATGTTGATGGCGTGATTGTGCCTGGTGGCTTTGGTAACAGAGGTATAGAAGGTAAAATCGCTGCCATTAAGTATATGCGCGAATTTAAAAAGCCTTTTTTTGGAATATGCCTTGGCATGCAGCTTAGCGTGATCGAGTTTTGTCGCAACGTACTTAAAATTAAAAATGCTGATAGCCAAGAGTTCAAACCAGAAAACGATCAAAATGTCATTCACCTAATGGAAACTCAAGCTCAAGTTTCTAAAAAGGGCGGAACCATGCGTTTAGGCGCTTACAAATGTCAGCTAAAAAAAGACTCCTTAGCAAAACACGCTTATGGGCGCCCAGGCGTAAGCGAGCGGCATCGTCACCGATATGAATTTAACAATGCCTTTCGAGGCCGCTGCGAAGAGGCCGGCATGATTTTTAGTGGTCTTTCCCCTGATGAAAATTTGGTAGAAATTATTGAACTTAAAGATCACCCCTGGTTTTTAGGATGCCAGTTTCACCCAGAACTCAAAAGCAAGCCCAGTGCTCCACATCCTCTTTTTTTAGGATTTGTTTCTAAAGCTTTAGAGTGGCACCATCAAAACAATAAAGAATAGTGGATTTCATGCAGTTAGCACCAAACATCCCTAAAGAAAAAGTTCTCACTACAGCCCGAAATGTTTTAACATTAGAAGCTACCTCACTAAACCAGGGAGCTGAAAAACTGAGTGATTCATTTGTTGCTGCGGTCTCAACTATAGCTTCTCGCCCTGGCAAAGTTGTGGTTACGGGTCTCGGAAAATCCGGACATATTGCCAACAAGATCGCCGCCACACTTGCAAGCACCGGAGTTTCTGCTTTTTTTCTTCATCCCAGCGAAGCTTTGCATGGCGATATGGGGATGTTACAAAGCAATGATACGCTTATCGCTTTAGCCTTTGGTGGGGAAACCTTTGAGGTAAATGAAGTTGCTCGCTACGCCCGCCGCCTCGGCATCCCTATCGTTGCCATTACAGGTAACACGGCTTCGCAACTCGCTAAGCTCAGTGATTTCGTACTCGATGGCAGCGTGGATAAAGAAGCCTGTCCTCTGGGACTGGCCCCAACAACCTCTTCGACGCTTGCGTTAGCTTTGGGTGATGCCCTCGCTGTTTGCCTCATGGAAGTTAAAAATATCTCCACAACTGAATTTGCTCGCTGGCATCCCGGTGGAAACCTAGGTAAAAAATTATTGACTGTTCGCGAAGTCATGATTCCCTTGAAAAATCTGAAGCCAGTCGGCTTAAAAGCTAATTTTTATGAGGTTATAGAAGCGGTTACCTCAGGCAACCTCGGCATTGCCCCTGTCGTTGGCATCGAAGACAATGTCCTTCTTGGCTGTATTACTGATGGAGACTTACGCAGAGCCTTTCTAAAATATAAAGAGAATACTATCACTAAGCTTTCTGAAGACCTTATGAGTCGCTCCCCCAAATCACTGGCCGCTGACTGCCTTGTTCTGGACGCCTTTAACCTAATGGATTTAAATAAAATTACGGCGATATTTGTTACTCACCCCACGAACAATGCCCTCGTTGGCTTACTAAAAATGCATGATATTTTAGCAGCAAAAATAGTATAATGATCTTTTATCGCCCATTTGATCAAAGAGCATTAGTGCGCTATTTTTATTACCCAGCAAACATTGAACGTTACCATGCGTAAAATTATTACACCCACTCTGTTTTTTGTTTTTTTAGCCTCAGCTATAGCGGTTTATCTTAACAAGAAAAAATCTTCCTCAGCGCGGGATGAGCAAAATACTAAAGGCTCCGTAATTGTGTTTGCAAACGGAATTCTTAAAAGCTTTTCTGGCAGCACCCTAACAGAAAGAACAATAGCCGAGCAGGGAAATTTCATAGAGCCAGGGACGTTAACCCTTCATGGTAAAGTATTAGCCTGGCGCAAACTTGACTCCAGTGACACTGAATTTTTGTCTACGCCTCTGGCGATTGCCACTTTTTCCATGCGTGGCCTTAGCGACTTAGGTAACGGTCCGCACGATTTAGAAAAAGTGGAATTGCGCGAGGATGTCGACTTACAAACAAGAGGCTTTACCATTGCTAGTGATTTTGCCGAATATTTAGAGAAAGATCGGGTTATAAAAGCCCCGGGCAACGTTCGTATTTTTGGAGATGGAATGTGGATGCGGGGAAGCGATGGTTTTACTTTTGATCTCGCTACCGGTAAACTAAATCTTCATGGAAAGATAATTGGCGCCTTTAAGCCACAGCAAAAAATTGACTAAATTTAACCTAACCCGTGAGGACGGATATTAATAATTTTTTAAAAAACTCACCCAACTTTGCTTGCGCTGCTTTAGTGGTGTTTTTTACCTTTTCAGAAAAGATAACTCTCTATGCTGACGTATTAGACTCTTTTGATAGCACCCCCAAAACTACTAAAGAAATAACTCCTCAGCCCCGGGGTGATTCAGAGCCTGATAAAAATGCGCCCCTTAAGAAATCAGAAGAAAAAGCGGCGGGTAATCCCGTCAATAATAATGCTAAGCCGATAAATAGTGGCCGAACTAAAACTAATGATAAAAATAAAATCGGTGAGAATACTACCATTTCAGAAGAACCTAAGCCCAGTAAATTAACTCCTGGCGCCCAAAATAAAAACCTTCCCATAAATTTATCAAGTGATGGCGTAAGTGCTTTAAAAGAAATGGGCACAATTGAGCTAGAAAAGAACGTTTTGATTACACAAGGAGATTTAAGCCTAAAATCGAGTAAAGCCCGCGTATACTTTGTTAATGATGGCAATGAAGTTCAAAAAATTGTCGCAGAGGGTGATGTTCAAGTTGATAAATTTGATGAGATTTCGCAGAAACCAATACATGCCTCTGGAAAAAAAATGACTTTTTTAAATGACAAACAAATTATCATTCTGGAGGGCAATGCCAAAATTTCTCGAGGAAAAGATAATATGCGCGGAAATATGATCACTTACGACATAAAATCTGGGCAAATAAAAGCAGAAAAAATTGAAACCGTCGTATATCCTGAAGAAAACCAAATAAAAAAACCATGAAGTGAATACCCCGTGCAGCTCAGTTGTAAAAATTTGCAAAAATCTTTTCGCCAACGCCAGGTTGTGAAAAACGTGTCTTTTCACGTAAAAGGGGGGGAGGTCGTTGGATTGCTTGGCCCCAATGGGGCAGGGAAAACGACAAGTTTTTATATAGTCGTCGGCTTGCTCTTTGCCGATGCGGGAAGCGTCATATTAGATAATGAAGATATTTCAACTCTGCCCATGCACATCAGAGCCCGTCGAGGCATAAGCTATTTGCCGCAGAACACCTCAATTTTTCGCAAGCTTAGTGTTCGCGATAATTTGCTGAGCGTTATGGAAATTTGCAAAATTCCTCGAGAAGAACATGAAGGCCTTTTGCTAGAACTATTTGATAAATTTCAAATTGGGCACATCGGAGCCTCTCTTGGGGCTTCACTCTCAGGAGGAGAGCGCCGCAGAGTAGAAATCGCCCGTTCTTTGATTATTAAACCAAAGTTTCTTTTGCTCGACGAACCCTTTGCCGGTATTGATCCGGTAACGGTTAATGAAATACAAGAAATTATTAAAAATTTGAGCAAAGATGGGCTTGGCGTCCTCATAACCGACCACAATGTACGAGAAACCTTAAGCGCTTGCACCAGGTCCTATGTTTTGGCGCGAGGCAGCATCATTGCAGATGGTTCACCAGATGAAGTCTTAAACAACCCTGAAGTACGGGAAATTTATTTAGGCGAACATTTTAGACTATAGGAAAACACCATTCTTTAACCTACTGATTATTTATATTATTTCGCTAATATTTCATAAAACATTCAATTTAGTTTAAGGTTTTCATCGCGAAACCGATAGGAGCTTTGCTCAAGTTCTTCGTAAAATGGAAATACAAAGGGAAAAAATTCCATGTCCTTGCAACTTAAACAAAGCTTAAAACAAACACAAAAATTGTTGATGACGCCGCAGCTTCAACAAGCGATTAAGCTTTTGCAACTTTCCCACCATGAACTAGAACAGGTGATATCTCAGGAATTAGCTGAAAACCCCTTACTTGAAATTGGCGAAAAGAGCTCGTTAGAAGAAGTTTCGCTGACTAACCAACTTAAAGAAGACTCCCTTGACAAATACATTTCTGATGACAATAAAAAGCTCACCGATATGTTTGATGCAAGTGCTGCAAGTCCATCCGAAAGTGGAGACCAGATTGAAATGCACAGTACGGCTTATAATGATGAGCCCGAAAGCAGTAACCCCGCCTTATTTGACAACGCAACAATAAATTCATCAAAAAAATCTGGGGCTAATGATGGCGGAGCTGGCTTTGAGACTTTCACCCCAGGCACCGTATCTTTGGCAGAGCATTTGAGAAGTCAGTTCATCGAATTTAGTTTTTCACTTAAGGAGTATGAAATTGCGGAACACCTTTTAGGCAACCTCGATGAAAAGGGCTATTTAGATATCGAATTAAGCATTATAGCGGAAGAACTTGACGCCTCAATGGATGACGTAGAAGGGGTGCTCGACTGCCTACAGCGTCTAGAGCCCGCGGGGGTTTTTGCTCGAAATTTACAGGAATGTTACCTCATCCAAGTTCGTGAGAAAAAGCTAAAAAATGGCGTTCTTGAAATCATTCTTGAAAAGCATTTTGACAATATCATACAACAAAACTACGGTGTTATCGCCAAAGCACTTGATATCTCTCAAGATGATGTCATCAAAAGCATAAAAATGATCAGCCAACTCAGACCCCATCCCGCGCTGGATTTTATTACAGGGGAAAACGAACTTTATATCACGCCGGATGTTTATATTTATAAAATTAGCGGCAAATGGGTTATAAACATCAACGAAGACGGCATCCCTCCTTTGACATTAAATGAGGACTATTTATCACTTGCAAAAAACAAGAAAACAGCTGAAAACTCAGAGACAAACCAGTATATTAACGAAAAAGCAAAATCAGCCCACTGGCTTATTCGCAGTCTTTATCAGCGGCAAATAACCATCCTAAAAGTCAGTGAAAGCATTTTAAAGATGCAGATTGATTTTTTTGAAAAGGGCATCGAGTATCTTTTGCCGATGGTACTTAAAGACATTGCCGAAGAGATTGGCATGTCAGAATCAACCATAAGTCGGGTCACTAGCAATAAATACATGCATACCCCTCGCGGAGTCTTTGAACTTAAATACTTTTTCAATAGTTCTATTGCCACTTCAGATGGCAGCAATATGGCCAGTGAAGCGGTAAAAGTAAAAATAGCTTCTTTGATTAAAAGCGAAAATCCCAACAAGCCATATTCTGATCAACAAATTGTAGAAATTCTTGCGAAAACAGGCATAAACTTAGCGCGGCGCACGGTCGCCAAGTACCGCGAACAACAAAACATCCTTCCCTCGTCGCAGCGTCGGCGCGTGCTTAAATTAGAGGCTTAATGGTGCGTTCAGTTAAAAAGCCGCATTTGTATATCATTACAGGCTTATCCGGAGCAGGGCGCAGTACTGCTCTAAATATTCTCGAAGATCATGGCTTTTTTTGCCTGGATAATCTCCCGGGAGAGATGTTAGACTCTGCGGTTGATTATGCGGCGAATCACCCGGATAAGGCGAGGGGATTTGCCCTTGGGTTAGACCCAAAAGATAAAAGCCTAATCCATGATTTTCCCAAAATAAAAAAATCCCTCACTAAAAACTTTTATGTCAAAATAATTTTTCTCAGTGCTCAAGATGACGTGATCGCTGCTCGCTACGCCTCCACAAAGCGTCGACATCCTTATAGCATCAGGTCCACTAAAGATATCAAGTCTTCTATTTCCAAAGAAAGAAAGGCGCTTTCTGCCTTGGAAGATCACATCGATTTTCATATTGACACCAGTACGCTTAGCCCCAAAGATCTGCAAAAAATGCTAGAAAACTACCTTGGTAGCGCCCTACCAACGAGACGTATGCAGGTGCTCCTTACAAGTTTTGGCTTTAAATATGGCGTTCCACGTTCACTAGAGAGCCTCGTTGATGTACGTATCCTAAAAAACCCCCATTACGATATAAAACTACGGAAAAAGACTGGCTTAAAACGGTCTGTGCGGGACTATATTTTCAACGCTGAACCTGCTCCCGAATTTTTAAGTCATTTATCGGCCTGGTACTCATTTCTTATTCCCAAATATTTCGACGAAGGTCTTAATTATTTTCGTATTTGTATTGGCTGCACTGGAGGAAAACATCGCAGTGTTGCTGTTACAGAAGAGCTCGGTAAAATCTTAAAGAGCCTTAAACTTAGCTACTGCGATGTGGTTATAATTCATCGCGATATAGAAAAGTGATCCTCCCCACTTGCTGATTAATTTTTTCAACTGTTTGCCGAAACCCAACTAAAGCTAAACAACTAAAGCAAGTCGTTAACCTACTTGGATCCTTAACATCTTGTGGACGACTTGTAGAAAAACCCATCCGGCACTATAATCTTATTATCCCATTTTTAAAATCACCTTTAATCATCGATTGGCTTAAGGATCACTATGCGCGTTGCCAAAAACTCATTGCCTCTAGATTTTCAAAAATATACGGGTTCAGGCCCACTAAATAAATTTGTACGAAAGGAAATATATTTTTTCTTTTGTCTTGGTCTTACCCTATTTTTTTATGTAGCTTTATTCTCCTATAATCCGGCTGATTCTGGTTTTAATAGTGCCAGGTTTCCCCAGCTTGCCGTTACCAATTTATCCGGATATATTGGTGCCTATGCCGCATCCATCATCTATTATTTTGTTGGCCTTGCGGGATTTATTCTCCCGCTCATTCCCCTTACATCAGCGGCCATGAGTCTCTATCACTATCAAGAAAACAAAAGCCTTTCGCTTTGGCAGGCTTCTGGTTTTTTGTGTCTAACCGTTGTTTGTATGGTTTTTTTAGCCAATTATCTCCAACATTTTGCTATCAATGGCTTTGAAGTTTCCTCTTCCGGGGTAATAGGGGCGGAACTCTTTAAAGCGCTCGATAAATCCCTTGGTCAGGTTGGCATGAAAATCACCTTAATTATGCTTAGTTTGATCTCCGTCACGCTACTAGTTAACCGCAGCCTTATTTTTGGCCATAACCTAACGCGCCTAAGTAATTTTTCCCACCACCTTAAAAGCAGCTTTTTTAAAAATGCGGGTTTATTTAGGAAAAGCACCCTTAAGGAAACTGATGCTCCTTTGATCATTGAGGATGCCATCCTAGAGCCGCCTAAAAACTTAAAAGAAATTGATGATCTCGCGAATTACCTCACGAGGATTGAATTAGAGAACCAAGCCACCACTTCTTCTCCTGCGGTTGCCTCACAAAAACCAGATGCTCAGATGCCTCATCTAAATGAAACCTCGACTCCAGGGGCATATCAACATCCAGGCATGGACCTTTTAGCTAAAGACACACGCCAAAAATCAACAAATTCTGCCCTGCACAATGAAATTTCTGAAAATATTAAAAAAATACTGAATGATTTTGGCGTCCTTGGCACCATGATTGGTTACCAGGAAGGGCCCGTGGTGAGTGTTTATGAATATGAACCCGCCGAAGGGGTAAAACTTTCTAAAATCCTTTCTTTGGCTGATGATCTTGCCCTAGGTTTAAAGGTTGATTCGATTTTTATGAACCCCGTGCGGGGAAAAAAAGCGATCGGAATTCAAATTCCTAACAAAAATCGGGAAGCAGTTTTACTTGGGAACCTACTCAGTGATGAGACCTTAAAGCGGGCAAAGGATTTTCCCCTCACCGTAGCACTCGGAAAATCAGTGAACGGGGAGACGATTTTTGCGGATTTAACCAGTATGCCTCATCTCCTTATGGCCGGGGCAACCGGGGCCGGCAAATCGATGGCCATCAACTCACTCCTTGTGAATATTCTCCACCATACTACCCCAGATCAAGTGCGTCTTATTTTGGTCGACCCTAAAATGCTTGAACTCAGTGTCTACGAAGGCATACCGCATTTACTCATGCCTGTCATTACCGATGCGCACCGAGCTGCTCTTTCTCTTATGTGGGCTGTCAATGAGATGGAGAGGCGTTACAAAATCATGCAGCATCTAGCTGTACGCAATTTGCGAGATTTCAATAGCACCTGGCATAATTTAAGTGAAGTTGAGAAGGATAATCATCGTGATCTTCTTAATGAAAAGGAGCTTAAAGAGCTTCCCATAATATTGATTGTAATCGATGAACTCGCGGACTTAATGATGACCGCCCCAAAAGAAGTAGAAAGCGTAATACAAAGACTAGCCCAAAAAGCACGCGCGAGTGGCATTCATATGGTTCTGGCGACTCAGCGACCTTCGGTTGATATTCTCACGGGTGTCATAAAAGCAAACCTTCCCTGCCGCATTGCCTTTCAGGTCGTTTCTAAACACGATAGCCGAACAATCTTGGACCAAATGGGCGCAGAAAAACTACTCGGTAAAGGCGATATGCTTTTTATGCAGCCTGGTGCTATGCGTTTAGAACGCATTCAGGGACCCTTTATTAGTGACCAAGAAATAAAAACTTTGGTCACAACCCTCAAAGCTTCAGGCGCAAACTATTGCCACCAGCTTATGCAGTGGATGGAAGAAGAGGCTGAACGCCAAAAATCTCGCTCTGACACCGGGCTACTTACTGGTGATGATCAAGATGCCGAAAAGGATGAAAAATATGATTTTGCAGTAAGTCTTGCTCAGGAACAGGGAAGCATTAGCGCATCATATTTGCAGCGCCAGTTTAAAATAGGCTATAACAGAGCCGCAAGAATTATCGATCACATGGAAAAAATTGGCTTGATTGACAAAGCGGACGGTGTCAAGCCGAGAAAATGGCTCGGGCGCTAAAACCACTGGTTTTTTTTGTCCTTTTCCATCTTCTCGACTCTGGGGAGCTTGCTCGTAAGCCGCAACCTATTATCTGCAAGATTCCTTGAGGACGTGACATCGCTCCCAAAAAAATTTTTGGAGTCAATTTGCTCCGAGCAAAAAAAAAGTTTCCGCGATTTGCCGCACGGAAACTTCTGTTACCTCGTTTTTTTTGTCATGCCTAATAATAAAGCCTCATTATTTAGTCATGTTCCTATAGAAAAGCTCATTGACGATAATGAAATATATTACCTAACAGCACAACTGCTTTCGTATACAGCTTGGGACATAGTGTACACTCTTGTATACACCAAGCATTTACGGCTGACACGGGACATCAAAGTGCTACAACGAGAAAAACCGGAGGTTTCATGCACCCTCTACGTTTGTCGGCTGCTTTGACCTCTGGGAGCTGTCCTATTATTTAGTCGTGATATAAGAAAATTAATGCTTCATAATGATTGTGAATTCACCGCGAAACGGCAGCCTAAGGACTATCCATTGAGCGCATCAAGAAGTAATTCAGAAATGCTGTTATACCCAAAAGTTTTCTGAGCTAAAACTGAACGGTTCTTCTTTGTTTCAACACTGTCTGCCATTCCTTTTAGAATTTCTTTTTGCAGAAACCGCGGAATCTCATCATCTTTTATTTTTTCATAATTTTCGCCGTTAATGTCTGAAGCCAGATCACCAAGCCCCCCAACACCAGATGTGCATATTCGCGTGCCACACATTAAAAATTCTTCCGCAACACGCCCAATGATTTCACTCCCCAAACTAGGGACCCAACCAAGTGCGCTTTGGCTCATCAGAGAAGGCAAATTATCATAGCGATAAAAATGAAACTCAACATCTTCAGGATCTTTTAAGCCCTGCTCTTTAGCCCACTTCCTTAATTGCTCCCCGCTTAAATTAGCCGCTTCGCCCACGACAACAAGGCGAGGCCGCGGAATATTTTTATCCCAGATTCTTAGCATCTGGGCAAAATAATAGAATGAAAGCCGGTGACCCTTTACCGGATCGAGACGCCCTACAATCGTTACTTTTGGCTGAAAAACATATTCGCGGGGATCAATGGCATTAAAACAAAACACTTCCTCATCTATACCAAGAGGTATCATCTTGATAGGCACACGAACCTTGAGTTTAACGATTTCTTTTTCAATTTTGGTACAGGGCACGATTACCAAAGCGTGCTTTTGAAGACGCAACCCGAAAAAAAATTTTTTTAATAAAGATCGTGGCGGGAGCTCGCTTCCCAAAAATCGTGCGTCCAACCATTTGCGTTTGTCAAAATTCTTTATGAGGCCTAATAAAAAAGACTCCGGTCCGCCAAAAGTCACGACCCAATCAGGATCAAATCCCTGAATTAAATTTCTAATGCTTGCGTACCAACGCAAAGAAAAACTCTCAACGGCACAAACAGTAACACCTAGTTTTTCACTCCTTTTTGCGGCGGGCTTATTTTTAAGCGCAATGACCTGCACGCTAACCCCTTTTTTTAAAAGCATGGTAGCAAACGCCAAGGCATAGCCCGTGATCGCGCTGTACCACCGATTTGAAATCATGAGAGTGACTTTTTTTGTCATCAAGAATTACCTACCACCTACCGTTTTTTTGGGGGCTTGAATTTCTCTAAGTTTCGCATATTTGACGAGGCCATATACGCTACTAAAAAGAGCGTATAGATAGCCTTCATACCCATCGAGAAAGCCAAGGAGAAAAACATATCTTTTTATAAACTCAACAAAAAACCGCAACGAAATAAAGAGTGGCGGAGGGGAAAGCTTTCCTGCCTCGCGGTGCTTAATAGCGACCAAGTCTGTATATTTATTGAATTTGATGAAATAATCCGAAATAGTTGCATAGGAGAAGTGTTCTAGTTTTCCCGGAACCGGGAGTTTTTCTATTTTGGAGTTCTGCGTATCAAGAACCTCATGTACGCTTCCCTTAAAGCAAATCGCCTGCGCCTTGGGATTATAAATCAACCTAAGTGGATGGTCGCTAGTTTTCCCGTACCGCAGAGCTCTACCAAGGAAAACAAGGCGACGTGAAATCCTAAAATATTTTATTTGCGAATCATTTTTTGGATAAGATTCGATAAACTGGGGCAGATTTTTTTGCAACTCGAGGCTAAGTTCTTCATCGGCATCTAAAGACAAAATCCAAGGACGTGTCGCTTTTGACAAGGCAAAACTTTTTTGACTCGCATAGTCAATAAACTTGTGGGTAAAAAAACTAGCACCAAATGCGCAAGCAATTTCTTCGGTGCGATCGAGACTTCCCGAATCAACGATAATAACTTCTGCCCCCGGAGGTATGCTAGCCAAGCAACGGGAGAGATTATATTCTTCATTTAAAGTAATGATGACTACTGATAAATTGAGGGCAGAATGGGTCATTGATTCTATCGTGGAAATTTGGCCTTTATCTTCATTTTTGATAAAGGCTTATTAATTGCCTAAAATGAAAAGGTTGCCGCCCACTGCGTGTTATGGGAATTGGTATCATGGCGGGGAATCACCAGATAGCCCTTTTTAATGGGAGCTGGGGATAATTTTTTTTCAACATTTACGATGCCAAAATCACCCTTTATAAACCGAATCTTCCCGATCGCGGCTGGAAGCGCTTTTTCATCTAAAATATCAACATATTCTCCTAGACGGGCGTTACTTAGCGTCACAGCACATTTGGATTCATCTAAATTGCACTTAAAAACTGATGATCCTAGCGCTAGGGAACAGTAAGCACCTAAAACTAATGATAACCCGATTAATTTAAAAGAAAAATAGATCTTTTTCATAATTCTTCTCCGTAACAGCAGTGTAAATGAATCGCTCAAGCAAGAAAGACGATTAATCTCTTGTGGCAAAGCTAATGCATAAGCCATTCCATAGATAAGCAACTGAATTTTTATGTTTTCTTTTCAGATTAGGTGTATAGACTCAATACAGTTGACAGGACTTTAGTCATCCCAGGGCTTTTTCAGCAGCAAATATAATTTAGCCCAAAAGATAAAAGCCCAAAATCAACTTCAAGCGACTAGACGACACGAAGAGTTGGTCATTACATTTATGTAAACATTATTTGAAATGAAGGACTTCCCATGACACCCTCAAACACCCCTTTATTTGCGAGCCACACTGCTTTAGGCGGGAAAATGGTAGATTTTTCTGGTTGGATGATGCCCATTCGCTACGGATCTGTTATCGAAGAGCACTTACATGTCAGATCACAGACGGGTTTATTTGATGTCAGTCATATGGGAGAAGTTAGAGTTAAGGGAAAAGATGCCCTAGCCTTTATCCAATACGCGACGATAAACGATGCAAGCAAACTCGCAAATGGTGCGGGTCAATATAGCGCAACCCTCAATGAACAAGGCGGCATCATCGATGATCTTATTGTTTACCGCCTTGGCGACCAAGAGTTTTTTATTTGTGTAAATGCTGCAAATGTTGCTAAAGATTTTAACTGGCTTAAAGAGCTCGCAAAAAAGTTTGATGTCTCTGTTACAAATGAGTCATGTCAGTGGGCGCAGGTGGCTGTGCAGGGACCAACAAGTCGGCAAACACTGCTTGACACCTTAAAAGACCCTGAATTAAAAAAATCTGTTGAGCAGCTTAGTTACACCCACATCATGGAATTTTCTTTTGAGGGAAGTCCGGGCTATATCGCAAGAACTGGTTATACAGGAGAGCTGGGTTACGAAATTTATGTTGCTCCTGATAAAGTAGAAACCCTTTGGAACAATCTTCTTAAAAGTCCCGTCGGAACACCCAAACCCATTGGTTTAGCTGCTCGGGACTCCCTAAGACTTGAAGCCTGTTATCTTCTTTACGGACAGGATATGAATGCAGAAGTTACCCCCCTCGAGGCCGGTATCGCTTGGGCGACTAAACTCGACAAAGCTAATTTTTGCGGAAAAGATGCTCTACTCAAGCAAAAAGGGAGCATTCCACACAAACTACTTGCTTTTGTTATGGATGAACCTGGGATTGCCCGAAGCCATATGTCCGTTTTTTGGAATGACACACGTGTCGGCACAGTCACAAGTGCCGGAGTTCTTCCATCCTTAGGCGTCAACGGAGGCATGGTTTTTGTTGATAATATTGAAGACTTAAAGGTTGGCTCCGAAATTTACATCGATATCCGGGATCAGAAAAAAAGAGCCCGGATCGTTAAAAAGCCCCTATACACGGCAAAAACAAAGGATTAATATTTCTTAGGCGTTTGAGTGGTATCACTTTCATTTATTTTACAGGGAGTGCGTAGATATGGATTTTCCAAGCGATGTAAAATTCTCTAAAGATCATGAGTGGATAAAGATTGGACCCGACAATACAGGTTTAGTGGGCGTTTCTTCTTTTGCTATTGAACAACTTGGGGATATCGTTTTTTTAGAGCTTCCCGCTGTAGGTAAAACATACTCCTCCGGCGCGCCTTTTGGGACCATTGAGTCTACCAAAACGGTCTCGGATTTATATATGCCCATGACGGCAGAAGTTGTCGAGCGCAACGAAGCCATGCTAAAAAACCCTGAAAAACTACAAACTGATGCTTTTAATGAAGGCTGGCTGCTCAAAGTAAAAATCAGCAAACCTGAAGAACAAAGCAGCTTACTGGACACTACGGCTTACCAAAAATATCTCCAGGAGTCCTAGAGAGCGTTGTCCGCTCTTTGACCTTGTTTAGCTTAGGATATTTCTGTTTTTTTAATCGTTAGATCGGTCCATATAGGCCTATAGATTTTTTGAGGCGTCAAATCTGGGCGCGTTCTTTGTGGTGAGACGGTACCTTCTGCCGATCGAATACTATTTTTATCTAAAGATCCCTCTTCTGCAGGATAGCTGTCGATACGGCTGAGTATGATGAAAAAACCATATCCGGGATACTATTTCCCGGACTAAGAAATATAAATCAACTTAAAGGCACTTCTCAGGCGGAAAATAGTCACCCCATCGCTGTGACCAATGATAATATAGTGGCTCCCAATATCCGCCATCCCCTAATATTGATTGATCACCATAAAGCTTTCCCTTGATCATGTCCTTCATAATCCAAAGACCACACGATACGTTATCAAAGCCATTTTTCATGTCAGCATTTTGATCTGCACAAGGTCCACCGCGCCAATAGCGTCCGCTATATTTATCCAACTGCAAAAGCCCAATTGGGCTTCCACCGGATCCTACGCTCGTCTCATTGCAAGAAGACTCTTGATGCGCTAAAGCTCCATAAAACCACGCCCAAACAAATGCCTTGTCTTCATCCACTAATGAGTCAAATTTGGGGCAATAACTAAGGAAATTGCCCCTGGTAGAAAATGCATCCCGAGAAGAATCTAAATAATAGTTACGCTCATTTTTTAAAAAATTGTATTTTTTATTCATACCAGGGAGATCAACATCTAAAATATTGGCGGCGATAAGTTTTCCATATTTTCCGAGTTTTCCATCAGGTGCTATAAATGTCTTACAAACGCGGGCTTTCGGTAGGTCTCCAGAAATATCATCTATCCTGGTCGCGGTAGTGACTGGAGCGGGTTCTTCATTACTTGATGTTTCATTTATAATTTCATTCTGAATTTCTGGAAGGGGGTCTTCTCCTGGGGCGGCAGTACTATCATCACTGACACTTGGGGGTGGTTGTTTCCCATTATCCCTTTTGTTGTCAGAGCCTTCCTTACCGCACCCATAAAAGGCTACGCCTGAAAAAAAAATAATTGCGAGCCAAATGTTCATACCCTTAATCCTTGCCAAAAGGTTGTCAAATTGATTGATGAATAGAACTTGCAAATATTATTCCATCGGGAGGAGGCCCTAAAAATTTAGTGATTTTAGAATAATGCCGCCTCCAACCCCTCATCAAATTAGGGCTGAAAATTTGATTTTTTAGGCACCTGTCTAATTTAACTACAATAATTTTTTAATTATGATTTGGGTTAACTCACCCAATCAGGGGAAATGTAATTCCATGCTCATTCAATAAATAATCTTAAGTGTAAGGTAGCCTTTTCTTAATTCTCCTTTTTATAAGACATTCTATATTTACGCTAACCTTTAAATTTAGAGGAATGCAGAAGCCATAGGGAGCCTTGGCGCTGATTTTTTATACAACCTGTTGACTTAGAGTCAATAGTAAAGCCAACAAATTAGCGGGGGGTAGGTTTAATGACCCTAGGTATTCACCTTCAATGCCTTCGCCATTAAATCTTCCATTTTCTTAACAACAAAAGCATGAAATTCATCGATTTGTTCCTGCTTTTTTTTGGCTCCACGCACTTCTTTTGGAGGACTTAGTGGCTCGCCAACGACATGAATTAACTCGACGGGTTTGGGTAAAAAAGTAAGGCCGACACCTCTAAGTAAGGGTAGGGGGATTTTGAAAGTTTTATAGGCAGCCTCAGTAATTTTACTAGGATAAACATCATAAATATCATCCGCTCGAGGACAAGCGGCTAGGATGATGGGTGCACCTGACTGAATGGCAAGACGCACAAATCCCTTTCGTTTTTCCCACATGAGGTGATATTTTTGTTCAGAAGGGCGAAGCGCTTCTTGCATGCCTCCTGGAGCCACACTAATCAGCTCACCTTGGTCCAGCAAAATTTTACCATTACGCTGGTTGCCAACGCGTGCACCTAAAGATTCGGCAAATTCACCCACAAAGGGTATTTTTGTAAATAAACGGTCCATAAGGGGACGAACCAAACGATTTCTTTCTTGGAGTATCGCCCCATAAAGTAACATCATATCGTAGGTAGCCAAGGAGTGGTTACTCACGACGAGCGCCCCACCTTTAGCAGGAATATTATCCATACCAATGACTCGGTGTCCGTGATATCCGCGCAAAGCATTGACAATAGGCAGCAGTTTTTTTACGTCAAACTCTTTAAAGAGGCTTTGTTTTAGAGGCATACATTCTTCTCTATATCTTAATAATTTTTAACTCAAAAATAATCGCGGGTTATTTATCCATCAGTTAAAAATTTGCCCGCATAGACAAATTTCCCTTCACCCGAAAGTATAGCCCCATTTCCCTGCTGACGACGGTCTACTTTCACATACAAAAAACCTCCTGGCATCTTTATCACTGACCAGAAATTTTCTGCCTTTGGATCCAAATCTTGAGATACTAACCCCACACTACAAGCACCACTACCACATGCGCCCGTGAGCCCGGCGCCACGTTCCCAGGTATGTGTAATATAGGTGTGAGGAGTCAAGCGATCTCTGAGTGTTTCAGGTATGTTATTGCTGGAACTCACTTTCTCTGAATCTTTATGAACAATATGGACATTTATACCATCTAGACCACCGATGTTTTGTAGGGCAGGCCCTAAAATACGGGCAAGATCTGCGCTCGCCCCATCCACAAAAATTACGATATGATTATTGCCAATCTCACAGGTATAGCAGTTTTTAATCCGAGACCCCAAACCCAAGCTATTTGCTATGGCGTGAGCTTGATCAATTGCGGCAGTATGCCAGCTATTCTGAAGGTTTATTTTTGCATACCCCATATCTACCGTGACAAATCCCCGAGGAAACTCCATGGACTCGACATAACAAGAAACAAGTCGCCCGCCCTTGAGTACAAAGTCTTGGCTCTTATTTTTATCGTCAGCCATTCCCATGCCCTCACGAAACCGACGCGCAGCTAAAGCAGCAACACGTAACCCATTGCCACAGGTAACAGCAAAAGACCCATCGCTATTTATGATACTTAAATGAAGGGGGTTATTGATGTGTTCAGGGGAATAAAAAATGTTTAACAAACCATCTGCGCCGATGCCGGTTCCACTGCGCAAGCACAAATTAGGGGCTAAGCCAGCCAGCTTTGCATTAAAAGAATCTTTTATGGCGAGGTCATTCCAGGTAATGATAAAATCATTGCCTGTTCCCTGCCATTTTTCAAACCGCGTCCACATATTATTTATTTTTACCGAGAACCTAGTCGTTTTATAATTTAGTGATGGATACTCAACTCAAAACCTTCACTGACCAACTTTTGTCTTACTTTACTCGCGACATTAAGCATTTCCATAAATACTTTATTTTCTTGTACGAAAAAAAATTGCGTAACTTTTCTTTGACTGTAGAAAAAAAGGAGCAACTCTGTGAGAATTTTTGTAGCAGCATCCTGACTAAAAAGCTGCGGTGCGAGACGAACCCCAACCTTAGGCGTAGGATTAGAAATCATGATGTTTTTAATTTGATGAATGTACTCATTTACCGCGTCATCAGAAAAATTACAGAATGGAAAAATATACAGGTCGCTAAGGGAGGGGTCTGATACTTTATCTCCGGACCACCATAAAACGCCATTTTCGACATCCAGCCCATAATAATCAAAGCGATTATAGACTTCTGATATCAATAGAGGTCGCTCGAGTAAGGTTGAATACTTGAGGGCACCTTTACCCAAACACGCGTAAAAATTAATGCCGTTATGATTTAATTCTTCTATGTTTGAGACCATCAAAGCAATTTTTTGCGGTTTCAATTCTGATTCTAAGACAACATTTGGTACTTTTTGTAAAAGTCCAGCCTCCGTGGAATCAGCATTTGCAGAACTAGAAACAAATTCCAAACGAGGTTCATCTTTGTCGAGCTTAGTTGCTGAGAAATCTGATGTCATAAATTACTTTCGCTGAGTTCAGCTGATATCAAAATGCAAGAACGTCTAAATTTTACTTCGAACAGCGCTCGCAAGAGGGTCCAGAACCCCATTGATAAAGCTAAAGGAGTCTTCCCCACCATATTTTTTTGCCAGTTCAACTGCCTCGTTGATGGCCACTTTACTGGGGACTGAAGACTGTGTCAGTTCATAGGTTGCCAGTCTTAATATACTGCGGTCCAGCACAGAAAGTCGGTCAAATCGCCAGTTTTTTAAAAATTTTTCAATCAGAATATCTATTTTATCAAGATTTTCTAAAGTACCCAAACAAAATTCACGACATTTTTCGGTCACTTCAGAATTTTCGATAAACTCTTTGGCAAATTCCACAAAATGCCCTTCAGAAAAATAGGTGAGCTTTCCTTGCTCACTCTGGTAAAGAAACTGAATCGTGTGATTTCTTGCCTCAGAGATGGGATTTATAAGCAAGTTTCAATCTCCCGCAGGCTGTTTTTCGCTTTTATCATTTCTAAGGCACTGTGAACCGCTTCACTGCCTTTATTCGCACCCTTGACGCCACACCGAGCCAAAGCCTGTTCCATATTTTCTGTCGTCAGCACACCAAAAATTGTCGGAACCCCGGTTTCCATGCTAACACGCATAACCCCATGAGCGCACTCTCCCGCAACATAATCATAATGTGTCGTTTCGCCACGAATAACAGCTCCCAAGCATATAATAGCCTTAAACTTCTGTGTTTTCGCGGCCTCCATCGCAAGGCTCGGCAACTCAAAACATCCGGGTACCCAAATTATTTTATAGTTGTCTTTAGAAATACCCTGAGATTCAAAAGCTGCCTCTGCTCCCGCAAGAAGACTTCGTGTAATAAAGTCATTGAATTTACTGACCAAAACAAGAAAATTACCGCTCACTGGGGTTCTCCTTCAAAGCATAAGATATTTTTTTTAAAAAATTTTAATCAATAATTTCAGTATTCACGATTTCCAGACCAAACCCCCGTAAACCTTTTAAATTTTGCGGAGAACGCAAATGAAGGCGCATTTTGTTGACTTTAAGGAACTTTAATATTTGAGCCCCAACGCCTATAGTTCTCTGGTCCATGACTTTGGCCGAATCTGAAGCGTGAGAATCCTGGGGTGACGTAGAATCCTCAAATAAACTCTCATAATCAGAACGTATCTGATCGGGTGTTTTTTCTTTTCGCAAATAGAGAAATACCGCTGGTTTATTCAGTTTAAGCATTTCCATACCATAATGTAAACGTTTCCGCCCCCTATGGCCTAAATCCTCAAATATGTCACTAAAGGGCTGGGCATTATGCACACGAACATTTACGATTTCATTTGCCCATGAGTCGCCCTGGAGACCTACACAAACCGCCATATGAAGTTGGTTATCGACGATAGATTTAAATAGGTAGGATGCGCAGGACCCAAGTTCTGGCAACTCATAAGTTCGGCAGCTTACTTGCTCGACTAAAGACTCGTTAAGAAGGCGATACGTTATTAAATCAGCAATGCTAACAATCGGAAGACCGTGTTTTTGGGAAAATGCCCGCAGATCAGAAAGTCTAGCCATCGTGCCATCATCGTTCATGATTTCACAAATCACGCCCGCTTGTCGGCATCCTGCCATTTGGGCAATATCAACAGAACCTTCCGTATGTCCTGCCCGCTGAAGCACGCCACCTTCCACCGCGCGCAGAGGAAACATATGCCCAGGAGTAACCAAGTCTTCTGGGCGAGCGTCCGGACTAATGGCAGCTAAAACCGTCTTCGCACGGTCAGCAGCAGATATCCCCGTTGTCACCCCATGACGAGCTTCGATACTCACCGTAAAAGCTGTCGACTGCGCACCAGGATCATGGTGTAATTCCCTTATGAGCGGGAGTTTTAACTGTTCTACAATGTTTGGGGCCAGCGTGAGACAAATGAGGCCACGACCCTCCCGTGCCATAAAATTTATTTTTTCCGGTGTGACGTGTTCTGCAGCAAAAACAAGATCCCCTTCATTCTCGCGATCTTCATCATCCACCATAATGACCATCCGTCCTTCGCGAATAGCTTGAATTGCAGGCAAAACCCTGTTTATTGAATCCTGTTCTGAAGCTTCTCTCATGTTGCGTCCACCCTGTGTTTGAATAGCATAGACATTCACGCCCTTTGTGGGTAGTGACTAGCGAGAAACTATAAGTTTTAGCATAGAAAGACAATTAAAAAGATTATTTGGCTTAATTTTTTTCCATTAAGCGCTGAACATATTTGCCGAGCATATCAAACTCAACGTTTACTAGAGTTCCTACCCGCACGGACCTAAAGCGTGTGACGGATATCGTATGAGGAATCAGCGTAAAACGAAGCTCTTGCTCTCCAGACGGTAACTCATTAATATCATTTATAGTAAGACTCACCCCGTCGATGGTAATCGAACCTTTTTTTATGCAAAGAGGTCTATAAGCTGCGCCAATACAGACAAAGATATCTTTTGAAGCTCCCATTTCTTTTATTTCAGATACTCTACATGCTGCGTCAATATGACCACTAACCAAATGGCCATCAAGCCTCTGCTCCAAGAGCATAGCTCTCTCTAAGTTTACGAGATCACCCACCTTTAAATGAGAAAATGCGGTTAAGGCCCAAGTTTCGTAACTGATGACAAACTGCAGGTTTGGGGCAGTGCACGCTGTGATTGTCAGGCAACAGCCATTTACAGCGATGCTATCGCCTATTTTACACTGGGCGTAAAGACCTGGATTCTCTAGTTTAAGATCAAGCACATAGGCTGTACTTTCCTCCAAACTGGCTTTAATTCCTTGCCTAGATTTTTCGTCTATTTCAAAAGGGGAAATCCTCTGTATGACTGCCGTGGCTTCCACAATTCCCGTAAACATTTTTCACCCCCTGATTGCGTTGCTCGCTTGCGACCAAAACCATCCATCAAATGTCATAGCTGG
Source organism: Oligoflexia bacterium (assembly GCA_030432875.1). Lineage (GTDB taxonomy): Bacteria > Bdellovibrionota_B > Oligoflexia > Oligoflexales > JAGOVF01 > JAUILP01. Next base: position 71,161 of record JAUILP010000001.1, on the reverse strand, counting down.
CAACTAGGATTTTATTGACCTTTCAAGAAGTTCATTAAGCTCCTGTAGAAACTGTAGCGGATTTTTAAAATCTTTGTAAACAGAAGCAAATCGAATATAAGCAACCTTGTCTAAGTTATAAAGCTCACTTAAAATCATGTCGCCCAACTGGACGCTTGGAACAGTGCGCTGTCCAGATTCCTGAATACGCTTCTCAATTCCTGCCAGGAGTTCTTCAATCTCCGTTATCGAAACAGGGCGTTTTCTACAACCAATTTGAATGGAAGTGAAGGCTTTAACGCGGTCATAAGGGACAATGCGCTTATCGCGCTTCATGATTTGAAAGACAAAACCTTCTTCTTTTTCATAGGTAGTAAATCTATGATGACACTCAATGCATTCACGGCGGCGCCGAACGCTGCTACCCTCATGGGACAGGCGGCTCTCGAGTACTTTTGTGTCGCTATTACTACAACTGGGACACTTCACTATGCCATCCTCTTATTTGAAGTCCTGCGGATTGCTTTAAAGATTTATGCCCTTTTGCCATCTGTTGGTCTGATCAGCTTTAGATAAAATCGTTCCCGTCAGTCACATCAATTACCAACTAACATACAATGGAAATTCTTTAGTTAAAGCTTCCACTTCTTCTTTTATTTCGCGGAGTTTTTCCGCATCTTTTCTTGCACTATATGCTCTTTTAACCCAGTCAGCGACCATTTTCATATGATCTTCTTTCAAACCACGGGTCGTAACCGCTGGTGTTCCCATTCTAATGCCGCTCGTTACAAAGGGACTTCGGGTCTCGGCAGGTACGGTATTTTTATTTACCGTTATCAACACACTACCCAAAGCGGCTTCTAGCTCTTTACCACTGACTTCAGTCTTAGACAAATCAATCAGGAGTAGGTGATTATCGGTCCCCCCACTGACAAGCCTAAATTCATTGGCAATGAGATTTGTCGCCAGCGCCTGAGCATTTGCTTTAACCTGCTTCTGATAATTCTTAAAGCCCTCACTCGCGGCCTCTTTAAAACAGACAGCTTTAGCGGCGATAATATGCTCCAGGGGGCCTCCCTGAGTGCCAGGAAAAACCGCTTTATTAATTTTTGCTGTATAGTCGGCATTGTTCCACAAAATGATCCCCCCCCGCGGACCCCGCAAGGTTTTGTGGGTTGTTGAGGTCACAACATCGGCATACGGTAGCGGATCTGGATGTAGTCCTGCCGCGACTAGGCCCGCAATATGGGCCATATCAACCATTAATACGGCACCAACGCTATCGGCTATTTCACGAAACTTTGCAAAGTCAATTTGACGCGGATAGGCGCTGGCGCCAGCAATAATTAACTTTGGTCCGACATCTTGTGCCGTTTTAGCAACTTGATCATAGTCAATGAATTCGGTTTTGGGATGCACTTTATAAAAAAATGAATCATACAAAATACCAGAAAAATTTACTTTTGAGCCATGTGTCAGGTGACCGCCATGTGACAAATCCATACCAAGAATGCGGTCTCCAGGCGAAAGGAATGCCTGCAAGGCGGCAGCATTTGCTTGTGCTCCCGAGTGGGGCTGCACATTGGCAAATTTCGCACCAAATAAACTCGTAACTCTCTCTATGCAGAGATTCTCTAATTTATCTACTTCCTCGCACCCACCATAGTAGCGCTTGGCAGGGAGTCCTTCCGCATATTTGTTGTTAAAAACATTCGCCATAGCACAAATAACGGCTTGGGAAGCAATATTTTCTGATGCGATAAACTCTAAACCATGTTCCTGACGAATTCGCTCTTGTTCAATCATATTAAAAATATCAGGATCCGCGGTGCGAAGTATCTCCCATGGGCGCATAAAAATTCCCTTTTTTTAACTGGGTAGAAATAAATAGAGCGATGAAGAAGAAAAAATCCGCTTAATCTTTATGTTCACTCTGCGTAATTAAGTCTAACCGAGCCTGATGCCTACCGCCCTCGAACTCGGTCGTCAACCAAATATTTATCAGTTCAAGGCAGCGCTTATGATTAAGCATTCGAGCCCCAAGACACAAAACATTTACATTGTTATGAGCTTTACAAAGTTTAGCGCTGAGCTCATCCCAGATAGCGGCACTTCTAATCCCGTTAAATTTATTTGCCGCTATGCTCATGCCAATACCTGAACCACAAATTAATATACCTCTTTGTGAATTTCCCTTTTGAATATCCTCCGCTACTTTGCGTGCTGCCACCGGATAATCTATTGATCCAGAAAAATTTGCTTCAGGCCCATGATCGATGACCTCTATTTTTTGATGCAAAAGATGGTTTTTAACCTCTAACTTGAGATCAAAACCCGCGTGATCAGAAGATATGCTTATGATTTGCTTCATTTTTTACCTAAATTTATCATCAAGAGGTCACAGGAAATGACAAAACACCCTTTTTGCTCTCACAAAAAAGGTTATAAAGTTTATTAAACTACCAAGCCCCCAAAAAATGCTTGGTATTTCTCGTGGAAATACCAATTTTAATCGGTTACCGAAAGACTTTTCTCTCAGGCCTGAGTTAATTTACATCTTGAATTTTTTTTATATAATTCACGGCGTCATCGACAGAACGCAGGTTTTCTGCTTCATCATCAGGAATATCTACGCCAAAAGCCTCTTCCATCGCCATAACTAATTCAACGATATCTAGGGAGTCTGCCCCTAAATCTTCAATAAATTTAGCCTTACCAAGGACAGCAGACTCTTCGACACCAAGCTGATTAACAACTATCTGCTTAACTCTCTCTTCAACGGGAGCCGACATTTCTTTTCCTCCAAATAATAATTAACGACCTTTTATTTATGGCCTGATTAATAGTAACTTGGCAAGTAAAACTATTCGTCATCCACAAATTTCACCCCTATCCCCCTCTTGAGGTATATTCCTATCTTCGAAAGCCTTTTGCCGGATCTTTGCGTCTATCTATTACCCGTGTTGAAACAAAAAAATAAATAATAAACGCAATGACCGCCCCGACAACAAAACCTGCCAGCACATCAAAGGGATAATGAACTCCCAAATAAATGCGTGAAATTCCAATTAAAAGTGGCACAAACAATAAAATATAGTATTTTCGAGAAGCCGAGAAGAATAGAAGTAGCGCTAGCGTAACGGCCATGGCATTTGCGGCATGATTCGACGGAAAGCCCATTTGGCCACCACAAGCGTCTGCCCTTAGAACAGCTTCAGCAAGATGATAACACGGTCGGTCCCTAGAAAAAAAAGGCTTTAATATCCGGTACGTCACCATATCTGAAACGCCTAGCGTCACCAGCGCCCAAAATATGCTTATTTTGCTGGTCGCTAATTTCTGTCTAAAGGCCCATCCGGTTGCGACAAAGCCAATAGCGGCCCAAAAGAAACTAGAGGACATAAAAACCATAAATGGCGTAATAAGCTTTTCACCGAATATCAGGCCATTGATCTGATGGAAGAAAAAAACATCAATTTGTTGTAAATGCTTAAGCAAATCCAAAAAATGAACCTAATTATTAAAATTTGATGAAAATCATTTGACCAGCCAGTCAATTGCTGTTAGGTTTATTAATATCACCCAAAAGACAGGCATGTTGCAATTAAAAACTGGAAACCAATCCAGCGCTGAAACCCATTCTTTTATTTTAAAAGTTGGGTCTCGCTCGATCGAGCCCGTTCCTCATAGTTTATCTGAATCGGCGCGTCTTGAATATGAGAAACAACTCTTTCCGTTTTCAGTTGGGCGCGAGGAAATTTAGCTTTAGCTGTAAAATATGATTCACCGGTGGCGATGGACGTTTTTACAGAACTCCTGGTTACTTTCTTTGATTCAGGCGCTATTTTTTTTAGACGACGCACCAGAATCTGATCCTTCGTCTCTACCCCGTTCTGCTCACTCTTCCCGTTAGGAAAACCGGGATCTTTAAGGAATGCCCCTAAGTTTTTTACGTTCACGTCGAGCTTATTTTCTTGAATAATTTTTGCAGGGACGGAGGGATTTGGTGCCATCAGATATATTCGCTGCCCAAGAGGCGGTAAGGCCTCGGCCATTAAAACACTTGACAGCAAAAAATAGGCGATAACGGCGAATATCTGTTTAAACTTCAATCTCCCCCCCCTTTTAACCTATACTTGCATATTATTACAGCTCTTTTCTCTTAATTGACCCCTTCTACATCACTCTTATCGTCCAACTTTGGAAAAACTAAACTATTATTTTGGCGAGATCGTCCGATACCCAAGCATAATATTTTTTAAGGTATTGTGATGGCCTGTATACTTATTTTCAAATGCACTGGCAAACGCGAAAAAAGAGTGCCCATCTCTTCTTTTCCCGCACTATTGGGTAGGGACGCCCAATGCATCACTCAATTAGAGGGATCAGGAGTTTCACGGCATCACGCGATCATAAAAAAAAGAGGGCGCCTTTATATTCTTCAAGACCTAGAATCCAAAAATGGCACCTATTTAAATGGAGATAAAATACTCAACGCCATTTTAAAAAATGGCGATCGCATTATTATTGGCGATCAAGAAATGACCTTTCTATCACCACGAGAAGATATTCGTCTGATAGATGATATAGATAGTTTTAACATGGTCGTGGCCGAGGAACTCGGTATCGCAGGACCAATGAAAGTCAATCCTCAAGCTTCTTTGCGAAAAAACCCCAATAAAAAACGCGTCGCCACTTCCTCTGTTTTTACGGAACACGCCGAAGATACCCAGACTCAAAAGACTACTTTCAATATGCTTGCTGATCTAGGAGTTAGCTTTGACTTTAATGAATGCGCTAACATTCTGTTTAAAAGCCTGCACCTTTTACTGCCTTCAATGTCTCGCATCGCTATTTTCATTTGGAAAGGACGAGACAATAAACTCATACCGAAAATGGCGCGACAGTTTTTAGAACCCAAAAAACATTTTATCCTCAGTAAGCGCTCAATTGAGGATGTCCTAAACCGCAAGCAAGGCATCATTCTTGGAGCCGAAGCGGTAAATGTCACCCAATCGGGGCGCAGTCGTTTAATCCTCCCCATGCTCTATAATAACGATCCCATTTGTCTTCTACATATCGAGTCAGATCTCCCTTCCCAGCCCATCGCTGAAATTGATGCTCACCGCTGCCAGTATCTTATAAATGCCGCTGCTAGCGTTTTTGAAGCTATTATACTTCGAGATGCCTTAGATGGTTTTGTCGTTGGCATGCTCGACACTTTGGTCGCAACAATTGAAGCCAAAGATGCCTATACACACGGCCATTCTGAGCGCGTAGCGAAGTACTCTATGGCTATTGCCGAACAAATGCGGCTTGATCAAAAAACCAGAAAAAACTTGCTAGCCAGCGCTCTGTGCCATGACATCGGAAAAATAGGTATACATGATTCCATTTTAAAAAAGGCATCCACCCTAAATGCTGATGAGTACGAAGAAATGAAACTTCATCCAACAATGGGCGCAGACATTATTGGCCATCTCCCCAACTCAGAACGTTTTATATCAGGAGTTAAGTACCACCATGAGAAGTGGGATGGTACTGGCTATCCAGAGGGCCTGGTTGGTGAAGACATACCATTTTTTGCTCGCATTATTGGCATAGCCGACGCCTTTGATGCGATGATTTCTGGTAGAGCATATTCAGGATTTTTAGACGCTGGTGACGCTATTGACAGCCTGAGCAAAGACAATGATCTATTTGATCCTGAGCTTATTTCGGCGTTCGTAAAAGCCTATAATAACGGCCTTATTAATATTAAAACCAACACCCAAAACCGTGATCCAGAAGAAAATTCTCTTCTGGTTAAATAGATACCTAACCCGCCCCCCCCCAGTTTCCAAAACGCCATCATGTTAATTACGTGTATTTTTTTCCTAATTTTTACTTTTAACCCAAAACCTACCACACCGCCAAGTGCCTACTTCCACCAGGAAAACTGCTACAATAAGCTCATATACATCTAATATCACAGGATAAACATTATGTGGAATGAAGTCGCCATCAGCCTCCAGCAAGGTAATGTCTATATACATGCGATGCTTTTGTTGTCGTTTTTCGCAACGCTCATTGTCGTTGAGCGTTTTATTATGCTGAACTACGCCTATAATCTTAACTTTAAAAAATTCATTACGAATGTTCGCAAAGCTTTATCAGCAGAGGATTTTGATCGCGCAAAAGCTATATGTAAGTCTGCTTCCAAAACTTCGTTTCCTCAAATCACCCTCAAGGCTATTGACGCGGCAAGTCGTGATATTAATTCTATCAAGGGAGTTATTGAAGAAGAAACGCTCGATTTTTTACCTCGAATAGAATCACGTCTTATGGCTCTCCCTGCCGTCGCCACCGCTATGCTTTTTCTAGGGATACTCGGCACCATTGATGGCCTGTGGACTACCTTTAATTCCGTTGACGTTTTGGACACTTTTAAAAAACAAGCAACGATTGCTCATGGTATTTCAGGCTCCCTCAACCCCACAGCTATTGGCCTTTTTATGTGTATGTTTGTACTTTTTTTGCATCAATATTTGAAATCCAAAGCGCTTGAGCTTACTGAAAAAATCCATTATGGCATTACTGTTTTAACTAATGTCTTGGTTCCAAACCAACCCATGGCCGCTTTTGCACCTATGGCTCCTGCTCCCTTTAACGCAGGAGCAGGAGCGAACCAAGAGGTCGGTGAGAGCGCCTTTGAGGAGACTTCTGGTGATGACGCATTCGACAGTTCTGAAGTTGAAGATATCAAAGATGAAGAAGAAATTATCTGATTATCGGTGGTCTACTTTTGCGATTATTTTAAGCATCACCGGCCTGCTAATTACTTTAGGTCTTTGTCTTTATTCCGTGACTATTTCCAGAAATTTTGGCGAGGTCTCACTTGACATCCCCATCGCTCAAGTACAATTTGAAGATCCCACTTTGAAGATTACGGCTTCTTCAAGCTCATCTCACCTAATCGATAGCCTCACGGCAATTTTGGTGTTGACGGAAAAGTCATTCCTCCTCAGTAATTTAGACGCCCTGACAAATGCTGATCGTTATGAGGAAAATGTCGAAATTATTAGACACGTCGATGGCGAGCCTGATTTGGGCAATTTGAAAAATGGACTTGAAAAATATAAGGTAAAGTCTTCTCGTGCTAATGGACGAGAATCACTCGACGAGGTCCTCGTAGTATATCCGACAAGCGCTCTTCCGATGCCTATCGTCATTCAGGTCATCAATTTTATAAAATCATCGCATTTATTTTCTCATGTGGTTTTAGCTGGAGGCACTCTTTGATGGCAACGGAAAACCTTTCCTTGGAATCTAGTTTGAGAGATGCCAAAGAACGCCTAAAAGTCGATGTTAATGTTTTTCCACTACCAGGAATCATTACAGCCATACTTATCATGCTACTTCTCAATTTTGTATCAACATCAACCAATCACCACTTAGGGCTGCAAGCGGACATTATTTCTCTAAGTTCGCCTCAACAAAAATCTGGTCTCATCTGGCTCGCTATTTTTCCAAAAGAAGATAAATTAATCATTTCTACCGATGATAAAATAAAATTTGAATTGCCCCTGGTATCGGCTACCTTAGAAGATTTAACACCACTTGTTAAATATCTTGAAAAAAGGAACCTGGAAATCACCACGGATATGACCCTGAGCCAAAAATTCAATGCTAACCATACGAAAGTTACTCTGGCGGTAGATCAAGCGCTTAATTATTACCACTTTCGCCCTATATTGTTGGCGTTAGCCAAAGCGAAAATCACGCGTTATGCCTTCGAAACGATTATACTAAAAGAAAATTCATGAGTAGCAAAAAAAAATCTTTACACCAACTAAATATTGCTGTTTTTCAAAATGGCGTTCTTATATCCGACTATGCCTGGCCTATTTATAAAACTGGTCTAATCTCTTTGAGTGCTCGCGTTTCGAGCAAAGCTGCTCTGTCTATCCCCGGCTATCAGGGCCTGAAAAAAAACATAAAACTCCTAAAAGTTAAGAAAAAAAACTTGCGTTTATTTTTTGATATTCCCTGGTTAGGACAAATCTCTCATAAAGATGATATATTGGTTGCGGGGGGTAAAAAAAAGAAATTCCTAGACATTGCTCACGATGATTTTGGTCTACTTAGATATAAAGACTTAACGTTCGCATTTAACCTCATTAAACCGCAGCGTTTACAAAGTCATGAGGCCGATCAATTTACGGATGAATATTTAACCCGTTTTTTTGCCTTACCTGATAATTCTCAAAATACTTATGCTTGGATTTTTGCGACTTTAGCTGCTGTTACGCTCATCGGTTCGATATTTTTTGGTCTCATGTATAGAAAAACCTTCCGCGCCCAAAAATTTTCTGACCTAAAGCAAGAGCTCGTGCTTCCCTTTGTTGATCCCAAGATGATTCCACTTTCCCCTGAAGCTCTCCAGCTCAAATACTCCCGCAAAAACGTTCTCCCACAACTTGTCCAGTTTAATATGGATCTCGTTGGCGCTTATTTGGGGACAAGTCGTAGCAGTGACTATCTATTTCCCACCACTCTTCAACGATTTTCTTTACTTAATAAAAACTACAAAAATTCTGTAAATACCTTTATAGAAAATCGCCTCGCGCAAAATGAAACCATGACTCGAAGAAATAAAGCTGCCCTTATTTTTATACCGTCCGTTGTCGGTGAGGGCATTGAGATCACGATCCGTCGCGTCATGGAAAAGGGGCTTCAAGTGCAAGAGGCCCTAAAAACAAACTTGGTAGAACGTCAAGCCTTAACAAAAAGCATTCGGGAAGGAGAAATCTATAATCTAGCTGATTATAAATCTGTCGTAACCGAATCAAAAAGTAAGTTTTCCAAAGAACAACTAGAGTATTTGAATAAAGCTTCCGCCCAAAGCCAGCAAACACTTGAAGAACGTATGTATAGTGAACTGGATAAACTTGCCATTGTCGCAAAGAGCCGTCAGCTTAACCTAATTAAGCAGAATATCCCTAGCCCAACGCCCGTTATGCTGGCAACGAGTGATTTCTCGGCAACGTTTGCTTTTGAGGGAACACCCCTCAATGAAGAATACATTTATGCCATAGAAGATCGGCTGCTGGCTTTTGAGAATACGAAACAGGTGATAAAAGAGGGTAAAAAGCTAAAAACAGCCCAGTTATCTGGTGACTACTTAGCTTCACTCAAAAAAGTATTCCCTCAAATTCAGGCCTGTTACAAAAAAGCGGTGAGAAGGCAGCCAACGACCAAGGGTTCCATGGTCTGGAACTGGCAAATTGATCTACCGGGAAAACCTTTTAACCTTGCTTTAGGTCTTTCAGAAATTAATAATGCGGGAATGGAACATTGTATTGAGGGCGCGCTGAGTCAAGTCGTTTATAGATCGTCAAAAGATAATTTAGGTAAAATATTCACACACACCTTCATTTTTGCTCCCGAAAAATAACGCCTTTGGCCGCAAAAACACTGCTTTATTTTATGCTCAATGGCAAATTTTCTATATGTGATAACCTTACAAGGAACTTTTCATGCTTGCACAAAAATATTCAAGCTTCCTAGACTCAAACGATTTTCTTTGTCTTCCCATCGGGGGCTGTGGCGAGTTTGGTATGAACTGCACCCTGTATCAATATGCTAGCAAGAGTATTATAGTTGATGCAGGAATACTATTTGCCGATCCCCATTTGTTAGGGGTAGACGGGCTTTTTCCCGATATTTCAAATGTCCTGGCTGAGGTGGGGAAAATTGAAGCCTACGTTATAACTCATGGTCATGAGGATCATATTGGGGCGTTACCTTTTTTCTATAAGGAGCACCCCGCGCCAATATATGCGACGCCCTGGACAGCACTTCTTCTGAAAAAGAAAGTGGCCTATCTCAATATGGAATACCTCCTTGATGACATTCGTTTGGTGCAGGCCGGTGACACACTTGATATTTCTCCTTTTTCTATCGAATACATTCATGTCAATCACTCTATCCCTATGGCCTGTGCATTGCATATTAAAGCGGGTAACCACTCTGTTTTCCACAGCGGAGACTTCAAACTAGACGCTCAGTCAGAACTAGAGCCTTTCGCAAATTTAAATCGCATTGCTGAACTCAGCCAACAGGGCATTGACCTTGCGCTCGTTGACAGTACTAATGCGAGCTCCCAAGGAAGTAGCGGCAGTGAAAAATCTTTAATAGCTGAGTTTAGTCAGATACTTAAGAGTCACTCGGGGCGCGTTTTTTTCACAACATTTTCCAGCAATTTTTGGCGGCTAAATTCTATTGTTCAGGCCTGCGCCGCAGGCAATAGACGCCTCTGCGTGCTAAGCCAAGGCATGAAATCGACGCTTGATTTTGGTGCTGAGTTTGACATGTTGTCTCTAAATTCCCCTGTTTTTATCCCTCAAGATGAAGTTGATTTTTTAGCTGATGATCAAGTAGCTTTGTTAGTTTCTGGATGTCAGGGAGAATGGCTTTCGGGACTTTATAGACTTGCTCAAAACGAGTTTGGAGGAATTAAAGTCAAGACGAGTGACTTGTTTGTGTTTTCTTCGCGCATGATTCCGGGAAATGAAAAATCAGTTCTCCGTATGATGAATAATTTGAAAAAAAATGGGGCAGAGGTCATAAGCCCGTTTACCCACAAGAATGTCCATGTCAGTGGCCATGCTTATGCGGACGAAATTCAAACATTGGCTAAAACGTTAAACGCAAAAAACTACGTCCCCATCCATGGATCGTTTACTCACTTAAAAACCCACTTTGATCTCATTCAGAGCAGCAACCTATCAGAAACTACGTGCCATCTCATTGAAAACAACGCGCTCTTAATTTTAAAAGAAAATAAAAGCATCCACCACGTACCACCACCTGAAGCATTTAATGAAAGTCTATTTTTAGACAGCGAATCGCGAATGCCTATGTCAAAAGTTCAATTACGAGAACGCCTTAAACTAGGTGAACTTGGAGGAATTTTTTGTTCCCTAATTTGTCAGGTTGGGAAAAAATTTTTCCTCAAACAGGTGGTGTGGAAAAGTTTGGGTCTCCCTCTAGATGAGGCCACCTTTAAAACTTATGCACAAAAAGTTGAGACCAGCCTCGCCAAATCCCTTAATGACAAATTTTTAATAGCAAAATCTCCCTTGAGCGAAGCAGAACTTGCTGAGTGGCTGCGTATTTTTGTTCGAAAATATTTTGCGAAAATTCTAAACAAAAAAATTGTCGTCATTATTGCACTTCATGTAGAGGACAATTAAATACCATGGTGTTCCATATCATCAGCGCTGCCCTCATGGAAGTTGAAGCCCTGCTGGATAATCTCAATCGGCAAAATATTGCTTTTCTTTATCACCCATTAGGAATTGGCTGCCTGGAAGCCGCTAAAAATGCTCCTGCAATCGTTCAAAAAATTTTGGAAATGCCTTCTCCCTCTATCTATTTAGGCACTTGTGGTGTTTTTTCATCTTTTGAGACCTCGGTGGTTTATGCGCCGAGCCGTGTTCTTTGGTTACCTACTTGCGAACGATTTGGCCTGTCATACCGTGTAAACGGAACCGAAAAACCTATTGATATCTTTTATGAGAACCCTGCAAATAATGCTTCCGAGGCCACCGCGATATGTTGCCCTAATATTAGTTTGGCAGGAGAGCTTAACCTTATGCGACGGGAGCCTAAAAAAATATTTTTAGAAAACTTGGAACTTTATAGTTTTCTCATGAGTGCTAAGGCATTAAGGAGTACGGTAAAGATTTATCTGGCTTCAACAAATAAAGTGGGGCAATCTGCTCATGAGGAATGGCTTAAGAACCATGAGCAGGCCCATAAGCTTCTTGCTGAATTTGCGTTAAACTCTATCAAAACACTTGCTCACTAGGAGACTAAATACATGCGTTGGCAGTTAAAAAAAGTAACCGAAAAATTCGCCGTCCCTCCTTTTGCCCTAGAAGAAGTTGAAATAGGTGATGAACAGGGAAATCATTTATTTTATCGTTTGCGCTGCCCTGAGTGGGTCAATGTTCTCCCCATAACACAAGACGGAAAAGCTCTTCTCGTTAAACAAAGCAGAATTGGCCTTTTTGATTACGTCTTAGAAACACCGGGAGGTGTTGTGGAAAGCCATGAAAAGGACCTAACACTCACCGCAGTCCGGGAACTAGAAGAAGAAACCGGCTATACGACGTCTCGAGTCATCCCATTGGCATCGATTCCCGCCAATCCAGCAACCCATAACAATCTTGTTCATTTTTTTCTTGCTTTTAACTGCTCACCTGCCGTTAATCGCATTCACTTTCCTGATGCCCATGAAGATACTAGCGTGCAACTCACCGAATTAAGTGAACTAGATAACCTTGTACGTACGGGACAAATCAAAAGCTGTTACTCATCGCTTTGTATCATGCTTGCGCAAAAATATCTCGCGCTTGAGAAATAGAAAATATCAGTGCATTTTTAGATGGATAGCTTGTCGACAACCAGTGTCCCGTAGTATAATCTTTGGTAAATATAAAGATTTTTAGATTTTTTAACTTTTAATTAATGCCCAGAGCATTAGTTGCCGACAAACTTCGACGCAGAATAAATTATGATAAAGATATGCATTTTTTTATTAGTTTCAGTATCTAAACTAACACCATAAGAATTTGAGATGAATGTAGCCTCTTTTGGGAAAACGGATATTGGTAAAGTTCGCAGTGTCAATCAAGACAGTTTTCTTATTGATGAGACTCGTCGCTTATATGTTGTCGCTGATGGGATGGGGGGACATGCTGGAGGAGAAATAGCCAGTTCCCTCAGTATCGAAGTCATTTCAAAATATCTTTCTGCGCAACTCCCAACCTTGACCCAAAAATCCAGCGAAGATGAACACCAGATGCAAGTTATTTGTCAAATCCTCGCAACGGCTATCAATAATGCCTCTACAGCCATTTACGAAAAAGCACTCGAAAATCCTGGTTTAAAAGGCATGGGAACCACCGTTACTTTACTTATCATCCTCGGAAATAGGGCCTGCTTTGCCCACGTGGGTGATAGCAGGCTCTATTTGCTCAGGTCTGGGTTTATTTATCAGCTCACGAACGATCATTCTCTCGTCAGTGAACAGGTTCGAGCCGGTGTTATCTCCGAAGAAGAGGCAGAAACACATCAGCTAAAGAATGTCATTACACGAAGTGTCGGGTATCAAGAAGAAGAAGACGTTGATACTGGTTTTCTTACACTTCAAGCAGACGACAGTTTCTTGTTGTGTAGTGATGGCTTATACGGCAAGATTAACGACATTGAGCTCGCCAATTTCCTCTCTAAACCTGATGATAATAATTTGGGTAATATAATAAATCTGGCTAATGAACGAGGCGGCGAAGATAATATCACAGGCATATTTGTGAAAGTAAACACGCTATCTTATGATAAAGTTGACTCTTAGCTGGAGTTAATTCAAGCGCAAGAGTAGGGGGGATGTGCCGAAGGTTAGCCGTGAGAGAAACGTAAAAAAAATAGGAAGTGTTAATGAAGAAAAAAATCACTTTTATGGTAATTCCAAGCGATACGGGGGAGGTTAAAAACTTCACCGTTCCTGCGAATTTGATTCGTTTAACGACTATTTTTGTCTTTTTACTTTTTGGTGCTGCTGGTTATATCTGTTTAGACTACTGGGAGCTTATGAGTATTCGTAAAGAGTATCTTGCCCTATCTCAAGAAGCCCGGTTTTTAAAAAGTGAAGCTAATGTGCTCGCGCAGTCTCTGGACACCGTAAAATCCTCTTTAAAAAAAGTGGAAGTTTATAGCAACAAATTGGCAGAAATTACCCAAATTAAAACAGAAAAAGTGCAGAAAAAAACAGGGATCGGCCCCTTAACCTCGAGAGAATACGATATTCAGCAGCAGCTCAGCGCAAAGAAAAATGTACGCCCCTCAGGTTTTCCTGTTGGCCTTAATCCTGAAAGCCTTAATTTTAAACCTCTATTCAAAAGCCTTTCGGATGTGCAGCTATCGGCTGATAACCAAGCCATTTATTTGCAGGGGCTTCTTACCAACCTAAGCCAAAGAAAGTCATTTCTTAACTCTATCCCGTCCTTTACGCCTGTAAATGGCTGGATGGCTAGCGGCTTTGGTTGGCGTACGTCACCGTTTACTGGTGACCGAACTTTGCATAGAGGGGTAGACCTAGCATCGACAATTGGGACTCCTATCATAGCTCCGGCAGATGGCGTCGTGCTTTTTTCTGGAAAAAAAGATGGATTTGGCAACTTTATTATTCTTGCACACGGATATGGTGTAGAATCGCGTTACGGTCACAGCTCTCAAAATTTGGTTCGGGTCGGTCAAAAAGTAAACCGAGGAGAGCCCATAGCGACCGTCGGTAATACAGGAAGGTCGACAGGTCCCCATCTCCACTATGAGGTTTGGTTGAATAATCACCCCGTAAATCCACAAAAATTTATGCTAGATCAATTCTGAGGCACTAAAATATGTTTAATGTGTTTGCCAAAATTTTTGGCACAAAAAACGATCGAGAACTTAAAAAAAGACAACCGCTAATTGCTCGCATCAATGAACTTGAAGCTACAATGAAAGCGCTAGACGATCAGTCTCTAAAGGATAAAACTCCTGAATTTAGGCAGCGTTTAGAAAATGGGGAATCTCTTATAGCGATTATGCCCGAGGCTTTTGCTGTTGTTCGCGAAGCTGCGGTAAGGACCCTGGGAAAAAGGCTCTTTGATGTGCAACTTTTGGGTGGAAGCATCCTTGCCGAAGGGGCAATAACCGAAATGAAAACCGGGGAAGGAAAAACCCTCACGGCAACTTTGCCTGTTTACCTTCATGGACTCAGTGGAAAAGGCGCGCATGTCGTTACGGTCAATGATTATCTGGCCAAACGCGACGCTGAAGAAATGGGGCGTATTTATGGTTTTTTGGGCCTCACAACTGGCGTTATTGTCCATGGATTGAGTGATACCCAAAGGCAAGCAGCCTACAATGCAGATATAACTTATGGCCAAAATAGCGAATTTGGTTTTGATTATTTGCGCGACAATATGAAAACAGATGCTGCGCGCTTAGTTCAGCGACAACTAAATTTTTGCATCGTTGATGAGGTTGACTCAATCCTTATTGATGAAGCAAGGACGCCGCTCATCATCACGGGCCCAACCGAGTCAAGGCCCAATGACTATGCTCGCGCTAACCAGGCACTTCCTGGTCTTCAAAAAGATAGCGACTACATTTTGGATGAAAAATCACGCATTGTAACTCTCACCGAAGATGGCATTACTAAGCTTGAAAAACGGCTTCGCGTGGAGAACTTGTATGACCCCGCCAATATTTCTTTATTGCACCATGTGCAGCAGGCTCTTAAAGCACACACTATTTTTAAAAAAGATGTGGATTATGTGGTGCGTGATGGACAGATTCTTATTATTGATGAAAATACTGGCCGCATGCTTCCGGGACGTCGCTATAGCGACGGACTACATGGCGCGCTTGAGGCTAAAGAGCACGTAAAAATCAACTCTGAGACGCAAACCCTAGCAACGATTTCCTACCAAAACTATTTCCGGATGTATTCTACACTTTCAGGCATGACAGGAACGGCGGATACTGAGGCTGTTGAATTTAAAAAAATCTATAATCTCAATGTTTTCGTTATACCAACCAATATGCCCATGGTGCGTATCGATGAAGATGATGTGATTTATAGAACGGCGCGAGAAAAGTTTAATGCACTTGTCGAGGAAATTAACGAATCTTACATAAAGGGGCAGCCTGTTTTAGTGGGTACAGCCTCAGTTGAAAAATCAGAGCTGTTATCCGGGCTCCTCAATCGCAAAAATATTCCTCACAATGTATTAAATGCTAAAAATCATGCACGAGAAGCCGATATCATAAAAAATGCGGGCCAGAAGCACATGGTTACCATTGCCACGAGTATGGCGGGCCGTGGTACGGATATTGTCCTTGGCGAGGGGATTAAAGAACTTGGCGGACTTTACGTCATCAGCTCCGAACGCCATGATTCGAGACGTATTGATAATCAGCTGCGGGGTCGATCTGGCCGCCAAGGGGACCCAGGCCGCAGCAAGTTTTATCTCTCTTTAGAAGATGATTTGCTCCGTATTTTTGCCTCTGACCGTCTTTCCTCGATTATGGGGCGCCTTGGCATGAAGGACGGGGAAGCAATTGTTTCGCCCATGGTGAGTCGGTCCATTGAAAAAGCGCAAAAAAGGGTGGAAGAACAGCATTTTTCCTCCCGTAAGCACCTCCTTGAGTATGATGATGTTATGAATCAGCAGCGCCAGGTGATATACGCGAAGCGTCGCCAAGCATTGCTTGGCGAAGCTAAACTAGATTTCTTTTCTGATTTCATAAAAGCTCTTTCTCTATCAATCATTGAAAAGTTTTCTCCCGAAAACACCAATACACCTGTTTGGGCTCTTGAAGACATGACCAAAGAGCTTAGCCGCGAGTTTGGGTTTGCTGTCGACCTCAGTGCTTTCACTGATGAGAACGTCGATATGCATGCGGTAGCTGACGCTGTTGAAGCTCAAGCTATGGCCCGGTACAAGCAAAAAATCCAGCATGTTCCCGATGAAATCGTCCGCAAAATTGAATCTTATATTCTTCTTCAAATAATCGATACGGCATGGAAAGATCATCTTCAAGGGATGGACACACTTAAGGATGCTGTCAGTCTTAGAGGCTACGGCAATAGAGATCCTTTACAAGAATATAAAAAAGAGGCTTTCACGCTCTTTGAGGGCATGTGGAATCGCATTGAAGAAGAGTCTGTATTAACCCTTCTACGAATGCCGCCGCCGCAGTCTGTCAACCCAGAGCAAATGATGGGGCAGGACCATGAAGATGATGAAGAGGACAGCGGTTTGGTGTTTTCTCACCCAGACCCAGGACAAACCAGCGGACTTGCGGGCCCCTTAGCTTCTGGTACGGGGTCTTCTTTGCCACCTAGCAGCCAAAGATTGCGGCCTCAGCAGACTTCCCGAGGAAATAGAAGACCCGGAAATGAGGGTGAGGATGGTCTCATTTATCAAGGGTCCCGTCAAAATGAAGAACCCAGCCGCGCAGCTCCTATTCAAACAGTTAAAAGAGAGACCGAAAAAGTTGGCAGAAATGATCCTTGTCCCTGTGGTTCTGGTAAAAAATATAAAAAGTGTCACGGCAAATCAGGTGAAAGTAGTATTGACACTCAAGAAAATGATCCAGCGAGACTATGAAACAGTTCACTGAAATATCTCCGAGCGATGAAAGCATTGTGGTAAACCGTATCTTAAAAACGGTTAGCCAGGCCTTGAAAAATCAGTTTGGCATCGAAGTTGATACCCAAAAACCTGCGCAGAGAAAACATTCATTTGTGGATAATGAGGTGACGGCTATTACAAATTTGGGAGGAAATAAAGCTCCCTTACCCCCCCCGCCGAGTATCGCTCAAAATCACATAAATGATCGTGATCGCATGAGCAATACCCCGCCACCATTTGCCCAAAATGATAAACCAGAAAATTCTGCTTTTGCCATTTCAGGACATGGATTTAACGAGAATTCTCGCGCCTCTGATTCCCTTTATGGAGATCGCTTGCCACCTACGAGTGCTTTTGGTGGTTTTATGTCAGAGCCCGCAACTACTGATGTTAGTAACATCCAACCGATTCATGCGATAAAACTGCAGAAAAAACGCCAGCAAAGAAGGCGCCTACTAAATTATTCCTTATTTTTTCTTTTCCTTGCTGGTGTTTACGCTTATGTATATTTTTATGGGTTAGAGACGATTATTTATTTTTTTAAAGGCTAACCCTCTACAATCTGTCCCTCTAAAGCCGCTAGCTGCAACTCAAATACTGGCTTTAATGCGCTTTCAGCCGCAGCCATTATATTCATAACATCATCTTTAGCAAAAGATGCTTTCTCGCCTGTCCCCTGAATTTCTAAGATTTGGCCGCTCTGGGTCAAAATAACATTCATGTCCAAATCAGCCCGGCTATCTTCGTGATAATTTAAATCTACGAGCAGGCTACCATCAATCATCCCCACCGATACGGCAGCAACCCCGTCTTTGATAGGATTTTTTTTCAGACGCCCATGCCGGAGCAAACGATCGACTGCCATTTTTAGCGCTATATAGGCTCCTGTAATTGCCGCCGTTCGCGTGCCTCCATCGGCCTGAATTACGTCGCAGTCGATCATAAAAGTTATCTCTGGACATAAGCGCAAATCGACGACACCGCGCAAGGCTCTCCCAATTAAACGCTGAATTTCCTGGGTTCGCCCACTCACATTATTGCGCTCCCGTCGAATCCGCTTGTCTGATGAAGCCGGAAGCATACTGTATTCAGCTGTGAGCCAGCCCTGAGCCGGTGATGACCCTTTTAAAAATGGGGGGATGACATCTTCTACGGTCACACAGCACAAAACCTTAGTTTCGCCGTACTCGATGAGAACATTACCAGTGCTATATTTAACAAAATTGGGGATTATTCTTATCGGCCTCATTTGTGAGGGGCTGCGACCATCAATACGGGTAATCATTTTTTCTTCCTTATGTAGTAAAAACTCATATATTTTTTAAGTTCTATTATTTTTTGTTCGTTGCCCCAACACGTTAAATCAAGTTCGCGGCCTATGGGGCGATATGAAGAGCCAACAATACCCTCATGTTAATAGGCAAGACCCACAAGTATTTCACTTATTGGGATCTGTCGCCAGACATTTTTATAGATACTACGGAGGCATTTTGCTTGCGGATAGGCCGGTTCCTAGCCTATCCGTGGGTTGGGCTTCAATTTGGATACCAAATAGCTCCGGATATTTTCCGCTAAAACAGGCAAAACAATACCTGCTGTCACTTCCTGGGCCGAGGGCCTTCTTAAGTCCCGCAAGGCTAAGGAATGCTAATGAATCGGCGCCCATAATACTGCGCATCTCCTCAACGGTTTTTTGTGCCGCCATTAATGCAGAGCGGTTTGGCGTATCTATACCATAAAAACATGAGTGCGTGATTGGCGGGGAGGCTACTCGAAAATGAATTTCTTTAGCACCAGCATTCCTGATCATATTTAGGATTTTGATGCAGGTGGTTCCACGTACGACAGAATCATCAATGACGACCACGCGTTTTCCCTCTAATACATGGCGCAAAGGATTAAGCTTTAGCCGGACGCGAAGGTCACGAGACGCCTGAGAAGGCTCAATAAAAGTCCGTCCCACGTAGTGATTGCGCACTAAGCCCATTTCATAGGGGATTTTTGCAACCTCAGCATATCCCATAGCCATAGGTACCCCTGAATCGGGAATAGAAATAACAACATCAGCTTCAGTGGGATGCTCAGCTGCTAAAACTCGGCCAAGATTTTTACGGAGTTCATAAATAAGTTCATTTTGAATAATGCTATCGGGTCTTGCAAAATATATTGGCTCAAATGAGCAAAAACTCTTTTGGGGTCTCTTTTCTACATAAAAAAATGACTTTACCTGGAGCCTTGCATCAATTTCAATCACTTCTCCTGGCTCAACCTCGCGAAGAGATTTAGCTCCGATAAGATCAAAAGCACAGGTCTCGCTTGCTGCCGCATAGCCGCCATCTAAGGTTGCGAGCTCTAGTGGCCTAAAACCATATTTGTCGCGAACGATGTATAAGGATTCCTGCGTCAAAATAACAAGAGAAAAAGCCCCGTTTACTTCCTTTAAAGCCTGTTTAAGGGCCTGTGGAAATGGCACATTTCTTTGCTGAGCGAGTAGGTGAATAAATACTTCTGTATCAGAGGTCGTCTGAAATACACTTCCCTTTGCTTCCAAGGCTTGTTTTAACTGAAGAGCATTGGTAATGTTGCCGTTGTGAGCCAAAGCAACAGGCCCTAGCTCTGGTAAAAGAAATGAAAACGGCTGAACATTTTGAATAAGTTCTCCGCCTTGGGTACTATAACGCACGTGTCCTATACCGCTTTCACCCTTTAGGCGGTCTAAAACTTTTTGAGGATAGTTATCACCAACCAAGCCAAAACTTCTATGTTCGTGAAATGCTCCATTAACTTCTGCAGCTTCACCTTGCTGGGACTGACAGGTAATAATTCCCGTGCCTTCTTGGCCACGGTGCTGCATTGCAAAAAGGCCTAAATTTAAATGTTGCGATGCATTTAATACGCCCTTAACGCCAATAATCCCACACTCTTCTTTTAATGAGCCCATATGTTTTTTTCTTTAGTTAAAATTAAGAGCATTTTGAAAATGCGTCAGAACCTGTTTTTTGTTCAACCGAACCCCATCAATATTGTGTTCCTGAGCATTATTTTCTGCCATGGTCCCAATTTTTTGAATCTGATTGTGTTTTAACGCCGAGGCTCCCAAAAATTTATGCGTGGCTCCGGAGGAAGTCGTGGCAATGACAAAACATGCGGCATACTCACCGAAATAAACTGACTCCCAGGACAAAGCTCCTTGAGACATTTTAACATCAAGAGTCAGGTCTGGGCTGCGCATCATTTCTAGCAGCGTAATAATTAATCCGCCTGACCCAACATCTCTCACCGCCAGTGCTTCGCCAGGCTGCTGTCTTGCAAGTGTGGTGATAAAATTTAGGCCTTCTAATACTTGCTCCCAATCGACCTCTGGGACGATACCAGAATAAATATCTAAGGAAAGAGTGCTCCCAAGAAGTCCCCCGCCAAACTGTGGTTTCACCTTGCTGGGCGAAACAAGGTACAGATCAACGGGTTTAGTAACCGTGCTTGCTGGCACAAATCTTATGTCAGGAACCTTGCCCACAACACCGAGCATCGGCGTTGGATAAATACTCACCCCGTCGGTTTCATTGTATAAGCTAACGTTTCCGCTTACGATAGGTATATTAAGTCTTGTGCAGGCATCAGCCAGACCTTCCACACATTCCTTAAACTCCCACATTACTTCTGGCACCTGGGGGTTGCCAAAATTTAAACAATCCGTTGCCCCAAGACCAAATCCACCACGAGAGGCTATTTTTCGTGCGGCTTGTATCAGAGCTAAAGCGGCTCCTGTCCTGGGATTATTCTTGCAGTAACGCTCATGGCACGCCGTTGCGATAGCTATACCCGCAAACTCTTCGCCATTATTGGCGATTTCATGATCCCGCAGCCAAAGAACGGGTGCCCCGCCCTCATCTGGCCCAAAGACTGTTTTAGTCCCGATGTGCTGGTCATACTGCCGAAAAATTGGTGTTTTATCGCCAATATCTTTTAACATATTTAGAATAACAGCTTCTACCCCTCGTTCTTTGACATTAGAAACAATCCCTTTGGTATCAAGCGGCTCTCCCACACGCCCTTCTTTAAAGGGGCGCTCGTAAATCGGGGCCATGTCCGTCAAAATATTCACCGGCAAATCCACCTCAAGCTTTCCCGCAAAAGAACATTGAAAGCGGCCTGTTTCTGTAACAATACCAATAATACAGGACTCTAATTCCCATTGATCGAGCTCTGCTTTAAGTTCCGGCCATTTGCCCGGCTCGATCACCATGAGCATCCTCTCCTGAGACTCAGAAAGCAGAAGCTCATAAGGGGTCATATTTTGAGTGCGCACAGGAATGCACGACAGATCTATCAAAATACCATTTCCCGCACGTCCTGCCATTTCTACCGAGGATGAGGTCAACCCCGCAGCACCCATATCTTGCAACCCCACAACAAGCCCCTTCTCTAAGACTGAGAGTGTCGCTTCGATAAGAAGTTTTTCCCGAAAGGGGTCACCAACTTGAATGGTGCTTTTTTCACCTTGATCTTGGCTGGCAAAGCTATCAGAGGCCATGGTCGCCCCGTGGACGCCGTCGCGCCCTGTAGCAGATCCTAGGTAAACAACATAGTTGCCTTTACCAGTAGCAAAGCCTTTAAATATTTTGTTCGCATCGATAAGTCCAACACTCATGGCATTAACGAGACAGTTAGCATCATACGTCGCATCAAAGTGTATGCTGCCGCCCACGGTAGGCACGCCAACACAGTTTCCATAGTCGCCAATACCTTTAACGGCCTGCTTAAATAGGTAGGGGGTTCGGGGGTGCGTTTTTTTTCCAAAACGCAGGCAATTAAGGTTTGCGATGGGGCGAGCGCCCATGCAAAAAACATCTCTGAGAATCCCACCAACTCCTGTTGCCGCACCATGAAAAGGCTCAATATAACTGGGGTGATTATGACTTTCCATTTTAAACGCAACACACTGGTCCCCTGCAACCCGCACAACACCCGCGTTTTCCCCGGGTCCCACCACGACATGCTCCCCTGTTACGGGAAATTTTTTCAAATGAGGCCGCGAAGATTTATAGCTGCAGTGTTCACTCCACATTGCAGAAAAAACACCGAGCTCACTATAGCTTGGCGTGCGGCCTAAATTTTTTTTAATAATTTGGTATTCGTCACTACTGAGTTTATGTTTTTTGAGTAGAGCTTCAAAGCCTTGCGACTCATCGATCGCGTCGGAAGCTTCTAGGTTTTTAATATCAATTAAGTTGTAATGTGTCATAAAAATTAAAATCCCTCTTACATAACTAGACGTATGTCAAAATATTTCTGATGCCATCTTTGTAGACGCACTTTTTTTATGATAACAGACCCAAACCGGATCGAAGTCTTTGGTAAAAAAAATGCTTAAATTTCACTTTAGCCCCAACAAATCAGTGGGCCACCTAAAAATTTGTAAGCATCCAAAATCAAATCGCACATAATGATAGAAAACTCGATAATAAAACGCGGCCATCCACCCCGGTGTTCAGCCTCTCATAGCTTGCGCGCTCTGGGTGCGGCATTAACCCTAAAACGTTGCCCTGCTTGTTGGTAATCCCCGCGATATTAGCGCGGGAACCATTTGGATTGAACTCTTCACTGGTAACACCCGATTTGCTCGCATATTTAAAAAGGATTTGCCCTTGATCGTGAAGTTTTTTTAATCCGCTGTCATCAATAGCATAATTTCCTTCACCGTGGGCAATCGGCATATTCAAACACGCTTGCCCCAGGCTTTTATGATAAAGGCTGCTACCTTTTTCTACTTTCAAATAAACGGTTTCGCAAATAAACTGCCTGGTTTTATTTTTTAATAATGTGCCCGGCAGCAGCCGTGCCTCAGTTAATATTTGAAAACCATTGCAAATCCCCAAAACAGGAAGCCCTTTTCCCGCCTGTTGAGCCAGTTCAAGCATTATGGGAGCATGTGAGGCTAAGGCTCCTGCACGCAGATAATCTCCATAGCTAAATCCTCCGGGCACGATAACGCCCGCTACAGATCCGATCGACGTGCTTCTATAATCTATAATCGCACTTGAAACTTGATAGATATCATGGAGGACATCTATCATATCTCGGTCACAGTTACTTCCTGGAAATCTAATAATACCGATTTTTTTATTCACGTGTTCTATTCCATGATGAAAAAAGTTGGGTCAGTTAGCTCTAGTATGCCGATGTTAAAGCAGCCCAAACCGCCATAAGGGCCCCAATCGCTACGCCGAAGCGTTAACACATCCGGCGAAGATTTAGGCCCTAGATTTTTTGCTGCTCCGCGGGATGATCCTTCTTCGTTTGGATATGGGCTCAAACGTGATTGCCAATTAACACGCGGCTAATACACCAACGCCCCAATATCCACTCTAATCAATCTTGCTTACGGTAAAACTTTCCGCCACAGAATTTGCTAGGTAGGTGCTGGCAATTTCTTGGGCCAAAGCACTGGCGTCCGTCTTTGACTCAAACTCTAAAATATACTTTTTACTGATTTTTATATCTTTTAAATCGGGGATTCCCTGTCTATGAATCGTTTCCAAAATAGCCCGAGATTCTGGGTTCAAAACTTCAGGTTTTAAAAACACGTTTACTTCAAACTTAGCCATTTTTTTACTCTTCATTGCTAATAAAAGTGCTTCGCAAAAACTCACAATTGAGACGCGCTATATTTTCAACACTTATTTCCTTAGGACAAGCAGCCTCACACTCATAAGTATTGGTACAATTTCCAAAACCTTCTTCATCCATCTGCTTCACCATTTTGCTCACCCGGCGGTCTCGCTCAGGGTCACCCTGAGGCAGGAGGGCAAGTTGGGAGATCTTTGCAGAGACAAAAAGCATTGCAGAAGCGTTTTTACATGCCGCTACACAGGCACCACAACCAATACACGTCGCAGCATCAAAGGACTTGTCCGCTGCTTCCTTAGGTACGGGAAGGTTATTAGCATCTTGAGCACTTCCTGCATTTACCGAAACATAGCCTCCAGCACTTATGATACGGTCAAAGGCCGAGCGGTCGACAACCAAATCTTTTATAATGGGAAAAGCTCGCGAACGAAATGGCTCAACAAATAGCTCACGAACACCCTTTAGGGAGCGCATATGAAGCTGACATGTGGTCGTGCCATGCTCCGGTCCGTGAGGGACACCATTGATAACCGCCGAACAAGCGCCGCAGATTCCTTCGCGGCAATCGTGATCAAAGGCGATCGGCTCTTCATTGCGGCCAATCAGCTGCTCATTAAGCACATCAAGCATTTCTAAAAAACTCATCTCTTCACTTATGTTTGCCAGCTCATAAGTGACCATCTTACCTTGTGAGTTTCGGTTTTTTTGGCGCCAAACATGTACCTTGAAATCCATTATTTGTAACTCCTGGTTGCTAATGTAACATTCTCAAAAGATAGCATTTCTTTGTGTTTAACCGGCGGCACCCCGTCGCCTTTATGCTCCCAAACAGAAGCATAACAATACTCAGCATCATTTCGTTTGGCTTCGCCGTCTTCTGTTTGGTACTCGGTACGAAAGTGCCCGCCACACGACTCTTCCCGCTCCAAGGCATCTCGGCACATAACTTCGGCAAACTCTAAAAAGTCTGCGACACGACCTGCTTTTTCTAAGGATTGATTAAATTCTTCTCCATCTCCAAGCACCCTCACATCTTTCCAAAACTCTTCTCTCAATTTAGGGATTTTTTTGAGCGCTTCTTTTAGCCCTTTTTCATCTCTCGCCATACCGCAGTGATCCCACATAATAAGCCCCAACTCGCGGTGGAAGGAATCAACACTTCGCGATCCATTAATGCTCAGAAGTTTCTTTATTTTTTGCTGAACTTCTTCTTCTGAATGTTTAAATTCTGCGCTTTCGACTTTATTAGCTGTATTTGGCTTGACGCCTGCAAGATAGTTGCCAATCGTATAGGGAATTATAAAGTAGCCATCTGCCAAACCTTGCATCAGGGCACTAGCCCCAAGTCTATTGGCACCATGATCCGAAAAGTTCGCCTCTCCTAAAACAAATAGCCCTGGTATTGTGCTTTGTAGATTGTAGTCCACCCACAAACCACCCATTGTATAATGAACAGCAGGAAATATCCGCATCGGCTGCTTGTAAGGATTTTCTGCCGTAATATGCTCATACATTTGAAATAAATTACCATAACGCTCCCGAATAGCGTCCTCACCCAAACGCTTTATGGAACTGGCAAAATCTAAATAAACACCTAAACCACTTTCACCGACACCTTTTCCGTCGTCACAGGCCTCTTTTGCCGCCCGAGAGGCAATATCTCTGGGGGCCAAATTGCCAAAACTCGGATATTTTCTTTCGAGATAATAATCTCGCTCCTCTTCATTTATATCGCCAGGCTTTCGTTTGTCGCCTTTTTGTTTAGGCACCCAAACGCGGCCATCGTTACGAAGAGACTCGCTCATTAGCGTTAGCTTGGACTGATAATCACCACTCACAGGGATGCAAGTCGGATGTATCTGGGTAAAACAAGGGTTAGCAAAACCAGCGCCTTTTTTATAGGCTCTATATGCTGCCGTCACATTGCAGTTCTTGGCGTTGGTAGAAAGATAAAACACGTTTCCATAACCGCCTGTGGCTAGAACAACCGCGTCTGCCGCATAAGACTTTACTTCACCGCTGACGAGATCGCGAACCACCACGCCACGAGCCTGGCCATCGACAATAACGATGTCCAGCATTTCCGTACGCGCAAACATCTTTACCGTGCCCGCTGAAACTTGACGCATCAACGAGGAATACGCACCCAAAAGTAGCTGTTGGCCCGTTTGACCTCGAGCATAAAAAGTCCTTGATACCTGAGCCCCACCAAACGAGCGGTTGTCTAGGTACCCGCCATATTCGCGCGCAAAAGGCACCCCCTGAGCAACGCATTGATCAATAATATTGTTACTAACTTCTGCAAGTCGGTACACATTGGCTTCCCGAGCGCGAAAGTCACCTCCCTTGACCGTGTCATAAAACAGCCTGTAGATGCTGTCTCCGTCACCTTGGTAGTTTTTGGCAGCATTTATGCCACCCTGTGCCGCAATACTATGTGCCCGCCGTGGGCTGTCTTGAAAACAGAAAGACAAGACGTTGTACCCTAGCTCGCCAAGCGTTGCCGCAGCTGCACCCCCCGCTAGCCCCGTACCAACGACAGCGACGGTGTATTTGCGTTTATTTGCAGGAGACACGAGCTTCATATCAAACTTGTGCTTTGCCCATTTTTTCTCAATTGGTCCTGAAGGAATTTTTGCATCTAAATTCATAATATTTTTATCACCCCAAAAAATTTACTACTTTATTATTCCGAAAAGCACTGAAAGAGGAATCGAGATATACCCAATCGCTATCACAACCGCGAAAAAACGACCTAGAAACACAATCGCACAGTTATATTTTTTATGATAAATGCCAAGAGACTGCGCCGTACTTGGTAGACCATGGTATAAATGCACACCTAAAAGAATTATTGCCAAAATATAGAACAGCGCGGTTAGCGGCTGGGAAAAGCCCATAATAATCATTCTATAGACATCGCCATCAAGGTCATTGAATTCTGGATAGGTCCACTTTAGGGTATAGTGATTTAAGTGAAAGAGAACGAAAAACAAGATCATAAGCCCGGTGATAACCATCAAGCGGCTAGCCACGCTCGTTTTTTGGAAAATTTTATTAACATAGGGCACTGGTCGCGCTGCACGATTTGAGATTGTTAACTTTATAGCCATGCTCAAGTGAGCGACAAAAATACCCAGTAGCATAAAGCGCGCAACCCATACGAGCGCTCCAAGACTGTGAAGAGTCGCCGCATAGCCGTTAATCGCTTCAGGGCCACGAAAAAAACTCAAATTACCCAATAAATGGACAATTAAAAAGCCAAAAAGCATGAGTCCCGTAATCGCCATTACGACTTTTTGGCCCACTGAAGAATTCATTTTTGTTGTCAACCAACCCATGTGCCACCCTTAATTGAGAAAACATGAAAAAATAGCTACTGAGCTATACTCTAAGATCCAATATTTAGATTCTGTTTGAAGATTGAGGTGAGGGCTTGAAAAAAATAAGCGACGCTTTTTCATCATAAACAAGAATTTTTTTCTGACGAACCACCGCTGAAAATAATCTTTTGCATCAGAATCTATGGCTTTACACTCAAAACTATACGCGCTTTTAACAAATGCGGCAAAAAGATTTTGCCAAAAACCTAGGGGGGGCATAATTTTTTTGCGCGCCGCTTTTATTTGCTTGATTCGGATCATGTTATACGCCCCCCCCCGACATCAGAAGACCAGAAGGCAGGTATCCGCATCAAAACCAAGTCTGTCAGGTGACGTATCGAGGAAGAGCCTCAAAACCGCCTCAGCTGTTCTTTTTACTTGATCAGAATTAATTTTTGCGAATAAGACATATCGGGAAATCCGGGACCCCAAAAATTAGTACGTAGTCCCCACGATCGAGGTTACGGCACGCTTTGCATCGAAAAGTTGTTGGGCCAAGGCCTGAACCTTTTGCGGCGTCACCGCCAGTACGCTTTGGGAATAAGTTACAAAATCATCATAACCAGGCCCATAGCATTCCATGAGCGCCATATTTCGGGCCTGTGCAAGACCGCGCTGCATATCAAGTTCGAGATTGCCTATGATGTAATTTATCGAGCTTTGAACTTCTTCTTGTGTTGGAGCCGCATCACAAAGGGCAAAAAACTCATTTTTCATCCCTATTATTGCCTGCTCAGTTTTTTTCGGCGCACAGGCGATATAGGCACCGACAGCCCATGGAGCCGCACCATAGCCAACTATTGGCGAAATAGAGTAGGCGAGGCTTTGCTCATCGCGCAGCTTCAAAAATAAGCGCCCTCCCTGCCCCCCAAGTATTTTTTCGAGCACATCGAGAGTGGCCCTGTTTTTGTCTCGCCAAGAAAGCCCAGGAAAACCATAAAGTATATGATTCTGCTCCCTGTTTTTTTCTAAAAAATAGGGTGTTTCAGAAAACGCAGCTCCGGCAAAAGGATCGCTCGAGTTTATAATTTTCTGTCCTGAGGACTGAGGATGCCATGTAGAGATCAACCCCTCAAAAAAAGTGAAGACTTCTTGAGCGGGCATCGCACTCACGGCTGAGAAGATCCAGGGGCCTTTATCCCGAATCTTTAAATAAAACTCTTTGAGGTTTTTTGTATTGAAGGAATTCACACTTTTTTGATTGCCGATTTGCTGGAAGGAATAGGGGTGTCCTTTAAACATATTTTCTTGAAACTGCTTGACGCATTGGCCTGACGGCGAATCTTCTTGAGCTTTGAGTGATTCTGCTATTTGACGTTTTAACGTCTGCCACTGCTGCTCAGGAAATACAGGCTCTAGCATGCATGCACAAAATATTTCACTCATATTTTGCCAGTCTTCTTTAAGGCAGTTGAGACTCAAACCCAAACTATCCTTTCCAGAAAAGCCCTCTAGGCTTGACCCGCTCCCCTCAATTTTGCGCATAAGAGCATCTCTTGTCAGATGCTCGGTTGCTTCCGCTAGCAGCGAGCTTGCGCTTTGACTAATACCTGTATTTTCTATGACTTCGCTGCGACTACCGCCTTCAGTGGTGCCAATGAGATTAAAAAATTTAGCGTCGGGGCGCCTGCGATATATAAAAGTGCTTCCATTTTTCAATTTGAAGACTTCAGCATATTTTTCGGCTTTTTTCGTTGTTGCAGGCATAGCCACTTTAGGTAAAACCACCTTGTGGGACATATATTTCTGACTGAGTTCCGCGGCAGTTTTTTCTACAAAAAGCTGCACTGCTTTTTCATCTATATCGCTCTTGTCCGACAGCAAAATACCTACGACCATTTTTTGGGGATCGAGCCACCGTCGCCAAGCCTGAGTGATATCCTCAGGAGTCGCCTTCTCAACCACTGCCATATACATGTCTTCGTAAAACAACTTCTGCTCAGTTGATAAGCCAAAACCAAAGCTTTGAGCCAAGCCCTCTAATGTCTCTTCTTGATAATATTTATCACACTTTAAATTTACCTCTGCTCTTTGCAGCTCCTCTCTCGTGATTGGCTCATCATAGGCTAAAGCAAATGTTTCTCGCAGAATTCCCTCAATAGCGTCAAAAATACTCGATTCTTCCATAAAGGCACTAAAGTTAATTAAGCCACCGTAATGTGGAGCCCAAACACCCGCCCCAACATTAGCTACGACCCCGTCACGATCACGTAGTCGCTGCGAAAATCGGCTCAAATCTCCTGAGCCCAACGCAAAGCTCCCAAGGCTGAGTAAAATGGCGTCTGAATCATTAAGATTCGGACCTTTGAAAACCAGCTGAAGACGAGGTTGCTGAAAATCGCCGCGCACCAAAAACGTATCAATTTTTTCTGGAAATTGCCCCCGTTCAATGCGAAGCTCCGGCAATGGCTCGGCTTTTTTGGCGCCAAAATTGGTATTAATCCATCCCAGCATTTCTTCTGAATTAAAGCTTCCCACAACTAGCACACGAAGGTTTTTAGGTGTATACCATTTTTGATGGAACTGAACCAAATCTTGACGTGAAAATCCTTCGACACTTTCTTTTGAACCAATAACCGGGCGACCAAGTTCACTTCCCAGATACGTATGGGCAAACATTTCATAACCAAGGCGAGAGGAGGGGCTATCTAAGCCCCGTTTTATTTCTTCAACAATGACCTCTTGCTCTTTCCTCAGCTCCTCTGCATCAAAGGAGCTGTTATAAATGCAGTCAGCAAGTATCTCCAGCCCTTTTTGTGCGAATGGGGAAGTTACATTTAGGTAGTATACGGTGCGATCAAAAGTGGTGTAGGCATTTACATTTCCGCCGGAAGATTCTACGATTTTGGCAAAATCACCTACCTTTAATTTTTTTGTGCCCTTAAAGAGCATATGCTCCAATACATGGGCCATGCCGCGTTCTTTTTCGGTCTCTAAAGCTGACCCAACGCCAACCCAGCACTGCATACAAACCGAATTAGTGAAGTGATCCTCTTTGAGAAATACCTCAAGTCCATTGTCAAGATAAAGTCTTTGCACGAAAATTCCTTTTTTCAATTTTGATTAATGCGAGGATTCACAACTAATTACATGGCAACGGCCATATTGAATGAAAGCGCCTGCTCAGAATACCGCTCTTTTAAATCTGGTCGGTGCATAAGGTAAGAAATCGAAAATTTTTTATTTATCAGCTCTACGCCGCCAGATAAACCGCGCCCGCCATCATTAAGTTCATGGCTATAAGCCCCAAGGAATCTAAAAACGTCGTATGCTTGCACCATTAGACCTAAAGTTCCTGTCTGCAAATCTCCTGGATAATGCTGATCTAAGGGGTTTCGCTCAGCCGCGGTTCTAGCCCGTTGGGATAAATCACCATTTACGGTTAAACGGGACTGGGAAACAGTATAGGCAAAGCCCGCTCTATACATTCGCGGGGCATATTGCTTAATTTTATTATTTGCGAGGTTTTCGACACTGAGGCCGTAAAGAAGATCATTTCTTAGGGCTCCCGCTATACCCACATTGAGCCCCGAGCCTTTTATTTCTTTTAGCTCGGCTATTTCACCTGATCCAGGGAGTGCCACCCAATCTTTTGCTGTTACAAACTGTCCGCTAAGCCCCACAGACAAAGACGGGCCAACAATTTGGCCAAAACCAAGGCGAACCCGCCGCGTTGTTTTGGCATCGTAAAAATCTGCCTGATTAAAATCCTTTAGAGACTCATCGGTTAATTTTTCCATAAAACCGGTATAGCTTGCAGCAGCAGAAAATGCAGAAGTTTTTGCATCCAGAATACCTGCGTGATAGTACTCTCTGCCCTCATCCGGCCAAAAATAGGAACCCGTTATGCTATAGGTTTTTTCAAGCCCAATTAAGGCGGGGTTAAGCTGCAATCCCTCAATACCTTTAAAGGCCGCAACGCCGGAATTGCCCAGGCCAAGAGCCAACCCCGGAGCGGACTGATACTCACTCGGAAATACACGGGAGGATTCGGCGCCATATATATTTGACTTTATTGGTAAAAACAAAATACTCAGGCATATTAAACCCTTTAGAATGCCCGGTGATTTGAAACTGTTTCGGGCTAATCTTTGTCTCATCCAGAACATCATACTTTGCTCTCCCTGGTTTGCGGCATCGATAAAATTTTTAAGCTTCTATGTTAAATTGTATCATTTTATATGAGAATTTGATGGGGACTTTTTGTGTTCTGCGATTATCGCGACCCCAGCTTCTATTTTGAAGCGTATTGCTCCCAAAAGTCAAAGGTGCAGGTGAATTTATCGCATTTACAGAGGAAGCGTACAACGGACGACATATTTTTGTTCCCGTTTAAAGTAGCAAAGGCCTTAACTGCGGCCGGGTTAGGACATCAATGACAAGCGTAAAAAAAAGCCTGCATCCCAAAAACCGCTAGGCGTCATTACTTAATGGTAGGAGACACACTACCGCCCCACACCAGGCCTCGCACACGAAAGCGGCTTTACAAGCACCGACACGTGGACTATTCCTCGACTCGGTAATAGGTAATGGTATCAAGTTCCGTTGGGCGGCTTGAAGCATCTTGATCCAATCTTCCGGTATTTAGTGTATCTGGTTCACCCACATGGCTTGTAATGGCAAAAATATTGCCCATTACCGCACCAGCTTCAGGCACCTGTATTCCTGCACAGGTCTTACCTAAAACATCCCTTTCTGTGCCAGCTTCCCAGTTTTTGATACCACAGAGACCAACAACATTGCCGACTAATTCAAAAAAATCCTCAACCACCCTACCTTTGGGAAGTGTCCAAAAATAGCTGTTTACGGTCATATCGATTTGGTTATAGCCGTTTTCAACAAAGAAAACCTCATAACTAGATGAAAATACCACGGTAAGAAGCGCATAATCGCAGCTAGAAGAAGAAAAAAATTCTGACTGAAAATTCATGACCCCATCTTCAGCATATTCAAGTTCCGCTTTGGTATATAGGGTCACAAAAGGTATTGAAAGATTCTGAGTCACATTTTCGGCTTTGACACAGCCAGTTTCCCACCTGCCTATCAAGTCCGGGGATGCCCATGCACTTTGAGCTGCCAAAGGTCCACATGGAAGGATCATTAATAATTTTATCAATAAATTTTTCATAAGCCTGCCTCAGTTTTTGGTAATTTCTCAAAAAATCCGGGTAGCAAGGCCGTGCCGAGCAACGCGGCAGAGTTTACATTAGGTAAATGAACCGTGGTGCACAGGTGGCAACGACTCTGACCGGGGCTTTTTGAGAAATTACTCTGTTTGATCTTGTCCCCACACAAATAGAGACTTCCGCCACTGATTTACCCGCTAAAGAAGGCTAGGTCAACTTTATTCTTAGCCAATTTTTGGGGTAATGTACACCGGTGTGTACATTTATAATACGGATGATTTGTTTCTTAATTGCTCTACTTTCAACTCTGGCTATTATGTAGCTATTATCATGGATTTTTGCTCCTTTTTAGCGACATCTGATGCTCTAGCCCTTTTTGGCAGAGAGGACACACCAATTTCTCCGTCGCTTGAATGGGAAGATCCATTTTTCTTGGCCTTGCCAACAAGATTGCGCGACACCCTTTTTTGCTAATAAATTGGCCAATTGTTTTGGCTTATTAGCACGACTTAGGAGACGATATGCGATTTGTGGTGCTTTTACTTTCTCTAGCTATTTCACCGATTTTTCAAGCCTGTTCCTCAAATGATAATCTCGATAATGGTGCTTTTCCTGCCGGTTATACCATGAGAAAAGCAAAATTCAGTCATTATATCCCGTCACGAGGGGGGATTAATGTCGGGGGAGATCCTTCTTCGACCGCCAGTGGAGAGCTCGTCCGCGACTGGTATTATGGACGCGGCGGCAAAGGAAATGGGGTCGCTTGCGCGCCTATTTTAGGGTTTGGAACGAGAGTTCGGCTAAAAAATTTCGGTGAATTTACCTGCATCGACTCTGGATGCGGCATAATCGATACCGGGAGCGCCCTTTGGTTTGATATGCTTGTGCGCGAAGAGGACAAGGGACGGATAACAAACAATATCAATTATGGGGACGAGTCACCCGATTGGGAAATTATTGAATATAAACCGCATGACTCGGGATATGCCGGAGCTTGGCTAAATGCATGCCGGGGTTACCTTAACCTAAAGGGATTACCCTATATCATGATGACGCAAGACGAACTTCAAAACAGCGTCCCTTTTGGCAGTGGCAGCTTTGCGGGAAGCTCGTTCGGCGTGGACTGGTATGCATTTGCTAATTCCTTTCCCTTGATTGGCCCAGAAAGATTAAAATGTGACCAGCTATATATAACAAATTTAAGCGGTGATCGCACCGTACGCGTTCGTTCTGCTCCAAGTCCCAAGGCTCCGGTTGTTACAAGCTTAGATGATGGTACAAATATAACGATCGCGGGTGCTATTGCGGGAAGTGCTGAAACGAAAGTGACAGATCCTGATTTGGCAAATGCCGGAATCAAAGGAAGCAAAGGGGATCCCGGAATAGAATATATTTGGCTCAAAATCGCCAGTCCCGTGAATGGCTGGATATCTAAGTTTTATGCCGAGTGCCGCTAGAGAGCACCAAACACATTACAGACAAATTGTTTGAAGGGTATTTTAGATTGCCTGAGAAGGTATGCTGCAGGAGTTTTTTCCTAACAGCATACTCTCCTGGTTTTAAGACGCGGGTTCACTGTTAGCTTGTGGGGACAGAAGATTATCCACGGCGTTTCAGACTACTTTGACAAACTAATGATTGCACCATTGCTCTTCACCCGCGGTTTTATTGCTCCTGGTGTTTCTCTTATTTAAGCGTATCTTTAGCCAAAGCCAAAATATTGCCTTTTACTACCTTTAAAAAGGTGCCCGAAGAGCACTCTAAAGTCACAAAGGCGTCTGATATAGATTTAATTTTTCCAATGACCCCGCCGCTTGTTACGACCTCATCTCCGGCTTTTAGAGCTTTTAAGAGGCTTTGTTGCTCTTTTGCTTTTTTGGCCTGGGGCCTAAGGAAGAAAAAATACATAACCACAACGAAAAGCGCCGGCAACATAAACGCATCCATTAAGGAGGGGGACTTGGCTGCACCTACCGCTTGCTGCGCATAAGCTGTGGATGAAAAAATTGCGTCAATCATAAAAAATTCCTTTCAAATAGTGACTTTTTTATTTTTAAATAAAACTCTTTCTTTACACAATGAAAACAACCATTCTTATACCCTAAAAACTCCGGTTTGCGCAATTGCCATGAGCCTGATATTCTGAGGCAACCCAAAAAATTTAACTGACTGAGTAAATATACGCAATGAGCACTTTAAATAATGAGCAATTAAAGGCGACTACCCAAACGCAAGGCCCCTTGTTGATTCTTGCTGGCGCGGGAACAGGAAAAACAAAAACGATCACCCACCGCATTGCCCATATGATCGAAGGGGGCATCGCGCCTGAGGCCATCGTTGCCGTTACTTTTACCAATAAAGCCGCCAACGAAATGCGTGAGCGCGTCGCTGCCCTCATTTCTGAACGCGCGGCGTCCCTCGTAAACCTAAGCACCTTTCATAGCTTTTGCTTAAAACTTTTGCGACGTTATCATAGCCATATCAACCGCACGCGGGGCTTTGCCATTTTAGACACCGGAGACCAAGTGGACCTCATGCGAAAAGCTCTCCGCGAACTCCATCTGGAAAAAATCATAAGCCCCTATCAGGGCCTCACCCAAATCAGTCTTCTAAAAAATCAACTCGTTTATCCTGAAACCGTCATTTCGCAGAGCCGTGCTCTTGGGCATTCACCCCAAGACGCTCTCTTGCTGGCTAAGCTTTACGAACTCTATGAAACACTTCTTGGCGTTTATGACGGGATTGATTTTGATGATTGCATAACCAAATGCGTAAAATTGCTCAGCACCAACCCCAAAGCCCATGCCGAGTGCCATGAACAATATACGCATTTCTTGATCGATGAATTCCAAGACACTAATATCGCCCAACTTAAACTCATTGAACTTCTTGCCTCTCCTCGCAACAATGTTTGTGTCGTGGGGGACGATGATCAATCCATCTATGGCTGGCGAGGGGCCGTTGCTCATATTATGGAAGAATTTGAAAAAATTTTTCCAGGTACGCAAATGATTAAATTAGAGCAAAACTACAGATGCCCCAACATTGTATTAGAGGCGGCCAATACCGTTATAAGAAACAACCACCTAAGAAAAGAAAAAGCTCTTTGGAGTGACAATAGTTCCAGCCAAAAAATCCTGGTACATAGGTCAGAGACTGATGCCGAAGAAAGTCACTGGGTTGCTGAAAAAATTGCCGCTCTTCTTGGGCGGGGGACTGCGGCTAAAGATATTTGCATTTTATATCGCTCCAACCAGCAAGCACGTATATTTGAGTCAGCCCTTAAAAGCTGGTCCATTAAATACCGCATTTTTGGCGGATCGAGCTTTTTTGAACGTAAAGAGACTAAAGATGTCTTAAGTTTTTTGCGCCTTATCCTAAACC
This sequence comes from Oligoflexia bacterium, assembly GCA_030432875.1. Taxonomy (GTDB): domain Bacteria; phylum Bdellovibrionota_B; class Oligoflexia; order Oligoflexales; family JAGOVF01; genus JAUILP01. Next base: position 35,428 of record JAUILP010000001.1, on the reverse strand, counting down.
CAAAAGATCACTTGAGTTTATGGCGTATTATCAACACCCCACACCGCGGTATTGGCATTAAAACACAGGAAAAACTGGAAAACCTCTCGCGTCAGGGTAAAATCCCTCCCTTAGTGCTACTTCAAAGCCCAGAAAACTTAACGGATATTTCAGCCTCAGCCAAAAAAGCCATCGACGAATTAGTCACGACCTTGACAGAACTTCGGGCGTTACCACGCAAAAACCCCAAAGATTTTGAAGTTATCACCCAAGAGATCATTGACCGCTTTAAGCTACGCAGTGATATTATCAGCCAAGTCAAGGATAAAAAAGCACTCGAATTTAAACTCCAGATTTTGGCAGAACTCCCTAAAATCATTCATGATATGGTCAATGAAGCGACCCGCGGGGCGAAAAGCGAGCTAAGCGTCTTAGAGCTGCTGGATATTTTTACCTTGGGCGGCTATGACGAGACAAAAGAAGACAAAAGTACTGACAGCGTATCGCTCATGACCCTTCACAGCGCAAAAGGCCTTGAATTTAAAGTTGTTTTCATTGTAGGCGTGGAAGAAGAGCTTTTGCCACACAAAAACAGCATGGACTCCCCGCAGTCACTCGCCGAAGAAAGGCGTTTGTTTTATGTGGGACTCACTAGAGCAAAATCACAGGTTTTTATTTGTCACTGCCGCAAACGGCAAACTCAGGGCATCGATTATGTTTACAAAAAGCCAAGTCGCTTCATAATGGAGCTTCCTGATAACACAGTCTTGAAGGGGGCTGAGGGAATAGATAGCGAAAATGCTTTGGAAGATATAAACCCGAAGTCTCGGCTACTTTCAAAATTATCACGCTTTCGAGATGAAATTAAACCCTAGTAATATAGACTCTTATGGGAATCCGCCCCAATTTAGTCGCGCGTAAACCCTCTGTCCGTGACAAATTTTCGTAGTTTTCCTATGATTTTTGCCTCAAGCTGACGTGCTCTCTCGCGAGAAATTCCGTATTTATCACCAATGGCCTTTAGGGTCATACTCTTTTCCTGGGAGAAGCGGAGATCAAAAATTTCTAAATCACGTCCTTTGAGGGATTTGCGAAAATCTTTCAAATGACCCTTAAAAATACCTTCTTCTTCCTTGTGCGCCAAGAACTCATCAATGGGCTCAGACTTATCCGAAATAAAATCTCCGCGAACGCTGCCTGCCGGATCATCGCCGATGGGAGCGTCAAGAGAAGCGTCTGGGGCAGCAAGGCGCTGCTGCATTTCGATAACTTCTGATTCCTTAACATTTAGGCTTTCGGCAATGACCTTTGGGTCCACATCCAGATCATTTTCAATAAGTTGGTTAACTTTCTTTTTGAGGTTATAAAAAAGCTTCCTTTGTGCCGCAGTGGTGCCAATTTTAACCTGGCTCTTATTTTCCATGATATATTTTAGAATATAGGCTCGAATCCACCAAGCTGAGTAACTAGAAAGTTTGACCCCTTTGTAAGGGTTATAGCGCTTTACAGCCTGCATAAGGCCATAATTGCCCTCTTGGATAAGATCCAACATATTCACCTGGGCTTGTCTAAAATCACTGGCTATTTTTACTACCAGCCGTAAATTTGCTGTTACTAAGCGATGTGCAGCCTCAATGTCGCCCTCTTCAAAATGTTGGCGCGCAAGATCAAACTCCTGCTCTGGCTCTAGCAAGGGATAGGCTGAGATTTCTCGCAAATATCTTTGTAAGGGACTGATTTTAACTAGAGAATTTTGGCTTGATCGATCGGACAAAGGGGAACCTTTTGACTTAATGTTGTTAATTTGTTACCTACTATTAGGGCTCCAAATGAGCAATAATAGCATGACCACAAAACAAAAAAAATTTTATAAAAACACTATGCCTCAATTTTTACGCTCCCACACAGTTTTTTGATTTTTTTTGTCAGTCGGAGCCGAAAACATTTTTAATAAGGACAAAAACCTTGTCTCGGATAGGCATAATATCAAATCCTCACGCAAAATTAAACAAAAGGAATCCCCAGAGGCAAAAGCTTCTCAGCTATATTGCTGGAGAAGAAGGTATTTGGGAGCTTACGGAAAGCCTTGAGGCGCTGGAAGCAGCTGTTCAAAATTTTAAATCGCGCAATGTCGCCGTCATCGCCATTAACGGCGGCGATGGCACGGTAAGCCGAACTATAACGGCAATTATTCACATTTATGGCAACCAGCCACTCCCGCAAATAGCGCTACTACGAGGTGGCACCATTAATATGCTTGCCGATAACCTCGGTATCAAAGGAAGCCCCGAAAAACTTCTCTTTAATCTTATTTTTTCTTATAGCCAAGGGCTGCATATTAAGACAAAAATTCTCAATACGCTGAATGTTGCGGGAAATCATGGTTTTTTATTTGCAACGGGCTTAGCTCCTCGATTTCTCAGCAAATTTTATGAAAACAAAACCGGTGCCTTCGGTGCCATAAAGCTTGTTCTTGGCCTCACCTTGTCCGGACTCTTCGGCGGTGCTTTTGCTGGAAAGATCGTTAAAGACGAATTTTATCAGATCAAGGTCGATCAATACCCTCCCTTAGACCACACAAGCATCGGAATTACCGCAGGGTCGGTAAGAAAAATGCCTTTTCGCATACCATTTTTTAAGTTGGTGGATGGTGACAACCATTTTTTCCAGATTATTGTGATAAAAACCCGCGCCGTACATGCTTTCATTCGGATTTTAAAGATTGTTTTTGCCAATGCCTTGAAAAACAACCCGGACAAAATCAGCTATATTGGAAGAAAACTCGACATCATTTGTGAAGAACCCTTTGAATATACCTTAGATGGAGAGCTTTACAACACACCAGATAAAGACCTCACGCTCCAACTTGGGGCTAAAATTGAATTTTTATTAATTTAAGCCTACTTTATTTGCCTAATTTCTAAGAAAATTTGATAAAATCTTGAGAATCTCGTGTTACTTTTAGTCGATGCTCGTGAAAACAGAGATAAGTGCTTTTTTGACTATGGCTGTTTGTTTTATTATCAATTTTTGGTGCCAAAATGCCTGATGGACTAACCCTAGAAGCTGAAGATGCCACGTTGATGACCTCTCACGTGGAGCCAGCAACGCTAATTTCCCCCGCCCCATCAAGCAATTGGCAAAAAATCCGAGGAGTTCCTGCAATGTTTCCTCCTGTCAATACTCTTGCGACTTGTCTTGGCGAAGAGAACCTTGCGGTAAACTGGTTGGCCGGTGATGGTTCGGATAGGAGCTACTACCGATTGCAGAGTTCAAGCAACAACAAATCTTATGTTCTCATGCAACTTAGCGGCACTGATGCGCTTGCCTTAAAAAATGATCACTATGATTGGATTGCTATTGGCTCATTTTTAAAAAGCCAAGGCGTCTTAGTCCCAGGATTGATTGCTGTTCTCAAAGATTTTGGCGCTCTAGTCATAGAAGATTATGGTGATGAAACATTTGAGCAAAAAGCGCTTAAAGCTTTGGATGTTAACGATTCCTTAGCTCTTGAAAAGATCTATGAGCAGGCGATTGGTATAATTCTTCAGTTTTTAAATATCCGTTCTGATAGTTCAGCAGCATATCCTCCTGCTCCTTGGCAAACGCGAGCCTTTGATGAAGAAAAACTCTATAACGAGCTTATTTTTTTCCAAAATCATTATATAAAGCCACTAGCGCCCACAATTATGAGCGATGCCAAGACTATGATGACTCTTGACCGAGAGTTCAGGACATTAGCCACATTTCTGGGCCCTTTGAGCAAATATTTTGTACACCGAGATTATCATTCAAGAAACTTAATGTATAAAGATCAGAGCCTCGCCGTTATTGATTTTCAAGATGCCCGGCTGGGTGCCGCGGCCTACGATCTCGTTTCCCTTATTTTTGATTCTTATATACCCCTCTCGGATACCTTGAGAATAAAACTTTTGTCCCAAGTGATAAGAAGGTCTTCAGCACAGTTGCTCCCTAAAGTGCAAGACGAAATTGAAGGGTCTTGGGCTGCTGTTTTGTTACAACGCCAACTAAAGGCTATGGGTAGCTTTGGTTATTTAACTTTGGTTAAGAACAGAGGCAATTACCTAAGATACATTAAGCCAGCTCTGGAGACCCTAAAATCTGAACACATTTTCAACAAAAAATGGCCCTTTATCTCTCGATATTTGATCGAGGAACTCCTGGCAAATTTAAACGATTAAGTATTCAGCACCATGAGTAAGCATGCTTTTATCCTTGCTGCGGGCCTGGGAACCCGCCTAAGACCACTCACCGAAACCGTCCCTAAACCCAGTGTTTCGGTTGGCGGAGTTCCGCTGCTTTATTTTCATCTTTTTAACCTTGTAAACCAGGGATTTAAAAACTTACATATTAACACCCACTATCTCAGCACGGTAATCGACAACCTTGTAAACACGTCACCGTGGAAACACCACACAAAAATTTATCACGAAAAAAATATACTCGGTACTGGAGGGGCCTTTACTCACGTACTCCCCGTATTAAAAAATGGCCCCATGGTCGCCATTAATGGTGATGTGCTCATCAATTTTGACTATGCAAACTTGCTTAATCAGGTGACTAGACAAAATGCTTGTGCGGGGCTTGTAACCTTACCGCATGTTATAAAAGGAGAAAGCCCTCTCGGTTGCCGGGACGATCAGGTGGTCTGTATAGGCAACAAAGACTGTGCAACACGGCATGATCAATCTCTGGAATATAATAACTATGCTTGCGTACAGGTGCTCAGTCCGAAAATTTTGCCTTACCTTAAGGATCAGACGCCGCCCTTTAGCATAATGGATGCTTATCGAGAAGCACTTTCTCATGATGAGAAAATTTTGCGTTTTGTTTACAATGGTCCTTGGTTTGATATTGGAAGCTTTACAAGTTTATTTGATGCCAATATGTTTTTACTTGAAGTGCTTGATGGCAAACATGATAACTTTGCGTTTCAAAAAGTTTTTTCTTCCTTTTTTATGGGTCAGCCAACTTTTGTACCAAGTGGCACCCAAACGAAAATAAACAATACTCTTGTCATTGGCCCTTCGCTCATTGCCCACCCATCAGGTTTTTCACTTCCCGCGGCAATGGTCGGTCCCCATGCGGTGATTTTGGCCCCGCAAATGTCAGACCAAAGGCGTCACCAAATTGAAAATACGGTGATTTATTCCTGGACGCAAGAAAGTTCAGCTGTTTTAAGCGGCTCCAACAAGAAGCTTATTTTTAATGATAAGATTTTCAATATTTGATGAGTGAATTTGAATTTAAAGCTTTTTTTATGTAGGTTTGTAAATCAGAAATTATCAAAAGCATTATGAGGGACAGAGACTTTGCCAGGCTAAAGAGAAGAAGTTTCGGAAAGATAAGATTAAAGCCAATTTTGCTATTTTGAAAGCATGAGCATCCTGGGAACATTTTTTAAAGACGTCAGAAAAAGTTCTTAATAACCAATTTTTTAATCTTTATGAAAAAATCGCCGTTTTTTAGATGCATATGAAATCTTAAAAACTGACCCATTTATCTCAAAAGACTCAAAAATTTCCCTATTACCAAACTTTATCTTTACTTCTTTTTAAAAATTTTTTTTTGCCATATTTTCTTTTTTAGAAAATTTGCATTTAATATGTGATATTAATTAACTTTCTTTATGACATTTTTCAAATCATCTGGTAAAAAGAGTGTCCTGTAACACCTTTGGAAACAGATTTAAAACCCTCTTCTGCATTAATAATCTTTGCAGTCATACCAATTGCCGCGTAATCAACATAGTAAATTACAGTTCCGACGGATACTCTGTCGGGGTTAGCTATATTGCCATTTTGGCGCCATATTGTTTTCCAGCTCGCTGCTGAACCATAAACTTTTGCTGCTATCGAAGATAGCGAATCACCTTGACCAATAGTAACTTCTTTTACGGGTGCATTTTCATAAGTTGTAGCAAATGTCTGTGTTTGCTCATTCAGTTGATAGTAAACAACCTCACCGGGATAAATTTTACTGGGATTTTTAATATTGGATAGCTGCTGAATTTCTGGCCACTTATCACCTGAGCCGTAAATTTTTGCTGATATCTTCGCTAAAGTATCCCCAGTTTGAACAACGTAAGGCATTTTTGATCCTGGCTCGGGAAGTTGCCCAGAAGTGCCCATGGCGACTGCTCCAGTTGCTGCCTCCATAACGTTAGAACCTACGACTGCCGCATTACCCGCACCGGCATTTGCAGAAAGATTGACAGGAGCCTCGGCGTTACCTTGATTCAGTTCAGAGATTATCTGCTGTAAGTCCGAATCAGTTTCGCCTGTCGCGCCGTATTCCTCTTCGCCAGATTCCGCGTACGCACCTTCCTCATTAGTGTCACCGCCATCACTCTCATAATTTTCATCGGCGGAATTTTCACTGTATTCTGCGTTTTCGTCATTAACAGAAGCGGCCTGTTCATTGTCTGTCGCTTCCACCTCCTCGCCATCCTCCGAGGCCCCCGAGCACCCCCAGAAAACTGGCTGAATGCATAGTAGCAACGCCAGCAGTCCAGGCTTTAGAAACCTGAGCTTCATAGATTTTCCTCCAAGCAAAAAAATTTAGACCCTTAAACCACTAAGAGACTTCTTTCAAAGAACATCGGTAGTTCTTTTAATATCTTTAGTTCTAGGATCCCACTGTGGTGGTAGGGTTTCAAGAGGGCAATAATTACCTGGAAAAATTCGGCAATATTGTCCTAGGGTGGTAGATTCTCAAAAAGTGCAGGGATGCAAGGCGACGCCTTTCACCGCGCTGCAGTTTACATTAGTAGTACTACTCTCATTTTGTTGATAGTGGTAAATCAATACTCCACACAGCCCCACCGGAGAAAAAACCAATAAATCATAAACCACACAAACGGCTTCTGATATGCTTCACAAAAATATTTTGAAGGGTATTCTCCCAAAAGACTTCTTTGTTATTTGATATAACGACTTGTATCGGTCGGGTTGATCGAACTATTTTTGAGAAATACGCGAGTAAACTAATGATATTTTTAAAAATTGATCATAGTCTTGCTTTAACCTTAACCGAATTTTATTGCAGTGAATTTGACCCCGGTTGAAACGTCAGTTTATGATAGTAGGTAGAAGTGGGGGAGAGTGGGTGGTTTTGTTGGCAGGGAAAATAAAATGTGTACTTTGTGGTTCTCCCCCACTCATTTGATTAAATAAAGGGCAATTCTTGTGTTTCGCGGAAAATTTAGCCATACAATTGACGAAAAGGGACGTTTACAGATCCCGGCAAAATTTCGCGAAAAATTGGTCCAAAATGGTGGGGAAACAATTATCATTACTGTATTTGACAATTGTTTAGCGGCATACCCAATGGATGAGTGGGTACGCATTGAAGCCAAGCTCGCAAACCTAGAGCAACTAAATGAAACCGTGCGAGCATTTCAGCGCTTTTTTATCGCTGAAGCGAGCGAATGTCCCATTGATAAAGCTGGTCGTGTCCTCTTGCCCTTGCACCTTAGAAATTATGCCGCACTTCAAAAAGATTGTATCGTTGCCGGACAAATATCTAAAATTGAAATTTGGGCTCAGGAGCGTTGGAATCAATTGGTCGGTAATATCGCAGATGATTTTACAGATGTCGCCAGCATGATGGCAAAAATTGGCATGAGTTTTTAAGATGCAAAAAACGCCACATGATTATCATATACCTGTGTTACTTAATCCTCTTGTAGATGGACTTAACATTTCTACGGGGGATTATGTTGTTGATGCGACTTTTGGTGGCGGGGGTCATACGCGCCAATTTCTTGATAGAGTCGGCTCTACTGGAATTGTATTAGGGATTGACCGCGACGCAGATGCTTTAGAAAGAGGTTCACAAGTTTTTAAAAACGAAATTGCGGCAGGAAATTTACACCTTGTTCTGGGAGAATTTTCAAATATAGAGGCGCTTGCGAAAAATACTTTCCCAGGTAAAAACCCACAAGGAGTCTGCGCCGATTTGGGTGTTTCAAGCCATCAACTCGATACGGCGGACAGGGGGTTCTCATTAGCCAAGGATGGCCCACTGGATATGCGGATGAATACAAAGGGCAGCCGCACCGCAGCAGATATCGTCAATACGGCTTCAGAAGATGATCTCTCGTTTATTTTTTCCTGTTACGGCGAAGAACCAAAGGCAAAAAAACTTGCGCGCGCCATAGTCACGCAGAGACAAATCAAGGCTTTTTCTTCGACTCTAGATTTTGCCGCATTTTGCAAGAAAGTGTTAGCCTATTATGATTCCAAAACCCACCCTGCGACCCGTGTGTTTCAAGCTCTGCGTATTGCCGTTAATGAAGAACTTAAAGAATTGGAACAAGTGTTAACAAAAAGCTTCAATATTCTTAGCCCCGGTGGGCGACTCGGCATCATTAGCTTTCATTCGCTTGAAGATCGCATGGTAAAACACACCTTTAAAAATTGGGCTTTTGGGGAGTTAGAAGATCCTAATTTAAAAAAACTTCCCATTCGGACCCCAAATAAAAATGTTGGTGCCCTGGGAAAAATTATCAAACCCTTTCCCATTAATCCAACTGATGATGAACTGAGAATTAATTCGCGCTCCCGGAGCGCAAAACTGAGAATATTTGAAAAAAACTAATGCAAAAAATGGGAGATTAGAAATGACAGGTTCACTTCAGAGATTTTTCGATTATTTCCTAAAATTTGCCACCATATCTTTAGTTGGCATCGGATTTTTCCGCATTTATATTTCCTATTCAACTATCGTTACGGGCTATAAAATTGGGGAATTAAAACAAAAGGAGATTCAGCTTCTAGACCAACGTAGTTCTATTAATATGGAAATAGAAAAACTGACAACAAAGGATCGCTTAGTCATGATGGCAGATAGCGGGAAAGCCAAAATACGATTAAGAGATGCCAAAATGGCCTCAAAGTGACACAAAGAATACGGTTATTTATAAAAAAATGCAGCTCGATCTTGCATGATCCGCGGCGGCCCAATGGACAATTTCTTGGGTCTCGGTCTCGCATCGCCCTATTTGGTTTTTTTTTAATTTACCTTGCCCTTATTTTTCGTGCTACGGTTATCACACTTATCCCACAGAGTGCCCAGCGCCTCAAGGAAATAGCTGATCAACAGTATCAGAGAGATGTTGAACTCTCACCTTACCGTGGCTTTATTTTAGACCGCCGGGGTGAGCCTTTAGCTATCAGCATCTTAAAATCATCTGCGTATATCAATCCACGAATATTTAATCCCGATAGAAAACAGACCCGCGAGCTGGCAAAAATTCTTAAAAGATCATCGGCCTGGGTTAGACACTGGACCAAAAAAAAATCTTATTTTGCCTGGCTAGACCGCCATCTCTCAAATAGTTCCGTGGAAAAATTGCAGGCCCTCAATATCGAAGGGCTTCATTTTCGTAAAGAACCGGGGCGGTATTATCCCGGAAGCCAGGTCGCTGCTAACTTGATTGGTAAAGTCGGTATCGATTACAAAGGCCTGACAGGACTAGAGCGATTTTTTGAAAAAACACTCCGGGGAGAATCCGCCAGATTGACGGCAAATGTTGATGCCCGCGCTAAACCAATTTACTTGTCAAGCGATATAGCTTCGCCACAAAGACCAGGAAACAATATTCACTTGACAATTGATCGAGCTATTCAGGAAATTGCAGAAGAAGCGATATCACAGGGGGTTAAAAAAGCGCGCGCTAAAAGTGGCTTCGCTGTCGTACTTGATCCCCATACCGGCCAAATTCTTGCCCTAGCCAATTACCCAACTTTTAACCCAAATGCAAAAAAAATACTCAAGATGGAGCATACCAAAAACTTTGCCCTCCAAGATGCCTATGAACCCGGCTCAACGCTGAAGCCCCTGGTAATCGCAGCGGCCCTTGAAGCAAAAAAAACATCGCCGCAGGAAATGCACTCCTGTGAAAATGGAAGCCTGAGAATTGATCGCTCATCTATAATTCGGGATGATCATCCTAAAGCTTTTCTCAGCACAACGGAAACTCTTGTTTACTCTTCAAATATCTGTACATTTAAAATCGCTCAAAGACTCGGACCACAAATGCTCTACGATAGCCTCCTCAATTTTGGGCTCGGTGGCAATAGCCCAGGCTTAGGGTTTCCCGGTGAGGCAAAGGGTAGCATTTCTAATCCTAAAAACTGGAAACTCATCCGCTTTGCTAATATCGCTTTTGGCCAGGGGCTCATGGCTTCTCCGCTGGAAATCGTCGAGGCTTATGCCGCTTTTGCTAACGGGGGTATTTTACTTAAACCCTATATCATCAGTAAAATCACCTCTCCTGAAGGTCAAATTATCAGTACTTTTCAAAGCGAAAAAACACGCGCGGTTATGAGTTCGCAAACGGCAAAACATATGCGGCAGATGTTAGAACTCGTGGTAACAGAGGGCACAGGCAAAAATGCCGCGACGGAGGACTATTCCGTGGCAGGAAAGACGGGGACCGCTGAAAAGGTAGATGCGGCGCTCAAGGCTTATTCAAAGACGAAACGTTTTGCAAGTTTTGCAGGTTTTGCACCGGCATCTGACCCCCATATCGTGGTTTTTGTGGGCGTCGATGAGCCCGCTAACAAGCCCTATTATGGCAGCACTTGGGCGGCTCCCGTCTTTAGCACTATTGTTTCATCTACGTTGAAATACCTCAATGTACCGCCTGATAAAGTAAAGAATGACAACACTTTAGAAATTAGCTACGGTACTCCTAAGTCTAAACTGTAGGGGTTCTGACACATGACCATGCTTATAACCATTGCCCAAATTGTGGCGTTTCTTAGGCAAAAGTCTCTTTTTATATCAGGACAGGTATCTAGCGAAAACGACATAAAAACGGTCGGAAGCATTGTATCACATAGTCAAAAAGTAGATAATCTTCATCCTTTCGTTGCCATTAAAGGAGCTCAGTTTGATGGCCATGAAAAAATAAGCGAAGCAGTTGCCAGGATGAGTCCTCTAATCATTCTTGACAACCCGTCGTTTATTTCCCTCTGTGGCACAAATTCCTGGGTACTCGTAAAAAGCAGCCGCGCAGCCTGGGCGGCTCTTTCTGCACTAGAATTTGGCAACCCGCAGAATGAACTCGAGCTTATCGGAATTACCGGTACTAACGGTAAATCAAGTACCGCATATATTTTGAGAGATTTGCTTTCCCTGCATGGGATACAAAGCGGACTCATGGGGACCCTTGGTAATTTTATCGGCACTGATTTTTTTGAAGCTACCCATACCACACCTGACCCCCATGACCTTTATTTGATGCTACACTCTCTCGTCCGCCAGAAAATAAAATATGCGATAATGGAAGTTTCTTCACACGCCCTAGACCAGGAACGATTGTGGGGCCTGCAATATTCTGGCGCTGCTTTCACGAGCTTTTCCCAGGACCATCTTGATTATCATAACAGCATGTCTGAGTACTGGGAGGCTAAATCGCTTTTATTCAAAAACCATTTAAAATCTGATTGCCGCATTCTTTTAAATAATAAACTGCCTCGATCACCTCTTGCTGATTCGGAAATTTGGCCTTCATCTGATTTGTGGGTTTACGGTCTTTCAGCATCTTCCCAGAGCTTAAATATTCCAGGTGCTCTGCAAATGGAGACTTGCCATAAAATTGTTTTTCCAAACACAGAATTCGCGTGCCGCTTTAACTCTGCAATGAAGCTCGAGGGAAGCATTCCTTTTTTTTCTCATTTCCTCCTGGAAAATTTTATTGCCGCGGCATTACTTTTTGAAAAGATAGCGGGTGATTTACCTGACAAAAACCTTTTTTCCAAACTCAGTCAAATCCCCGGGCGCATGGAACATGTTTCTACGGTAAAGACTCACGCTGAGGTTCCTAATGTATTTATTGATTTTGCGCACAGCCCTGATGCTTTAGAAAAAGCGCTTTTACAACTAAGAGAATTTTGCCGCGGTGACTTGTGGGTAGTCTTTGGTTGTGGTGGTAATCGGGACCGTAACAAGAGACCACAAATGGCGGTCATAGCAGAAAAACATGCGAACAAGGTTATTGTAACCTCTGATAATCCCCGCAATGAAGCTCCTGACACCATTATTAAAGAAATTACACTCGGCTTTAATGAGCACGAACCGTACATTATCCCTGATAGAGCTGCGGCGATTTCTTTTGCTATTAAAAATGCAGGACCTCGTGACGTGATATTAGTCGCCGGAAAAGGTCATGAAAAATTTCAAATCGTGGGGAATAAAAAGATCCCCTTTGCTGACTTTGCGGTAGCTCAGGACGAGCTTAAAAAATATCAGCAAGTTGTATAATTCCATTACCCTTAAATAAGGAATAGTCTAAGTGCCCTCAAATACCCCCTTCACCTGGAATGAATTAAAAGGCTTAATACCTGAAGCAAAATTTTTTCTGGAAAGCGCCGCTTTAAGCCCTCTACCCACAGCTTCCCAGATAAAAATTGATTCGCGCAGCCTAAATCCGGGAGATTGGTTTCTCCCCATTAAGGGGGAAAATTTTGACGGCCACAATTTTTTTGCTGAAGCAATTTCCAAAAATATCGGCGGTATTTTTTGCGAAAAAGCCAGCATTTCCAAGCTCGAAAATTTGCCTAAAAATATGCCCATTATCCTTGTTGATGATTCACTCAAAGCTCTTCAACAAATCGCAAAGGGATATCGCCTGCGATTTCCTGACTTGAAAATCGCAGCCATTACGGGCTCAACAGGCAAGACCTCCGTTAAGGAAATGCTGCGCAGTATTTTAAAGGAAGAAGGAAAGCCTTTTATTGTGACGGAGGGTAATTTTAACAATGAAATTGGCTTGCCTCTAACCTTGTTACGCCTCAAGGCAGAAGATTCCTTTGCTATCCTTGAAATGGGGGCTAGGCATCCGGGAGACATCAAGTTTCTTATGGATATCGCCCAGCCTCAAATTGGTTGCCTAGTTAATGTCGGCAAAGCACACCTGGGGATTTTTGGCTCCTTTACAAGCCTTCTCACCACCAAGTGGCAGGTTTTAGATCAGTTGGGCGATGGAGGCATCGCAATTATTAATGGTGATCAAGAAGTGCTCAGAGAAAAAGCCCAAGGCCTTAATGTGCCCAAAGTTTTCTTTGGTCATCATCCGCAAAGTACAGTCCGTATAGAAAATGAAAAATGGACCAATGGTAGGCTCTCCTTAGATCTATCTTTTTTGGGGCAAAAAATCACGCTAAAGCCCCATTCTCCCCATGCGGCTTTTGCGATTAATGCGGCAGCTAGCGCTTCTATCGCCCTCACCTTAGGCATAATGGCTGAAACTATTCGTGAGGGCCTCACAGAATACAAACCCATGAAAGGTCGATTTAATATTTTCCCCTTAGGTAGTAGCAGTACCTTGATAGATGATGCCTATAATGCGAACCCAAGCAGCATGATGAGTGGATTACAAACCGTGACCCAGCTTTTTACTGGGCAGCCTTTGATACTCGTTCTCGGCGATATGCTGGAACTTGGCGATGAAGCGCAAAGCGAGCACTTTAAAATCGGGTCCTGGTGCGGGCAGCAGCAAAATATCCTCCGCCTTTGCGCGGTTGGATCCTTCGCAAAAAACATCGGAGACGGTGCTCTTTCCACCGGACTTACACCAAAAAAAATCAGCTTATTCGGGTGTGTTGAAGACCTCATCACAGACTTTCCACCCGTTCCGCCTAATGCGGTAATATTTATAAAAGGATCCAACGGAATGAGATTATGCGAACTTGTTGAGGACTTAAAGATGCGCTACTCTTGAACTATATTAGGTTTTTTTTAAAGCCGCGCCGCCTTTTGTTAACCTTTTAGAGGAACGTTCCCTTGCTCTATAATTTAATTACCTTATACTCATCCAAAATTGCCGGACTAAATGTCGTAAAATATATAACGTTTCGTGCTGGTGTGGGCATGCTATCAGCACTGCTGATAAGCTTTCTTTTATCCCCCTGGTTTATCCGCAAACTCAAACATAAGCAGATTGGACAAAGCATTCGTGATGATGGGCCAAAAAGCCATTTTAGCAAAGCGGGGACGCCAACAATGGGGGGCGGCCTCATCCTCTTTGCCGTCCTCATTCCCGCACTCCTATGGATGGATTGGGGGGCCTTCAATTTTTGGGCGATTTTCGTCATCACTTGTGGTTATGGTGCCATAGGTTTTTTTGACGACTACCTAAAAATTTCTAAGAAAAACTCGAAAGGACTTTCGGGTAAACTAAAACTCCTTTGCCAATTTAGTCTTGCCCTCGTTATTATGATTTTGTATCACTTCTACGTCGATAACCTGGGCACCTTGCATTTTCCCTTTCTAAAAAACGTCAAGTTTGATCTTGGGCTTTATTATATCCCCTTTGCCGTTCTGGTAATTGTTGGTTCATCAAATGCCGTCAACCTAACTGACGGTCTAGACGGCCTCGCTATTGGTCCTGTCATGACTTCTGCCGCTTGTTTTTCTATCTTAGCGTATGTAACAGGACATAAATATATTGCCGAATACCTGAACTATCCCTACATCCCTGGAGCCGGTGAGCTGAGTATTTTTGCGGCATGTATGGTCGGCGCTGGCCTTGGCTTTCTTTGGTATAATACTTATCCAGCGCAAGTGTTTATGGGGGACGTGGGATCGCTCCCCCTTGGGGGCGCGCTTGGTATGCTTGCCGTGCTTACCAAGCATGAAATTCTTTTGACCCTGATTGGCGGTATTTTTGTTTTGGTAGCCGTATCTGTTATTTTTCAAGTTGCGTCATTTAAGCTCACGGGTAAACGTATATTTCGTATGGCACCTATCCATCATCATTTTGAATTAAAGGGTTGGCCTGAACCAAAAATTATTGTGCGTTTTTGGATCATTTCGATCATCTTGGCTTTACTGAGCCTTCTGAGCTTAAAAATTCGGTGATAAGAGCGCTTTATTTCAGTCGATTGATCTTTTTTATCATGGTTTAATTTTGCCAGAGGGACATTTAGCATCAGTCGATGGGAAAAAGGCTTTTTTTTGAAAATGTCACAGTTAATATTGCTTCCCACACTACCTTGATATCATTGATTTGAGCTATAAGAGGAACTCATGCAACATTTAGTTATTGGATGTGGTATTTCAGGTCTTGGTGCCATTGAACTTTTAATAACGCGTGGCTTCCCCGTTTGTGTCTATGATCAAAAGCAGCCGCCTGATAGCATTCTTAAGCAGTTGAATGATCTTAATGTAACTTATCTGCAAACCGTTGATGCTGTTCTAGCGCTGCAAAACCTAGAAAGGGCCGTGGTCAGCCCAGGCTTCCCCCCATCACACCCTTTGCTCGTTGCTCTGACGCAGCGAAAAATTCCTATAATGTCAGAACTTGACCTTGTTTTCTTGGACACTCCGCGTCCAATTATAGCGGTCACGGGCACAAATGGTAAATCAACGACAACGGCATTGATCTATCATATCCTCCAAGAACTTGGCGTCCCAAGCTCCTTAGGTGGAAATATCGGCACCAGTGTCGCGGCCCTCGCCGCACATAATGACCTAAAAGGCATTTGTGTTTTGGAGCTTTCTTCCTATCAAATTTATTATACACAGAAGTTGTCCATAACTTCTGTGGTTATTACCAATCTCACGCCGGACCATATCGCTTGGCACGGCAGTCT
Organism: Oligoflexia bacterium; assembly: GCA_030432875.1. Classification (GTDB taxonomy): domain Bacteria; phylum Bdellovibrionota_B; class Oligoflexia; order Oligoflexales; family JAGOVF01; genus JAUILP01. Next base: position 19,823 of record JAUILP010000001.1, on the reverse strand, counting down.
CACAGACTACTACCAAAGCAAAGCAAAACTCATAAAGTTCATAGAAAAAAGCAGCGGAACCCTCGTGCTTACGGAGCAAGCTGAAGATGTTTTTAAGGCGCATAACATTGATCATTATTTTGCCCGGACTCTCATACTAACGGCCTCAATCAGGAATAAACTTTCCCAAAATATTCCTGACGCATTCTGTTTGCTTACCGATAAAGATATTCTATTGAAATCACCAGCCCATCGTTGGAGCATCCCAACCGATAATTTGCGAATAAAGGGCTCTCATAATAGAGAAAATGCTGCTATGGCCCTTGCTGCCGTAGTAAACTCCTTAGAACAGCTAAAAATCTATACTTTACCGACAGAATCAGCACTAACGAGTGCAATCAATTCATTCCCCGGATTAGCGCATCGTTACCAAGTTGTGGGTTCGTGGCGAAATCTTACGGTCATCAATGATAGCAAAGCCACCAATGTCGATGCCACAATAACAGCGCTTAAAAGTAGTCCAGAGCGTGCTTATTTATTACTGGGGGGACGCCCAAAAGGGGAGCTATTTTTACCCCTTTTAGAGTTTAAAAACACTGTTCATGCCATTTTTGCCTTTGGTGAGGCTCGCGATGAGATTTTTCATCAACTTCATGATAAGATAAAAGTATATTCCTTTGATAGTTTGGATGTTTTACTCAAAAGACTGCCGCACATGACCTATGAAAAGAACAGCCGACTTTTGCTTTCTCCCGGTTGCGCAAGTTTTGATGAGTTTAATAACTTTGAACACCGAGGAGAATTTTTTTGTGAAACCATGCGTGATTTTATTAATAAAAATTTATAAAGGCCCTCAAAAATGAGGGAATCTTCCAAGGTGCTGCACACCCAGGTTTCTTCCAAAGTTGCCATTTATAAAGCGCTCATGCTTTCTATGGTGATTCTTTTACTCTTTGGTCTACTTGCTGTTTATTCCTCGTCCTATCTAAAGGGAATGGAGATCTATAATTCACCCTTTCATTTTTTAAATAAGCAAGCACTCGCCATTGTTCTTGGAACTATTATTGTTACGTTTATTCTTTGGATGCCTTTCTCCTGGATAGAAAATGGCACTCGTCCTATCTTTGTCTTGACTCTTTTTGTGCTTTTACTTGTTTTTGTTCCTGGTTTATATGCAAAAGTTGGCGGCGCTGCCCGCTGGCTCAAACTCGGTGGCTTTAGATTTCAACCAAGTGAAATCGCAAAACTCGCAACCGTTCTTTTTCTTGCAAAAACCCTCAGTAGTAAATCTTTTGATTTAAATAATTTTAGACAAAGCCTTTTACCCCTATTTGGCGCTCTTTCCCTTCTTGTTATTTGTCTCATGCGCCAACCTGATTTTGGTACGACGCTTATTATTCTTGGCATTACTTTTTTGATGTTTTTTGCAGCAGGAATGAAAAAAAAATATATCGCACTTGGGTTTCTAACGGGAGTCCTTGGGTTTGCTGGCGCTATCTTCCTTGCGCCTTACCGCATGAAACGCGTCTTTAGTTTTCTTGATCCCTGGGGTCAGTTTAAAGAAGGAGGCTTTCAAATAATTCAAAGCTATGTTGCCTTTAATAACGGAGGGCTTCTCGGCTCGGGTCTTGGAAATTCGCATCAAAAACTGTATTTTTTACCCGAAGCACATACTGACTTTATCCTCTCTGTCATCGCAGAAGAGCTTGGGCTTCTTGGAATAATCTTAATTAGCAGCGTCTTTATGTTCCTTATCTATTTGGGTTTTAAAGTCACCCAGCAGCAAACGACCCATTACCGTAAATTTTTAGCCTTTGGTCTCACCTGCTTTATCGCCCTGCAATCCTTTACAAATTTTGCTGTAACCATGGGTTTAGTCCCCACTAAGGGACTTCCCCTGCCTTTTATCTCTAGCGGCTCTTCTGCGCTTCTGGTATTTATGACCGCAATGGGTCTACTTATCAAGCTAGCGAAGGAGATGCCGGATTATGACCGAATTCCCTAAAAATACACGTCATATTCATTTTATTGGTGTTGGTGGCTCTGGGATGATGGGCCTTGCCCACTTAGCCCTCGATCTTAATTTTAAAACAACCGGCAGTGATTTAACTGAAACACAGGGAACCTGCCAGCTTGAGGGACGCGGCCTCACCTTTTTTGGCTCTCACCATAAAAATAATCTAAGCTCTAAACCAGACCTTATCGTGATTTCAAGCGCTATTTCTGAAAATAATGTAGAACTTTTAGCGGCAAAAAAATTAGACATCCCTGTTTTACATAGATCTGAATTCCTCAGGGAAGTCACCAAGAATAAAAAAATTATTGCCATCTCAGGCACCCACGGTAAGTCAACAACAACAGCCTTGGTCTACCATATGCTGAAGTCCCTTGGATTAAACCCCGGATACTATTTAGGCGCGCGTCTATGTGGAGCGACTCGCAGTAGTGGTTGGTCAGATGAAGAACTTTTTGTTATCGAAGCGGATGAATCTGACGGGACCTTTTTAAATTTTCGGCCTTTTCTAAGTGTTATAACAAACATTGACGATGACCATATGGATTTTTACTTAAACAAAGATAACGTAAATGCAGCGTACAAAAAGTTTATGGCGCAAACAAACGGGCAAGATGGGCGCATTATTGTTTCTTGGGATGAAAAGTCTCTTCGTACTTTGGCCGAAGAATTTTTTTCTTCTCGTCTAGGGTTTGGCTCTTTACTGGGGGCAGATATTCGACTGCTTAATTGGTCTAGCCATCATAGTAAAAGTTCGTATGAACTTTTGATTGGCTCGGAGCTCGTTAAAGGTGAGGTGTCCCTTCTTGGCGAGCACAATATAAAAAACACCATGGCCGCTTTAGGGGTTGCTCATGCCTTAAACTTAGATCCTAAACTCTCTGCTAAAGCATTAGAGACCTTCCCCGGCATTGAGCGTCGCTGCCAATTTCTTATCAGAGACGGCAAACTTCAGCGTTATCTTATCGACGACTATGCCCATAACCCGGGGAAAATTGCCTCTACCCTAAAAGGTTTAAAAGGCGCTTTTCCCGACTGTAAACTTACGGCTATTTTTCAACCCCATCGCTACTCAAGATTTAAAACGCTATATGAAGGTTTTTTGCATGCCTTTACTAATGCTGATAAAGTATTGGTAAGCGAAATTTTTTCTTCTGGAGAGACCCCTTTGGGTGGAACATCGCCGAGCATTTTTGTGCAGGCGCTGAATGAAATAGATTGTGGTAAAGCACTTTATCTCCCCGACTTGAGGCAAATCAAGGAAGAAATTTCTCGCCTCTGGCAAACGCCTTTTCAGGTCGTGGTTTTTTTGGGAGCGGGTGATATAAATAAAGTTGCCTTTGAGCTTAAGGAGGAGCTTGGTGAAAACAAAGAAGAAAAGGAAGAGCATACTTAAAAGACAAAAAATTAAATTCTATCAGAGATTTATGTCTTTTTTCGGCAATAAGTGGATGCTTATAGCCATTACCCTGTTAAGCGGATTCGCCTATTTTAAGATTTATGGTCCACCTAAATTTGCTCAACTAAAACTCTTTACGTCTATCAAGCCTTCTAAAATAGACTCCGCCTGGACGGTTGTTCTCAAAGAAAAAGAAGCTCCTTTTTTATCATCGAAATGGAAAAAAACTCTTCGGGAAACAGCTGAAAAATTGCTCGAATCAGGAAGCGAAAAAGAACTCTCTGCTATCGCAAAAAAACTTTATGCACTGGGTTTTTTGGAGTCTGTACAAACCCGACTCACTGATAGAAAAACTTTAGAAATTTTTTTAAAAACCTATAAACCGCTCTTTGTCGTCACCGCTGACAAACAAAGGTACCTATCGTCCACAGGCGTCGTTTTTGGTGATGCGCGTGAAAACTATTTTGACGCCTCAGGAGAAGATATAATTCAAATATCTGATTTGTTTAACGAAAGAAACTCTTCTTGGCGTTTATTTAACGAAAGCAGTCTAATCTTAGACGAAAAAGAACAGGTTTTAGTGAACCAAGCCTTGAATCTTAGAGTCGTTTTGCGAGACAATAACATTATCGCAGAAAAAATTATTGTCGATCGCTATCGTGGCTTTAGTCTTATTCTTAGAGACACGAATACTGAAGTGATTCTTGGAAGCAAGGATTTTTCCAGTCGCGTTTTAAGACTTGCTACCGTTACGCGTAACTTGGAAAAAAAAGGCGTTCAAGCGGAAAGAATAGAACTCGACTATGAAGGAAAAGCGTTTATTAAAGAACGCAAGATATGATTTTTTTGCGATTCCATGCTGCGTTGTTATTTAAAAGCGCGAACTATAAGGGAATCGGTTTTGAAGGCAACAGATTATTTTGCACTCGATTTAGGTACAACAAAATTTTGTATTTCAGCGCTTCGAGATAATAGCGCTGACTCCTCCTATACCTTAGATACAGTGTCCGTTAATGCTCGCGGCATGAGCAAAGGCATGGTTTCTGATTTGAAGGAGGTTGATGAGCGCATCAAAGTTTTGATTTCCGCTGCCCAACAACATTTTGGCGTTGTCATTGATCGTGTGACTCTGGGCGTAGCAGGCAGCCACCTTAGAAGCCTCATTCATAAATCTACGTTAAACCTTGGTCATAGCACTATTACTGAAAAAACACTTAAGAAATTGACCGACCAAATTAGAGAAGAAGCCTACGAGGAAAACAGGGAAATACTCCATGTTATTCCTCTTCAGTTTCGTGTAGATAACCGTCAAAATACGGTAAGCCCCATTGGATTTACAGGAGAATCACTATTTTGTAGTGCTTTAGTAATTGATGCTGATGAGTTTTATTTGAGAGATCTCGTAAAAATTTGCAATCAAAATAGCTTAGAAGTCGAACACCTAGTGGCTGAACCGCTTGCCTCAGCGTCAGTAACTCTTGGCGATGGTTACCGTAGTAATGGGGTCGTTCTCATCGATATCGGCGGGGGAACGACGGACGGCATGATATTTGTGGATGGTAAACCAATCCGTAGTTTTACGGTAAATATCGCAGGAAATCTTATCACCCGTGATATCGCACTCGGCCTCAATTTATCTGACATAGAAGCAGAACGTTGCAAAATGTTCTTTGGACTCAATGAATGCTCAGAATCTATTGCCATAAAAAATCTAAATGGACAAGAACGCGAAATAACATCAAGTGAATTGCAACGCTTTTTATTGCCGCGCATAAACGAGTTTTTAGTTTATTTACACAAAGAGATAAGCCCTTTTATTAAACTCCTTGGTTCAGGTATTGTTCTTACCGGCGGTGGCGCTGAAATAAAAGGTCTTGACCACTATATAGAAGCTAAATTAAAACTTCCTAGTCGCAAAAAAATTCCGCAATTATCGGCATCGAATGATAATGAAGCCCCTATTTATGAAAGAATTATCGCTACAGAACAGGAACTCATTCCCAAAAATGCGACGGTTATAGGCTTGCTTAAATATAGTCTTGATCAAGCCTTTGCTGGTGGCCGACTCATGATAAATAATCATAATGCCACATTCTTAACAAAATTTATTAATTGGTTTAAGGAACTTCATTAGAAAAATTCATCGAAAACATTTTATTTTGCTCTTTAGAACCTTGTTATAGGAAAAAGAAATTATGATTGACTGTAAACTCTTATTAAGCACTTTTTTGGTACTAACATTAAGCAACTGTAAACACCAAACCAACTCATCGCCAGCGCAGCCGCCTTATCCAACTCTTGTGAGCAAGTCAATTTCTGTCGAGGGGGCGCAAGGGGCGAGCGCGTTGCCAGCATTTGATCCTGCCAAAAGTGTTATTGAGCTGTCCCTAGATAACTCTAAATCTCAGTCATCTCTCAATACTTTAGGGAGTGAAACATTTTTACCAAATTGTTTTGGACCGCTGCCCGATGATTTTGTCATCGGCGAAATATCCTGCGCTCATAACGAAAAAGTGTCTGTAGATTTATATGCCGGAAATGTAAATCAAAAATGCACCTTTTCCGACAATCAAAATAAAGCCGCCAGCCTAGAAATTTTATTGTCAGGCTGCGAGGATTCGATATTTACTATAAGAATTTTTGATTTTAACCCAAAAATTGATGTCCACTTTGTAAAAAAAATATAAGCGCATTAAAGAAGGACTCTAAAAGTAAAAAACACTAAAAACTTCCCTTGTATGTCTCAAATGCGACTCGCTTTTACCGTTAATATTACTTATTTTCAAAAAATTTATCTGATCAGTATTTTTCAGACTATCACGGTAATTTTAAAATAATTTGTTAAATACATTGACACATTCTCATACCTATTCATATAATTTTATATAATCACGTGAAAAATCAAGTTCGCAGGATACCTTAACCCAGACAATATTCGGGGGTCGTTATGAATTTGCAATTAGATTATCCCATTCCTCCTGGAGCACGCATCAAAGTTCTTGGTGTCGGTGGTGGAGGCGGCAATGCCATAAATACCATGATAAGAAGTGGTTTAGAGGGCGTTGAGTTTATTGCAGCAAATACAGATTTGCAGTCTTTGCGATTTTCCCTTGCACCAGTGAAGATTCAAATTGGCAAGGAATTGACCAAAGGTCTGGGTGCCGGAGCTGATCCCGATATTGGCAGAGATGCTGCACTAGAGGATCGCCATCAGCTAATGGACGCCCTACAAGATAGTGATATGGTATTTATTACTGCAGGCATGGGCGGCGGAACAGGAACCGGTGCCGCGTCAATAATTGCCCAACTTGCGCGGGAACTCGGGGCATTGACGGTGGCCGTAGTGACAAAACCCTTTGATTTTGAGGGTCGAAGAAGACTACAAAATGGCTTATTTGGTATTGAGCGCCTTCGTGAGAGTGTTGACACTCTTATTACCATTCCGAACCAAAGACTCCTGCAAATCGCAACTCCTAATCTTTCTATGGTTGATGCCTTTGCTATGGCAGACAATGTTCTTGTCAATGCTGTAAAAGGTATAAGCGATATTATTAATGTTCCTGGAACTGTAAATGTTGATTTTGCTGATGTAAAGACCGTAATGTCCTGTATGGGTCACGCCTTGATGGGTATTGGTAGTGCCTCAGGCGAAAATCGTGCTGTTCTCGCGGCAAAACAAGCCATATCTTCTCCTTTGCTCGAAGACATCGACATTGAAGGCGCGACTGGTATTCTGATAAATATCACGGCGAGCCACGCTTTGACGCTTATGGAGGTTAGTGAGGCCTGCTCAGTTATCCAAGATGCTGCCCATGAGGATGCTAATATTATTTTTGGCTCTGTCATGGACGATGCTATGGAGGACCAAATCCGAATAACGGTTATTGCGACCGGATTTCCTCTTGATAAAGATGAATCAGACTACATAAATAATCAGGATCGACGGCGAGAAAACAACCGTATTATCATTCCCAAAAACGATATCGTCTTACATAAAGGCAAACTTGCTGCAAATAGCGCTAGACAAGGAGCTGTTTCAAATAAATTGATTTCACCTATAATTCCAAGTCAAAATCTGTCAGGCAACAGCAGCAAAGCGTCAGATACCACAAGACATGAATACCAAGCTGGCGGGGCAACAGCTCACAGCGGTGACGATATGGCTCTGAGCAAAGTGCCTTTAACCGAGGCTCATAATATTGGTAAACAAAAGTTTTCCGAAGCCATCGAGCAACCTAAAAAAATTGAGGGAGAGCAAAAAAAAGAAATTGAGTCACCGGTACCGCTAAGCTCGAATATCATAAAAAAAGCTGATGACACCACATTTAAACCAGCTGATAACATCGAAATTCATTTAGCTAAAAACCATGATGATCTTGAATTAAATGATGAAGATGATTTAAATGTTGCGGAAAATGATGACCGCTTTTCGAGGAATATGCGCGCTCGGGAAGACTTGGAAGACTCCGAGCCCAGAGGTCAAGAAGATCTTGAAAATTCGTTTGATTTTGAATTTATGAATGACGAAATTAACCAGACAATTGATGATGCCCTAAAAATTTCTGAACGAATTCGCGAGAGGAACGACCCGTCAAATGATGATGATATTGATATCCCAACATTTATTCGACAGGGTATAAAAGACTTAAAACTAGACTAAAAAAGTCGCCATGTATAATTAAAACTTCCGAGATAAAAAAACCCGATTTTCAATTAATCGGGTTTTTTGTTTATCTAAATATGAAATGCTTATTATTTATTCGGCGTAAAAAAATCTCCCCCAATGTTCCTTTTAACTGCCATTTTTTATTAACCGACTCAACAAATTCAGGCAATTTTGTTTTAAGGCTTGCGAGCGTTTCTAAATCTGTTGGCGGTAGTTTAATAATTCGCGTTCCGAAATCATCTTCTTTTAAAAAAATCTGATCGAAAAGAGCCTCAATTAGATCACTTTTTTGTATCAATTCAAAGTGGGGCCATTTTTCTGGCATCGGCACAACAAAAGGGAATTTGCTCATTTGCAATAGTCTCGCTAACAGAAAATAATTGGCTTGACCTGCACTATAAACAAAAGGAGATTGGATAATTGTTTTTATGGGAATTTCACTGTTGATGATCAAATGCTCGGCATTGTATTTTTCACGAAGATAAAAATCTCCTGATTTTGAGGATGCCCCTCCCATACTTAGAAAAATTATGCGCTGGCAGTTTTTTGATTCTGCAAGTTTAATGAGATTTTTTAGCGCAAAGGTATTAAGTGTCGACCCATCTTTTCCCTTAATCTGCTGACTTTTGCTTTGATTATTAAGCCAAGCAAGATGAATAATGGTGTCAAAACTAGGGGTATCCTCAAATAATTGCCGTGGCTCAAAAAGATCGCCTTTGACTACAATACTTGATGCGCTACTCGCTCCAATGCCTTTTCGACTGAGTTCTACAACGATCGCATCCGTCTTTTTTAAGCGCTCGCAAAGACTCGAACCGATATAGCCCTGAGCTCCCGTAATTAATATTGAGCGACTACTCCCTAAAACCACCGTCAAATTCCCCTATGCTGATATTTCATTATAAATTAATTTAACCTTTTTCGCAGCATCGGCCCAAGATGTTTTAGTATTTAAAAATAATTCTACCGTTTCTTTCGCTAAAACTGGGGAGTTCTTTATATGCTCTAAGGCCTCAATCCATTTATTTGCCGTTTCTGTTTTATTGATGCCGATGGAATTTTCAGGATTGATAACCTCATCAATTGCGGAACCGCGAGTATATACGACTGGCATACCCAGCGATGCTGCTTGTGATGCTGGAAGACAAAACCCCTCCGATAGGCTGGTCACGAGAAGAACATCTGACTCACTATAGGCTTTGTCGATTTCACGTTCGTCTAAATTTTTCTTTATTCTAACCCCTGAAAATGTGCTTAAATTCCTACGAATAAAAGCCTCCCCCTTTTCATCTGTAACTATGATAAAACGGAATTTATCCTGCATTTTTTTAATAATTTCAACTAATAGGGAAAACCTTTTATATTTTTCAAAACGGGAAATAAACAAAATTTGTGGCTCCTTATCCGGTCTCTCTTTAACTGAGACGTCTTCTGCTTTTTTCAAGCCGAAACCAGAATCATAGCCATTAGGGATTACAGAGGTTTTGCCTTCCGCCTGAGGAAAAAAGTGCGAAATAGTCTGTTTTGTCCATTCAGAAACTGTAATAACCCAGTCTGCCTTGTTAACAACCCGATTAAGTGCAAATTTGAATTGAAGGTAATAGGAAAAGGAAACCTGGTTAGGCCAAATGAGTGGCGTAAGATCATGAATTGTAATAATTTTTTTAAGGGATTTTTGATCGGAGCCCACAATATTAAGGTTTAAATTACTTAGACCATGAATTATTTTGGGTCTGGTCTTATTGCCATGATTATTTTTTAAAATCCAATTTTCGACCCGAATAGGCCAAATTAATTTGCTCATAGTAAGCGGAGTAAATCTCCCCGTACCAATTTCAATAATATTTTCTTTGCCGCCCAGCGGAATCCTTTCCGGAAGTTTCGCTACGATAATTTTTGGTTCTATCTCAATGTTTTTTAGGGCATTACAGAGGTGCTTTGCATGATGAAAAACCCCTGAGTAGGGATTTTGTAGTCCATACCCATCCCAAAAAATCAGGGGCGTATTTTCAGAAGGTGCGAAATTTTGGGAGTACATTCACCCACTGATCCTCGATTTCTTCGTCTTTGGGGCTTAGAAATCGCAAAAAGTTAGAGGTTTTTCTTTTTGGAAGGCTATAAAAAATCTGTAACCGCGCCACTAATCGAAGGCTTTAAAAGAAAAATAAATAAGATTTTTCTTATTTTATAATCCATGCCTTTCAGACACAGAAATTCGTTGTAAGGCCCTAAGAAGTGCCGCTTGCGCCCTTGCTATGTCAACACTTTCTTTTTCAGAATGTGTTTTTGCTGCGAGCCGCGCTTCGGCACGCTCTTTTGCTTTTTGCGCACGAGTTTTGTTAATTTTTGTACAGTGTTCAGCAATATCTAGCATAAGTTCAACATTATTTTCACCGACCCAAGCAAAGCCTCCACTAACAAAATACTCATCTGGCTTGGTTTTTCCATCTTCAGTAATGGCAAGAACCCCTGTCCCAACTTCGGTAACAACCTGAGTATGATGAGGCAATATGCCAATGTATCCCTTGTCTATAGTCGGTAAATTAACTTGTGAAACCGACGATTTAGTGGCTACTAAGCGCTCTGGGAGATAAATGTTTACGTCTAAACTTTGGGCCACCTTATACCTCTAATGCAAATTTAAATTATCTATAGAAAAGCTCTATTTTAGTGTATTAGCCTTAGCAACCGCTTCTTCAATGTTTCCGACATAAAGAAATGCTTGCTCAGGTAAATTGTCATGCTTGCCTTCAAGGATTTCGGTAAATCCTCTTATGGTTTCTTCAATAGGAACAAATTTTCCGTCTAAGCCTGTAAATGCCTTTGCCACAAACATCGGCTGGCTGAAAAAGCGCTCAATCTTACGAGCTCTTGAAACCGTTAATTTATCATCTTCAGAAAGCTCATCCATACCCAAAATAGCGATAATATCCTGCAAATCTTTATAACGCTGGAGAATGTTCTGTACACTTCTCGCAACTCGGTAGTGCTCAGCACCGACAATATGAGGATCGAGAATGCGAGAACTACTTGCTAATGGGTCTACCGCAGGATAAATACCTAAAGCAGCAATTCGCCTTTCCAAGTTTGTTGACGCATCCAAGTGATTAAATGTAGTCGCAGGCGCAGGATCAGTATAGTCATCAGCAGGAACGTAAATTGCTTGAATCGAGGTAATAGAACCATTTTTTGTCGTTGTAATTCGTTCCTGCAACTCACCCATTTCAGAGGCTAGTGTAGGCTGATAACCTACGGCTGAAGGTATACGACCGAGTAAGGCCGAAACTTCCGCACCCGCTTGCGTGAACCTAAAAATATTGTCAATAAAGAGAAGCACATCCTGGTTTTCTTCATCGCGGAAGTATTCTGCCACAGCTAGTGCCGAAAGGGCAACACGAGCGCGCGCTCCTGGTGGTTCATTCATCTGTCCATATATTAGGGCCGTTTTGTTAATAACGCCGGACTCTTTCATCTCATGATACAAATCATTCCCTTCGCGTGTTCTTTCCCCTACCCCAGCAAAGACTGAGTAGCCACCGTGCTGAGTCGCGATATTGTTTATAAGCTCCATAATGAGTACCGTTTTACCTACCCCGGCTCCTCCAAATAATCCAATTTTACCCCCTCTTGGATAAGGCGCCATGAGGTCTACAACTTTAATTCCCGTGACGAGAATTTGTTCATCAGTAGATAAATCTACAAACGGCGGAGCTGCGCGATGAATGGGGTAGAATTTTTTAGCGGCTACAGGACCAGCCTCATCAACAGGCTTTCCAATTACATTTAAAATGCGGCCAAGAACTTCGGCGCCTACAGGAACCATAATTTGCTTTCCTGTATCTTTAACCAACTGTCCCCGACAAAGACCATCTGTGGTATCCATCGCTACGGTTCGGCAAATACCTTCGCCTAAATGGGTTGCCACTTCAAGGACTAGATTATCCTCTTCGTCATTAATTTGGCGGTTAGTAACACTTAATGCATTGTAAATAGACGGCAAATTCCCGCTTGGAAACGCCACATCAACAACAGGCCCCATGATTTGAACAATTTTTCCTTGCATTTCCTTCATTATCAGATTCTCCGTTATGGATTAAATAATTTATTGTTTCTATAAAGCTTGAGCGCCACTTGTGATTTCTATCAGTTCTTTCGTGATCGCTGCTTGTCGTCCTCTGTTATATTCTAATGTTAATTTGTAGATAACATCAGATGCGTTATTTGTGGCAGAATCCATCGCCGTCATACGGGCTCCATACTCGGAAGCCAAACTATCTAAAAAGGCTCTAAAGACTTTATTAGTAAACTGCTTTGTTAACAAGTGTTCCAAAACAATCTGAGGGCTTGGTTCTACGAGAAGAGGTGACGATGATTGTTTTGTATTGTTATCCGTACTACCCGGCACAGAAGGCAGACTTAATGGTAAAAGCTGCGTTACAGTTGGTTGCTGCGACAAAGCAGAAACAAATTTTGGGAAAATCATATAAACCGCATCATAGGTTCCATCTACAAACTGGCTAGAAACTAGCGCAAAAAGTTCTGATGCGTAGGCATAACTTGGTTTTTCAATAGCTTTTTCTTTGTAATAGGAAACTTTTGCCAAACCTTTTTTTATTTTCAAAAAACTATTAATTTTTTTACCGAGCGCCGCAACTTCAACCTCAACACCCTGTGCTTTTTTCTCTTTTAAAAAAGAAAGAAATTTCTTTATAACATTTGTATTGAGAGCTCCACAAAGCCCTCTATCTGAAGTGATAACGATTGCCAACACTTTTTTTTCTTCACGACGCGTCGCTAATGGAATGGAAATAGAACCACCAAGCTGCAATGCAATTACCCCTGCCAGCTCATCAAGCTTCTCTCCGTAGGGCATCGCCCCCTTGGCCGCTAAAGCTGCTTTTGCAAACTTAGCAGCAGAAACAAGCTTCATCGCCTTGGTGATTTTTTGGGTGTTTTTAACACTCCCAATGCGGCGTCTGATTTCTTTTAAATTTGCCATTAAACTGCAAACCTCGATGTAAATTCTTTTATTGCTTTAGAGAGTTCTTCTTCGACCACATTTAACTTTGCGCCTTCTCTAATTTTTTGGAGCATATCTTTGTGATGAGCTTTCAAATGATCAGAAAGCCCCATTTCCCAATCGGCTAGTTTTGCGGTATCAATATTATCGAGATATCCCTTTGTCGCTGCATAAATTACTGCTACCTGTAAGGCAACATCAATAGGTTGATACTGGCCTTGTTTGAGCACCTCAACAAGAACTTTTCCGCGCCGAAGTGTCTTTTGCGTTGCTTCATCAAGGTCGGAACCGAACTGAGCAAATGCCGCTAGTTCACGGTACTGAGCTAATTCAAGACGAATAGTACCCGCAACTTTCGCCATCGCCGGAATTTGCGCGGCACTTCCGACGCGAGAAACAGAAAGACCGACGTTCATCGCTGGTCTAACACCACTAAAAAATAGATCAGATTCTAAGAAAATTTGACCATCTGTAATAGATATAACGTTTGTAGGAACATAAGCTGAAATATCCCCTGCTTGCGTTTCAATAACGGGGAAAGCTGTCATAGATCCAGCGCCAAGTGAATCATTGAGTTTACAAGCTCTTTCTAATAAGCGGCTATGAATATAAAAAACATCGCCAGGATAAGCCTCACGTCCAGGAGGTCTTCTTAATAAAAGCGACATTTCTCGGTAGGCTTGAGCCTGTTTCGTTAAGTCATCAAAAAAGATAACGACATGTTTCCCGGAATCTCGGAAAAATTCACCCATAGTGCATCCCGCATAAGGGGCAAAAAACTGCATCGCAGCGGGGTCTTTTGCTGTAGCGCTTACGACAATGGTATAATCCATAGCACCAGCTTTTTTCAGTTTATCTACGACTTGTGCAACAGTAGAAGCCTTTTGTCCGATGGCGACATAAATACAAATAACATCTTCTTGTTTTTGATTTATGATCGTGTCGATACAAATCGCTGTTTTTCCAGTCTTACGATCACCAATGATGAGTTCTCGTTGGCCTCGTCCTATTGGTGTCATGGAATCGATACACTTAATACCCGTGTGCAATGGTTGGTGGACTGATTTACGAGCAATGATGCCTGGGGCCTTAACCTCAATAACACCAACTTTAGAAGACTTAATTGGCCCCTGACCGTCGAGCGGCTCACCTAAACCATTCACGACGCGCCCAAGTAGACCTTCACCTACAGGGATGGAGGCAATGGTTTTAAGTCGTTTAACCTGGTCGCCCTCCCTGATTGTTTCTGATGGTCCAAGAATAGCGACACCGACGTTATTTTCTTCAAGGTTTAGAACAACCCCTTTTACGCCGCTAGAAAATTCGATAAGCTCACCCGCAAGGGCCCCTTCAAGGCCGTAAATTCGAGCAATTCCGTCGCCTACCATAAGAACTGTTCCGGTTTCGACAAGCTCTACCGGGTGTTCAAAACTTTTTATTTTTTCACTGATAATGTTACTAACTTCTTCAATACTAATTTTTTCCATAGAACCCTTACCTATTCATAAATTTTTATGCTAAAACCATTTTTTCAATCGAAGATAAGCTATGCGCCAGACTCAAATCTAAAACTTTATTGCCCGCTTTAACAACAAAGCCACCTAAAATAGATGGGTTGATGGAAAACATTATATCGATGTTCTCACCCATTAATTTTTTAATATTTTTTCCTATTGCTTCTTTTTGAGAATCAGAAATTTCTAGTGCTGTCGTGACGTCAGCCCTAATATACCCATTTGCTTCATCTACAAGTTTTAAGTAGCCAGACATTATCTGACTAAAAAGATTTATCCTACCGGCCTCAACAATGACCTTTATAAAATTCATATAGAGCTTTTCAAGTTTATGTTTGCTCATGATTTCTTCTATAAATGCCATTTTATTTTGTTTGGTTATGATGGGATGACTGAGAAATGTTGCTGTAGGTTTATTATTATCAATGATGCTAGCGAATTGACACAAAAGTTTTATGTTCATGTTTTCACTGTTCTTGTTTAACAAAAATAGTGCCTTAGAATACCTTTTTGCCACTGAACTTTCCATGTATCTCACCTATATTCGTTATCACCTAAGGGTGATATTAATGAATCATATCTACGCGTGTTTCTATTAGATTTGCCTGTTGCTCAGGGGCAAAGTCTTTCTGAATTTTATTTTTAACGGAATCTTGAAGGGCGACTACAAGCTCGGTACGAAGAAGCTTTATGGCCTCACTTAATTCAGCTTCAGCGACTCGTTTACTTTCTGCAACTATGTGTGCACTTAGTTTATTTGCTTGTTCAAGCATTTCTTTGCTTCTTTGCGTTGCATTTTCTTTTGCTTGCACAACAATTTTGTCTAATTCTTGATCGAGATTTTCAGCAATTTTTTCTAAATCTTGTTTATATTTAAGGGCGGCTTTCTTTTCCCGATCTGCTTCATCAGACGAATTTAAAAACTGAGCGCGTCTGCCAGCGAACATTGCTGTTATTGGTTTTTTTGCGATATAAACAAGCACGATAAAAAATATAATGAAATTTATATAGGGAAATAGAGTGGTCATCAAAAAGTCATGATTTTCCAAATATCTTTCTCCTTGATTAGGATTTATATTGCTCTAAGATTTTAAAATTTTATCGTAGAAAACATCGCTTAATTGCTGAGCTTTTTCTTTTATACTCATTCTTTGATTCAAAAGATCCCCTTGAATCCCTTTTCTAATCTCAAGAAGAAAAGCACTGGCTTTGTTTTGAGCTTCTCGCGTTAGTTCTTCTTGTTTTTTGCCAGCCTCACTAATCATAATTTCGCTTATTTTTTGCGCTTCTAAGATTGCTTCTTTCTTTTTGGATTCTATCGTCTTTTGTAAGATCTCATTTTGCTGCTGAATTTTTTTAGTCTCAGCAACAGATCCTGTGGTAAGCGCATCTCTGTGTTTTTTTAGCTTGAGAAATGATTCTAGTATTAGCTTCTTAATGATTAAAATATTTGCGAGAAATATTATTAATAATAATGCAACTGCTTTTGGATTCGGCGCTATATTTAAGCTAGACATTGTGTTTTAACCTCGGAAAAAAAACTCCCTGGCAAAAGGTTTTAAACTAAAATCACCTTAATCTCAAGCTGTTCTTATATTTTTTTTTGTTATTTTTTCTGTATATTTGTTTTTTTTGTCAATAACAAGCACAGCAGGAGCACATAGCGCGTATTGGGCTAAATTCATGGGAAATTTCTCAACATCCCTTATTTATTTTTTGAATGGAAAAAACGAACTACTTAGGAAATCAGCTCAGATATTCGTTCAAAATCTTCTAATGAAAAATAGGAAATAACTATTTGTCCCTTTTGGGCTGTACCGTTAAAAGCTACCTTTGTTTTTAATTTTGCCCTTATTTTTTCAGCTATATAATTTAGATTAGGGTTAGTTTTATCTTCTTTTGGTTTTTGGGGATTTAAATCCTCTTGTTCCTGCTTTTGAAGCTTTTTAACCAGTATTTCGGTTTGACGGACATTTAATTCGTTTTCTATAACAAAATTTCTGGCTTTAAGTATTTTTTGTTTAGATTCTAAAGCTAAAAAGGAACGCGCATGACCCATAGTGAGTTTTTCACCTACAAGGTCATTCTGAACTTCTTCGGGTAAATTAAGTAATCTCAGAATATTGGTAACGGTTGTTCTGTCTTTGCCTAATTTGATAGCACACTGTTCTTGAGTGAGCCTTAGTTCTTCAATAAGGGTTTTAATGGCAAGAGCTTCTTCGATGACGTTTAAGTCTGCTCTTTGGATATTTTCAATAAGCGCGATGCGAAGGAGGTCTTCATTGGCGATATTCTTTACTACTACAGGAACATGGAGAAGACCCGCAAGTTTTGCGGCGCGCAAACGACGCTCGCCCGCCACCAGGAGATATTTTTCTTTGGCCAAAGAGGATTGATCTCCAGCAACTTCTGACACAACAAGAGGCTGAATAATGCCATCATTAGCTATACTCGTCGCAAGCTCTTCTAATCTTTTCTTATCAAATATTTTTCTAGGCTGCCTTGGGTTTATTTTTATCAAATCCACAGAAATCATGAGTGGCTGGTAAGAAATAGCATTAGATCCTTCATGATTTTGGTTTTGAGCATCCTTTCCATAATCATCAATGTCTCTGATAAGGGAGCCAATTCCTTTTCCTAACGCCCCAGCTTTTTTTACTTGTGGGGAAGGTATAAATGGTTTTTGCTCTAAATCTTTCATTTAAAAAACCTTTCTATATTAGGACCTTAATTTCTTTATCCTGTTTTTTTAATGTAACGATGGCCTTAATCAAAAAAATATTTATCGGTCATGCCAGGACGTATCAACACTTGAGTCAGGTATGTTTAAACCAAGGTTTTTATTGTTTTGACTGTTTGTATTTTCATGCTTTTTTATAAGGTGAGCCGCCAACTCTAGATAAGCGGCAGCGCCTTTGCTTGCAATATCATAGAGAATAATCGGCTTGCCATATGATGGGGCTTCTGAAAGTTTTATATTTCTTGGGATTACCATAGGAAAAACTTCATCGGTAAAGTGGTGTCTAATATCTTTTTCAACCAATGTGCACAAATTATTTCTTTTATCATGCATGGTTAACAATATACCTTCTTTTTCCAAATTGGGGTTTAGCCTTTTTTTAATTAAACTTATTGTCTTAAGTAACTGAGATAATCCCTCCATGGCATAGTATTCACACTGAAGGGGGATTAGGACGAATTGACTGGCCGTTAGGGCATTAACGGTAAGCAGACCCAGTGCAGGAGGGCAGTCTATAATAATGTAGTCGTAAAGTTCAGAAACGGTATCAAGCGCTTCTTTTAGGCGATTTTCTCGGCCAAAAGCACTCACCAGTTCAACTTCGGCGCCTATCAAATCTTGGTGTGACGGAGCAATGTCTAAATACTTTAGTTCCGTATGAAGTATGATGTTTTTTATCGCCACTTCTTCAACGAGAACATTGTATAGGCTTTGAGAATACTCATGTGTATAGATGCCTATTCCACTTCCAGCATTAGACTGTGGGTCCAAATCAACCAGCAATACTTTTTTTTCTGCTGCCGCTAAGCATGCCGCTAAATTAACAGAAGTTGTTGTCTTTCCAACTCCGCCTTTTTGATTCGAAATGGCTATTATTCTTGCTGACATCTATCCTCCAAAAAAATTAATTATTTCATTAATTTATATAAATTTGTCGATTTCTTTTTGTAAAAATAAATGACTTGTTTTTTAAAAAGGCAGCAACCATCTGTATTTATTGTGTTATTTTAAATGGGATCCCAGTAGATATAATATAACTTCCCGTGTTTTCTGGCAAGGCATTGCTTGTAAATGTTTCACGTGAAACATTTGTATTAAATATACATTAATTTCCATGCCCCCCGCACCCCTAACATACCTATGCAATGGAAAAATAGATAAATTTTGGGTTTACGCTGCATTTTTTGTTATACATAGATATATCCTAAATCTATAAACAACAATTTTATTCACTATTCTATTGGTAGTTAAATATAGGTCTCACCAGAACAGTTTGTCCACCTGGGACAATTTTGCTAAAATTTACCTTTAATGATATTTGGGTTAAATTATTATTCCCTTTTCCACAAATGATTTCCTAAAAACACTTTCTGGTTTCAATTTTTTAAAATTTTAGTATTTTTCCTAATTCTTAGAAACTTATTCTTCGACGCTTCAGTTACTAAATTTTATAATTATAGTTAAATTTTTTCAGAATCACCCCAAAATATCGCGATTCATTACTTCCATGAACGATTATGAATATGGTTGTTAGGAAAAGAGCGGAGATTAAAATAGCTTTGGTTTTGATTCGTTTTGGATAGAAAAAGGCTGAGTGTCGAATATATATAGGCTTAATACTGTGCTAAGCATGCCGACCTTTGCGATGATCGCATGAAACTACTTTAGATTAGATTGGTCAACTTTAGGCGAATATTTGTCGAATTAAAGGTAGAACCCCGGGACAAATTCATCTAATTATTTTCCCCCAAACATTAGGAGAAATGTTTCACGTGAAACATAATGAAATATGAAATAGATTCCAAATAAAAAAGCACCTCAATATTTGGAAGGTTCTTTATTGAATTTGAATATGAGAAAAAATTAGCGAATTAGCGCTTAATTCTGCCATTAACCCATTTTTTGCGAAAATAATCTGAAAACATAATATTTCATGCAGCTAATTTGAAAAGAAAAAGAAAAACAAACATATGGTTAAATTTTTTAATTTATTAATAAATCTGGTACAAAGGCGGATGACTAATAATTAAGGATACCTCATATACCGAGGAACCAATAAATACGCTCCATCAATATTTGAAAATATGTAAATTTTAGAGGTCTGTATAGGCAGATTAGTCTGAGTAGGCATTGTGATGATATGAATAAACAGCTCCAATTTATGAATATTCAAAATAATCATCTAAACAATTTATGATACACAAGAGGGCATGTAACCTTTAGAAACAAAACTTTAAGAAAGACCACTTCCCTTCTACCCGTTAATTTAAAAAATGATTGTTAATGTATTCGGCGATGAAACAAAATTAATTGTCATATACTGACCTCAGAACCAAATCCCAAGGTGAACAAAGATCAAGAGAGATTTTTTTAACACATATATTTCATGTATTTTCAGCAATTTTCAGCAATTTTCAGCAATTTTCAGCAATTTTCAGCAATTTTCAGCAATTTTCAGCAATTTTCAGCAATTTTCAGCAATTTTCAGCAA
>JAUILP010000032.1 GCA_030432875.1 Oligoflexia bacterium | reverse complement strand
CAAACGACCAAGCTGCTTTTGCATCGGATAGTCGCAATGCTTACAAAATTGGCCAGGCCGCACTAAGCTGCAACGACGCCGTGTTTCACCCAGACCCACGATGCCGTCTGAGCTTACGCCTAGGCTGGCGAAATCGACTAGGTCCACGCATTAATGTGAGTACAGGCCCTAATAATTTCGAAAAAACCGCTCTACCTAATCAGCCTTTGGCAAATCGACCGCACTGATGGGCTTTAAAATCCTGATGGCTTCCCCTGCTTTGCCGGGCATAGGGGAAGTATATTTGGGAAATAGGATGAACCCATCTGAATTTGCGCGCAGTGGCTTTTCGTCCAGGGTACCGAGATTATCTCCTTCTCTCACGGGCTGAAAATTTGTCAGCCCCGGTCTTAGGCTAAATTTCCCATCGGCTTCGAACTTTTCTATCTGCGAAAATGTAAATAATTTTCCTTCCTCTGTTTCGCCCACCCTATTTTTTGAAAAACTCAGGTGCTCGCCCTTGTTAAGAAAATGGCTAATTTCACCAAAGGAGTTGAGGGTAAGGCCGAGACCATCTCCTATTTGCTCAGGATGAAGACCTCTTTGGCCGAGTTCAATACTAATACCAACACCACCATGATCGATGACAAATTGATCGGTACACTTGCCCGAAACCGAAAAGGGCTTCCCCCAATGCGTTACGATATGGTGCCGGTAGCCTATAGCCCTAGCAAAGGCGTAGCTTTCTTTGTAATAAGGAAAGATAAAAAAGGGACAAGCACTTGGCTCAATGGTTTGGTGGATATCAAGAAAAAACAGCGTTTCTTTTAATATCCCTGAGAGTTGACGTGCTCTTTTTTCTTCGTAAGTGGCGACATCTTTTGCTTCTAAACCAAAACTGCGGTTGAGGTCACTTTGCCACAGACGTTTTCCTCGCTCAGCAGCTTCAATATTGCCAAGAATAAGCGCTATGGGAAAAGGAATCTGCACAATACCCGCGAGTGCAAGCCTCAGGAGGGCATTAACAATACCAATCCCAGCGGTTTCATCACCATGGGTGAGGGCCATGAGCGCAAAGGCAAAACGTTTATTCCCTAAACCAGCGGGTCGCATATATTTTTTAGGCGAAATTGTCAGGCAGTAAGGTTCAGGTGACTCCACGATAAAGTTTTGGAGTTTTTGCATTTCTTCGCATAAAAACAAATATTCTCCGAGTTCATTTTGTATTGACATAACTTTAGCTATTACCCAAAAAATCTAAAAATGATAGAATTAACATAATGATCTGCTTATTTTGCCAAAACCACGTCGTAATAGAAACCCCAATATTGGTGAAAATGTGCGTTGCTTATTAAAATCTCTGCTTTTTATCCTCGCCTTTGGCGCCTGTGATCCTGAGGGGCGAAAAAAATGTGAATGGACCCTGGAACCAGAACCGGATCTCATGGACAGGGTAGATCCCGGTTTTATACCCGTCTGCGCCAGAAACCGCAGTCGCAACAAACAAGATTGCCGCCTACAATGGACTTTAGTTGAGGCCAAAAACTTTAGCGGCAAAACCTTTCGGTATACTGATATTCAGTTCACCGAAAAAACCATGCCCAAAACTATTAAGACGATCAAAACGCGCTGC
This sequence comes from Oligoflexia bacterium, assembly GCA_030432875.1. Classification (GTDB taxonomy): domain Bacteria; phylum Bdellovibrionota_B; class Oligoflexia; order Oligoflexales; family JAGOVF01; genus JAUILP01. Next base: position 36,489 of record JAUILP010000032.1, on the reverse strand, counting down.
CCTTAAGGGTCGGTGTCATGATTTTTAAATGAAAGGTTCCGAATTATGCATACTTATTTAAAACTCGCTTTTTCTTGTGCTTTTATAAGCTGTTGTATTCCTAAAAAAATATCACCGCAAAATGATAGTAAAAATGCCGTTGATTCAGCAGGCAATTCCCTACAGCCCCAGACAACCTATCTGGAAACCGATTTAGTCAACCACGGAGTAGATCAAAATGCTAATATCGTGGGCAAAAACCAAACCCCGACGGCTCTTGCGGGGGGAGAGGGTAGAACTGACCCCATAAACCCTCATGCCACCAATCTTGACCCTCGCCCCTTTAATGGCATCGCGCCGCAAAGTGCCGACGCCGAAAGCACTAAAAAGGTCGAGCCGCCTTTTTGCGCCGATTATGTCGCCCAAGGCTTTAAAGAAAACCATAAAGATGATTTTGCTAACCAAAACATAGAGGTTTGGAGCCTTTATAGTGGCGGGGGATTTGCGGGTCAGGGCGTTGGCCACTTTCGAGTGATTCATAATAATACGACAAATGGCACTGAGTTTTATTTTTTTGAGCCTCGGGGAGCCGCCGATAAGCCCTTACAATATCAGATTCTTGACAGTGAGTTCGGGGAATTTAAACATTTCTTAGCTGAAGAGGATTACAAAAGTCCCGTTATCTTTTGTCCTGCGGTCATGGACGCCTTTGCCTTTTCTTATGAACATATCCAGTACCCACCCATAGGGGAACCTCTGGTAATGATGATGGGCAGTTTCTTTGATATCGATGCCCCGGGAAAACCTGCTGCCGTCACAAGTATTATGAAGGCCTTTCTCTATCTAAAAAACCTCAAAATGCCCCCAGAACCTCAGTAATCTGACAAAATTTGCTGAAGACCGCCCACCCTTTCTGTGGTAGCGTAGTTTTTTTCCATAATTTTTCATTTAGGGAACACACTATGCAACTCACTTCAATCGCTTTATTGGCCGGTACGTTTAGTCTCTCGAGCATGGGTTTGGCAGCCTTAGAAATGAACAAGGCGGCGCCAGAAATAACACTATCTGGTGATGAGGGCGGTCGCCTCGACGGCACACCCTGGAGTGCCAGTGAAATCAAAGACAAAGTTTTTGTCATGTTTTATGTCGATCCAGATGAAAAAGATCTCAACGAAGATGTTGCTGATGCGATTAAAGCCAAAGGCTTTGCCGAAGATAAATTTGCCTCTATTGCCATAATAAATATGGATGCCACCTGGAAGCCCAATACTTTTATTTCCTCAGCACTAAAATCGAAACAGGAAAAATTTCCCCGCACCATCTACGTCAAAGATATGCATAGATCACTGGTAAAACAGTGGGGCTTTAGCGACGATAGTTACTGCATCGCCCTCTTTAATCAAAAAGGCGAATTGGTTTTCAGAAAAGACGGCAAATTTAGCGAACAAGAAAAAACTGATCTTCTCAATCTGATTCAAACTACCATTGATAGCGGCAGCACGAGTTCCTAATAGGCATCAGACACGCAAAAAAACACCGCAACTCAGGGCGATGGTTTTATAACAACCATCGCCTGAAGTTTTTCGCTTCCGTATTTTAGCATTTTCATAAATGTCGTTTTCTTAACGGGTACAAATACCGAATCGATAATATCCTTGCGGTCATCCACATCGACATCAGGATCATGAATAAATACATGCTGACTGTCATAAGCACAAACAATGATCCAGTGCGGCACTTTAGTCTTAGTAATCTGATAAGCGCTGATCAGCACCAAAGGTATTTGGTCTCTGTCCAAAGCGGCTAGGATATCTTCGAGCTTGATTACCGTGTGGCGAATGCGAATACCTGCCTTTTTAATCTCGGCCTCAAAAACTTTGTGTACTATTTTTAATATTTCCTGTTTTTTCTCCTGCCTCACGCTTTTTAGAAAAAGGACTTCTTTATTGCTTAACCACACTTCTGCTCCAAAGCCTCTGCGATGTGCCGATAATGCAAGGCCTCTGGGACTGCATCCCCCATGCCCGGAAGTCATAAAAATAGTCGTGGCCTCCCGCCAAAGCTGAAGCTCTAAGCTTAAATCATAAGGATACTCTGGCTGAAAGGCGCGAAACGCCATGATCAGGCATGCTGGTCCGCAGGTAAATTCAAGATTTTGCTGATAATAGGGAACCGGCCTAAAAGCTAAAAACTCTGGTGAAATGATTTTTTTTTCATAACGATAGGCTTCGGAATGGTCTTCATAATAATCCTCAGCCACAGCAAATTTGTGATAGCCAAGGCTTTCGTAAAGCTTTATCGCTGCAGTATTATCTGGACGGACCTCGAGGCGCATTGCAGCTGAGGAAAAATCCCTGGCGGCTTTAATTTCAATTTCATGCATTAATTGCCTGCCTACTCCTTGGCCCCTAAACATGGGATCGATAGCAAGCGAGTAAAGCCGGGCCAAAGAGGTCCCTCTATGATATAAAACCATCGCATAGCCTGCAATCTTGCCGTTTTCATCCTCAGCGATGAGGGTCATTGAATGCCCCCGGCGGATAATACTCCTAAAGCTCCGGGCGCTGAGCTGATCAGACTGAAATGAGGTGTTCTCAAGAGTGACAAGACTCGGTATATCTATTTCTTTAGCGTCACGAAGTTTAAATTGGCTTTTTTTCATCTTTTCCTTATATTTTTTATAAGAGAGATTTTTTTTCCATCCCCTTTTTGTATTGTATTACATTGCACTGAAATAGGACTACTGTGGCACAACTTTTTATTGTCATCGAAAAAAAAGAAGATTGGCGAGCTTTTTATCCCAGTGCTCAAGTTATGACTGTTGATGAATATCTCAATCTCCCCATTAATGAAAGCACACAAACGACACACGTGGTGAATCTATGCTCATCGTACCGCTACCTCAGTAAGGGGTATTATTGTTCCCTTTTAGCCGAAGCAAAAGGCCACCGTGTTATTCCCGATGTGCGGGCTATTAATGATATATCACGAAAGTCACTCTATAGCCTAGATTTAGATGATCTTAATGAACTCATAGAACAATCAAAAGAGCTCAGTAAAACTGCGCTTTCCAATGAAATTACGGTTAATTTTTATTTTGGCCGCGCTCCTGATCCTTTGCTCAAAGATTTGGGCCGCAGAATATTTGAAATTTTTTCTTTCCCGTTGCTCCAAGTTAAGTTTCGCAAGGAAAAAACTTGGCGCTTTGAATCTTTAAAACCGATTTCCTTAACCGGTTTAGATGACCAAGGAGAAAATATTTTTGCCGAGTCGCTTGATTCTTTTTCCCATAAAATTTGGCGTAAAAACCGTGCCCCCAAGGTTTACCGCTATGATTTAGCCATTCTCCATAACCCCGAAGAAAAAATGGCACCCTCTGATAGCGAAACCTTACAAAAATTCATCACCATTGGCAAATCCATGGGAATCTACTGCGACCTCTTGGAGAAAAAAGATTTTTCGCGACTGCTCGAATATGATGCTCTCTTTATTAGGGAAACGACAGCACTCAACCACCATACCTATCGTTTTGCTAAGAAAGCTGAAAGCGAAGGATTAGTCGTCATCGATGATCCTCAGTCCATTCTTCGCTGTACCAACAAAGTCTATCTGTCAAGGCTATTAAGCTCCCGTAAAATACCTACCCCTAAAACCATGATTTTAGATAAAGATAATGAGCATACACTTACCGACGCCGTAAAAAATATTGGCTTTCCGATGGTCATAAAGATACCCGATGGGTCTTTTTCCGTAGGTGTTGTGAAAGCTGAAAACGTTGAAGATCTTACGCAAAAAACAAAAGAGCTTTTTAAAAAATCAGTTCTATTGTTAGCGCAAGAATTTCTCTTTACGGAGTTTGATTGGCGGATCGGCGTCCTTAATCATAAACCCCTCTTCGCGTGCAAATACTTTATGTCAAAAGGCCACTGGCAAATATATGATCATAGCGTTAGCGACCAAAACAACTGGGGACAATCGCAAACTCTTCCCATTCACAAAGTCCCTGAAAAGGTTGTTAAAACGGCTTTAAAAGCAGCAAATATCATTGGCAACGGTCTTTATGGCGTGGATCTCAAAGAAAAAGATGGTAAAGTATTTATTATTGAAATTAATGACAATCCTAATATTGATCACGAATGCGAGGATGCTTATTTAGGTGATGACCTCTATGCCAAAGTTTTTGACGAATTTTTACGCCGCCTAAACCTCCGGAGCATTGGCCTCATTGGATAATCCAGTGTTTAACTATTTTTTGAGGATTCATGCAGTTTCTCACGACATTTTATGATTACTTCGTCTCTCACGGCGCTTATGCAAACTATATATTATTTTTTGTCCTTCTAGCTTGTGGCTTTGGTTTACCTATTCCCGAAGATATTAGCCTTATCATTGGTGGTATATTAGCGGCGCGTGGTTTCAGTAGCCTTACAGAAACCAATCTTATTTTATTTTCGGGCGTTCTTATAGGTGACTGTATTGTTTTTAGTTTCGGTTATCATAAGGGTTATAAGATTAAAGAGACGCGCTTTTATAAAAGGATCATGCCGGTACCGCGCGAAATACAAGTTCTCAGTTTTTTTCAAAAATATGGCGACAAAGTTATATTTATCGCGCGTTTTTTACCTGGTCTTCGCACGCCCCTTTTTTTTACCGCAGGTCTTTATAAAACCTCCTATGTGAAATTTTTTGCTCTCGATGGGTTTGCTGCGCTTATTTCTGTACCTGTTTGGATTTGGATTGGCTATACCTTTGGCAATAACTGGGAACTCCTAGAGGAAAAAATAAAAGAGTTTCAGACGGGAAGCCTGATAATCATTGCGATTCTTATCGTTTCTTTTATTGCCACTTTTCTGCTTAAAAAACGCGTTTTGGCAAAAATTAAGCCCCCAACATAAAACCCCAAAACCCGGTTCCTAACATATTTCTAACAATTGTTAATTTTTAATTAGCACCTATTTTTGTTAAAGTCATTATAGTGACTAATTAATTCTTAAGGGGCAAAGCATGAGAAAATGTGGCATTTTCCAGGATCTTAGTACCGGATTAATTTTTTCCTCCCTTCTTTTGGGACTTTTTCTACAGGGCTGCGGTTCGAATATCAATAAGGCCTCTTCCCAAATTAAAGATGCCACCTACCGAAATAGCTATCTGACCGCAAATGATTATTATGCTGAAATCACTGATGATATTAAAGGTGAGGGTTTGCGCAATGCTCTCTATCAAATAATCCGAAACAATAAAAAACTTTCCTACAACGAAGCGGATAAAGTACTCGCAAAGACTGACCGTAGTCCTGACGGAAGCCACATACAACTATTTTACTCAGGAGATGAAATCACTGAAAAACAAAGGTCTTTGTGGAACCGCGAGCACGTTTGGCCATCTTCGCGTGGTGTCAAAGGCACCGCTGCTTACTCAGATGTCCATCACCTGCGCCCTACCTTAAACCGCCTCAACTCCATTCGTGGCAATAAAGACTTTGCCGAGGGTGGTGAAGAAATCAGCTTTGCTGAGGATAACTATGTATCCAAAACGACCTTTGAACCTAAAGATCAATTTAAAGGGGATACCGCTCGCGTCGTTTTTTATGTTTCCACGCGATACGGTGCGGAGCGCTCTGGCCTTGATATCATCGTGGGCAAGGGCAATTCGTCAAACAATATGGGATATCTATGCACGTTGTTAAAGTGGCACAAAGATGACCCTGTTAGCATCGAGGAAGAAAACCGCAACGAAAAAATTTATGCCTCCTATCAATTTAATCGCAATCCTTTTATCGATCATCCCGAATACGCAGAAAGAATTTGGGCGGATAAATGTCGGTAAAGAATCAATTTTAGCGAAACACCCTTTATATTTAGGGTATTTATATCCTGTATAGCCGTAAATAGTATGTACTTTATTCGCCAGAATTAAGCTTTAAAAAGTATTTCGCTAATTTTATAACCCGTCAAAAATGATTTATTTTTAATGGTTTTTTTATGTAATGCCCAAGTTTTTTGCCAAGCATTTTTTTAACGCATTTATTTATCATATAGTAAAAAAAAATTAAACCCTTCTCATAGGGAGACGATAAGTCTTTTACAGACATGAACGTCATCTCGAATAATTTTTGGAGAAGTGGTATATGAAGACCTTGAAATCGGTCAAATTAGCTTTGATTATTTCTAGTTTATTATTTTTTGTCGGTATCATACTCCAAAGTGAAATCAGGTATAATACGTTTGGTCTCTTTAAATCTGATTTAGATGCGGGTCAGCTAGCTAGGTCAATAAAAGCTCTAGAAAGTGCCTTATATCCCGATCAAATACTCATGTATGAGTCCGTCAGAAATAATTTCGATAAATTGCTCCTCAATAATGATATTACCCCTGTCACAATCGATTTTATTCCACTGGGAATGTTTGTCCTAGGTTTGCTTGTTAGCATAGTAGCTTTGCTATTGATGATGCTACAAAATAAGGAACCCCTTGAAGAACCTAGAGAACAAAATGAAGCGAAAACAGAGCCTAACTTCAGATTTTCTCTACAACCGGAATTCGCCAAACTTCCTAAAAAACTTTCTGAAATAAGTCAGGATTATGCTGCCTTGATTCGGTCGCTACGCATGGGAAACATTACCCTTAACAATGCTAAGTCTCATAGCCATCATGACAAAGAATATATCAGGAAAGTTTTACTCAAAGCAGAGGAAAAAATAGCTACCATAAATGAAGATAAGAATGTCAACATTGTGGGTAACACCTTACAGACAATAAAGACTCAGGTAAAAGAATTGCTTGATTCTTATCATCGGGAAAAAATTCTATCTCGCGCAATCGCCAGCAAAGTGCGCTCATTAAATGACTCAATCATGGTGGAGCGCCACCAAGCCGAATCTGCGCTTGGAGCTATAGGTAAGATGAATGGCCGAACGACTCAGTTTTCACAGCTGTCAAAAGATTTGGTTGAAAAATTAGCTAAGATCAAAACAAGCATTGACACTTTTGCAGATGGGCTTTCTGGAAATTTTGGCACCCTTGAAAATATTGGCAAAGCGATCAAAAAATGCAATCATGAAATTTATTCTGCCTCGGAGCTCATCAATATCCTTTCCAAACGCACCGAGGAAATTGTAGGCATCATTGATGTCATTGATGATATTGCGGAACAAACAAATTTACTTGCCCTTAATGCCTCAATTGAAGCCGCCAGAGCTGGAGAGCAAGGTAGTGGCTTTGCTGTAGTTGCTGATGAAGTACGAAAATTAGCCGCACGCTCGAGCATGGCAACGCGTTCCATCACAGAGCTACTTTTTACCATCCAAAATGAGGCGAAAAATGCTTCCGAAAATTTAAATACTTCGCATACAAATGTCATGTCAGCTGAAAAAGATATTATGGCCTTTACCGACTGCTATAAAGAAAACTACATAGAGTCGGGAAGCATCAATATTGAAATCGATCATATTTATGGAAAAGCCCAAGGATCACTGAGTGCAGGGACTCAAATTTCTGGAGTTCTCTCTGGACTTCAAAGTGAATTTGCAATGTTAAAAGAAGCCGAACTGGCTCTGACAAATCTACGCGGAGAAGTTGTCAATGAAATGCTCGGTTACCTATCCAATAATTCCAGCGAGGACAAAATTTTAAATATTTATTATGGCACGTCTATGGCAGCATTAAATTTTACGCAAGGCATTGAAGAATCATCTCAGCATGTGGCTGAGCTTTCTGCGTTATTTAAAAAAATACATGCGGTAGCTTTTGCTCGCGACTTGCAGGAAGATACGGCAAATTCTTCAGGAAATTTGCTTGATTTTGAGCGCATCCGCTCCGGCCTAATTCAGTCACTAGAACACTCCGAATACTTTAAACAATTTATTTCAGAAGAAACGGCAATAGACAAACTCACGGTTGAATCTGATGGTGAGGAACACAAATCAGAAGATATAAGCATCAATGGGGAGACTGAATCTCATAGTCCAGAAATATCAGCATAAAAAATGAGAGATTACTGTGGCATTTACTATTAACAACAAATCAATGACCGATCGCTTGGGGCGTCACCTAAGAAATGCTCAGAAGCAAAATTCTGACGCTATTACCAAGCTTTCGTCGGGACAAGTCTTTACCTCAGAAGATCCGCGGCCATCAGAGCGAGCACTGGCAGACAAATTAGAATTCAAACTTCGCGGTCTCGCGAGTGCTAAGCGTAATGTTAATGATGCTGTTTCTTTACTCCAAATAGCCGAGTCCAGCATGGGAGAAATAAACAATATTATTACGCGCATGAAAGAAATAAATATAGCTGCAGCCAGCACAACAGTTAATGATACGGAGAGAAAATACTTATTTATTGAATATGAAGCCTTACATGACGAAATAGATCGGGTCGCAAAAACGACTGAATTTAACGGCATCCCGTTACTTAATGGCCACGATAGTAAAACCCCTGACGAACTCATATTCCGCCTAGGCGACCCAGCTGTCGATGAAGACGGCGGCGGAGGGATCGGAGGCGAAAACGATATAAATACCTTAAGATTCACAGGCATGAAGGAATTAAGTGCGACGACCGAAGCCCTAGGTCTCAAATCTGTCGCGAGTCTTCTAGGATCTTCGTCTTTAGATGAAGGTATTTCTATAGAGGATGCCCAGGAATTGATGGAACCAGAAGATGACATTTTTTCCAATATTTATGATCAAGCTCTGACAAATTTATCAAAACAGCGCGCTGTCTTTGGGGCTGTGGGTTCAAGGCTCAATAGGTCCCTGGACTATATCGATGTTTACCAGGAAAATATTTCGGCGGCCAAATCAAAGATGGCAGACACCGATTATGTTGATGCTGTAGCAGCTTTAACCGAAAGCAAAATTCGCATGAGTGCATCGACCTCTTTGTTGACTCAAGCTAATTTTACCGCATCAGCGACAGCAAATATTCTTTCCACGGTTATCAATTAAATTACTAATTTTCTTTAGCCTATCATTTGTTATATTGCTTAAGTGGCCTCATATTTATTTAACTTAGGTATAAACATGGAAATTGATCGTCCCACAGAAATTCATAGACGCGTAGAAAACTTAAAATTAGGTCTTTATAAACCTTTTATCATGCGCATGCCATCAGGATGGGCTGTCCTTGGCGATCCTCAGATTACCAGAGGATATTGCTTATTATATCCTGATCCCGTTGTTCCCCATTTAAATTGCTTACCAAAAAACATGCGAAATATTTTTTTAAACGATATGACGATCATTGGCGATGCTATCCTTAAAATTTTTAACTGCGCACGCATAAATTATGAAATCTTAGGAAATCTTGAGCCCGCACTGCATGCCCATATCATTCCTAGATATCATGATGAACCAGAAGAGCTGAAAGCTAAACCCATTTGGTTTTATGATTGGAGCAAAGCAGCATCATTTTCTATGGATATTCATGGAAGTCTATTAGGAGATATTCGCACTGAAATCACCAATAATTTGCATAACATTAGTAGTACGGATTTCCTAGCGCCCTGACCGCTGCACATAATTCCGAAACCAAGTCCGGCAAAGTCCTAAAATCTGCTCTTCGCTCAAGGGTTGAAGATTTTTCTTTGTGATTGGGTGAATTTTTACATTCATTTTCTGAGTCGTTAAAGCATGCATTGATGCCTTTAACCCAGGAATAGATTCGCGAAGTAGATTGATATGGTCTTCGACATAAACTTGCTCTTCGCCTCTAAGATATCGATTCATCTGCTGGGCATAAAAAAGTGATTGCGCTAAATCATAATCATAATTGTTGTGAAAAATGCGTATTAAATTTGGCAAAATATGTACCGGCAAAATACCCTGGGTAATCATGTTTAAACCCGCAATATAAAAGTGATCAAAAAAACAGATGGGATCACTCAGGGGCGGTTCAGGCAAAAAGGCTTGTTCGCCATTATTGCGAATAAAAATACCTTCCGCCGTTTGTTGCCTCAGTTTGTTTGCCTCACTTAGAACGGAAGAAATGATGCTTTCACTCAAATTAGCAATATTTAAAAATTTATAATACCCATCAAGAGTAATAAAACCTTGAGTCAGGAGAAAAATACCCAAATAAATAAAAGGGTCCGTTTCTACATTGTCACCTATAAAGTAAAAATGAGATCCCTGAGGTGCCCCATTCATTACTTTTAAAATTGCTTTACTTTTATAGCCGATGTGCTGCCTTAGTAATGCTAATTTTCCTTTTAATATATTGTACGCTTGATTTTTAAAGGTGTCGCTTGTCCAGTCAAGTCCATCAAGCATAAGTTTATCTTGCAAAATCGTACGAAGCTGTGGTGGTGAAGATGAAATAAAGTGTAAAGCACAGGGAATAACGGGGGCAATCTTACTTTCACTACTATTTTGAGAAATGGATGGTTCCCATCGCAGTAGCTTGAGTATTTCACCAGCACCCGCTACCGTAACTTTGTCATTTGCCTCTTCAAAGGCGATTTTAGCAATATCAATAAAACTAGAAAATTGAGTTTCCAGGTAGGTTTTATCAATGTCACAAATGATAGCACGCTGATAGTTTACCGTGCCTAGTTCATTTTGATTTTGATAATCAATTAATTTTTCGAGATCATATCGGCTAAAGCGGTCGCGAATACTTTTCCATAACCCCATTTGTTGATATTCCTCTTATTTTTTTCTAAATAAACACCCACTGGTTTCAAATTAGCCTAAGTGCTATAATAAGGCATTATCATATTCATTTAAAGGACTCAGAATAAATGGAACTTCCATGGCGTTTATGTACCTATTGCAACAAGGAAAAAACTTGGGTTTGGAATCAAAAGCGTTTAAAAGATGGCGCCAAGATATTTGTTAATGAAGCCAATTTGCGCTGGGCTGGACGGCGCTGCCCTGATTGTGAAAAGCTGCGGGTAAGAAGTGCTTTAGCTCTAGACGATTTTACGCGTAAACTACTCGAAGAGGAGCTTGGCGCTCAAGGATACAAAATAACATCTAAAGATAAATTCCCCGTCAAGGTCAGCAAAGATGGACAAGACTTTGTAGTAAAACCGATAAGGGCCCGCATGAAAAATGGGAAATTAACCGTTGCCGAAAAATCTCCGCGCTCGCAGGCCAGGTCAAGCCCGGACCAACCCGGAGAACTTAGGGTTTTGCTTTTTAACACGGTCCGCATCATTCCGCCGCTTCTAACGCCGCTATTTACGGCATCTGACATGACGACACCAATAGATTCGGAAGAGAAAAGGTAGTCCCTCAAAAAAAAATTTTCGGGAACGTGAGAGGCAATCTTTGCCTTCTAATGCCTAATACCTATAGGCTTTAGTGACAAACTGAGTATAATGAGGTGCTTTAGTATTTGACATTAGAATTAAAAAACACGTTAATCGTGGTAATTGATTTTTAATCCCTTGATCGAAGAAATTCTTTTTATGTATACTTTGCCAAATTATTTAACGCTAGCCCGAATTGCCTGCGTTCCGATCCTTCTTCTTCTTTATCCGTGGGGATTGCATGCCCTGACTATATTTTGCGGTTTCCTATTTGCCCTTGCCTCGGTTACAGATTTTTTTGATGGCTTTCTGGCTCGTGCTCTAAAAAGCGAATCAAAGCTTGGGGCTTTGCTCGATCCCATCGCAGATAAATTGCTGTCGGCGAGTGCGCTTCTGGTTTTGGCAGCTTCGGGAAAACTTCCCGTGTTTTTAGCTGGGCTTATCCTCTGCCGTGACATTGCGATGAGTGGCCTTCGCCTTATAGCTTTGCAAGAAAACAAAAATATAGACGTTAATATGTTGGGTAAAGTTAAAACATTTTTACTATCTGTTGCTCTCACCTTTCTATTAACGCACTACCCTATATTTGGTTTACCGCTCAGAGAAATTGGTCTTGTACTAATTTGGGGAACGCTAATCCTTTCCTATTATTCGGCTTATGTCTATGTTAAAGGATATTTGCTTCTTTCAGGATCTCAGACGCAGGAAATCGATGAAACTGATTAGAAACGTTCCCTAAAATCACAGCTGTTGTCGGTAAAAGCCTAGTAACCTAAGCAGGCATCAATCTTTTTTAGCTTTATAATTTTCCTCTAATTTTTTGTACGTTACTTTTATTTTCGTATCTGTAGGGGGGATATTAAGAAATTCAATGGTTTTGCCATCTTCATTAAAAACATAATCTGTTAGATAGCCTAATGGTTCTTCATCATCATTGAAGTAAATTTTAAGGCTTGTGGGGTCGGCATATTTTTTTAACGCAAGCTTTACAAACGCTTCTTTTTTTCCGGCGAGATATTTAACTTTAATTTCCGCACCGTTTGCCGGAGCTTTAAGAAATTTTATGGTGCTACCATGGATTTCATAGTGTTCTAAGCTAATTTCCTCATTATTTTCATACACCTGAATTTTGGCTAAGGGGCTTTGTCGCAATACGAATTCATCTATGAGTAGCGAACTGATATCCCGGGAAATATTTTTTAGTACTTTTGTATAGTCCTTATCACAGATATCACCATAAATCCCTCCCGTGGCAGCCACAGCTTTTATATAGGTGTCTCCAGGCGCATCGTAAGGACACTTTACCTTATCCGATGGAGTATCCTTGCCAATAATCGCGTAAATTCTTGCCTTTTCCGGATCTGATCTGATGGAGCGCAAATAATTTATGAGATCATTTTCATTATTGGGACAACTTTTACCATCCGAGCAGTTGTCCTCATCAGAAATAATGATGATGGCTATTGCCGAATCTTTACGCAGCCAATTTTTTCCCCCGAGACACTCACCCTTTAAAGCAGCTATGGCTCCATTGATGCCCATTTCATTGTAAGCCCCTGAGGTACCAACACCCTCAATCATTAAACGAAAGACCTCTTCATAATTTTCAGTTTCTGGCGTAAGAACCCCCACCATACAATCATCTGCCGTTCCAAAATAATGATCGACGCCTACGGGATCAGTCGTAGTTATGCCAATACGCCAGTCACTATTTGCGACGTGGGACAAGAGTGGAGCTAATTTTGAAGATAAATTGAGCTGCTCCTCGAGCATGGAACTGGAGTTATCAATAACAACAAGGATATCGAGCACATTTCGTATATTAATTTGACTAAAGTCCTCAACTTCTTCCCAAATTAGGCCCTGTATAAATGTTTCTTGTAAAAGATTCAGGTCATTTCCCTGGGTTTCTAGGTGACCTAGCGGTTCTTCTGGATCAACCCCATCCGAAGTCTCCTCCAAAACTCCACTTTGATCACCGCTACCCGTTGGAGTCATATTATCGGAGTCGACAAAAGTTCCATCAACGGGTCTTCCTACAAAATCTGTGCTTCCGCAACCTGCTGAGAGGATTAGAGCTGTTAAAGCAAAAAAATTACCCCACACATTTAAATGATAACGCCCCGAAGAAATATTTACGTTTAAGTTAACCATTAGTTTTTTTCTCCTCTAAATAATGACCATCACATGATCAACAAAAGGCTTCGGCACGATCAGGAGAAAAATTGATTCTTTTGACAGATAAGCTATTTTTATATATACTTTCAGCTGGTTAAAAAATATCAAGCTCACGATAATGTTAGAAATAATATTGTTCAGTCCCATAAAAACGCGTTAACAAATCCTCCCCAGCAAAAGCAAGGCTTAGGTGATAACCACACAGACTCCATGAAAAAACGATTAAAACAGAAAAAAATCAAAAAAAGACCTAACAACTTAATTTTACAATTAATTTAGAAAAGCAAACCAAAATAGGGGATTTTTGATGTTGGCGGCTTAAATTATGCACGGGGAAAAAATAATTTTTAGTTTAGATGCAATTATTTAGGTGGACTTTAGGCTCAAATATAGGGTTATATTGTTGTGCCTGAGAAATCCACACTAAAAAGAGTAATTTCTCTAAATTATTGCAAAATGTTATTCTATCCTCAAAGCCTGATAAAAAAAATCTTGGTCTAATGGACGAAAGCAAAAAATGATGGCATTTATATAGATGCTTGCGCAATTTTTATAATTTGATAGGCAGATTCTAGTTATTTTCATAGTAGCTGAATGAAAGTATTTTTTTAAACTGTAAGGAAAAATTCTGGTGACCATTTTAAACATCCGCAACCTTTGTATTATCGCCCACGTTGACCACGGTAAAACCACTCTCATTGATCACCTTTTTCGGCAAACTGGCTCGATTCGCGAATCAAAAGAAGAGCGCATTATGGACAGTGGAACCTTGGAAAAAGAGCGCGGTATCACCATTCAAGCGAAAAATGCTGCCATGGAATATAAAGGCACCAAAATAAACATTATTGACACTCCTGGCCACGCTGATTTTGGCGGCGAGGTAGAGCGTGTTCTCAGTATGGCAGATGGGTCAATTCTTCTTGTCGATGCTGTAGAAGGTCCTTTACCACAGACGCGATTCGTCATGCAAAAAGCGATAAATCATGGTCATAAATTTATTTTGTGCATCAATAAAGTCGATAGACCAGAACTTGAGGGGAGCAGTCGCATCAAAGAAGTGATCGATAAAACGTTTGATCTTTTCATTGAGCTCGGTGCCAGTGATGATCAATGTGAATTTCCTATAGTCTATGCCTGTGCTCGTAAAGGCTGGTGTACGGAACGCCAAGAAGATATCGATGGTATTCTTGCTGGTACGCAAAAAGCAGATCTTATGCCCATATTTGATCTTATCATTGATACCATTCCCTCACCGCGAATTGAAGAAAACACCGCTTTTCGCATGCTTATCTCTAATCTTTTTTATTCTGATTATCTAGGGCAAATCGCTGTCGGTAGAATACTTTCTGGAAAGATTAAGCCTTTAGAAAAAATTTATCGCCAAGGCGTCGATAGTAAAGGTAACCCCATATCTCAGGGCTTTAGCGTTTCAAAAATCTTGACCTTTAAAGGACTTGAGCAAATTGATGTTCCCCAGCTTGATGCCGGTGATATCGGTCTCATCGCTGGTTGTGAGGATTTCCAGATTGGGGACACCTTAACTAATGATGACACAGGAACGCCTCTTCCCCGCATCTCGGTTGAAATTCCTACTATGAGCATGGTTTTTTCCATAAACAATTCACCTCTTGCAGGCAAAGAAGGCGAAGCCATTCAATCGCGAAAATTAGCGGAGAGGCTTGTCAGAGAATGCCGAAAAAATGTTGCTTTTAGCTTTAAGCAAGATGATCCCAATGCTGAAGCACGCCTTTTAGGCCGAGGAGAACTGCAGTTTGGCGTCCTTATTGATGAAATGCGCCGCGAAGGCTTAGAGTTTATGGTAGGGCGTCCCACGGTGCTTTTAAAAAAAGATGAAATCACCGGAGAACTTCAAGAACCTTTTGAACAAGTGACCATGGATCTCCCTCAGGTATTTAGTGGTGATGTTACGGAACTGATGCAATCACGCAAAGGGGTGTTACAGAACTTTGAAACACTCATGGCGACAAGTGAAGGCCAAAGAGTTCGTTTGACTTTTCAAATACCAACCCGCGGCATGCTCGGCATCCGTTCCACTTTTCTTACGTTAACAAAAGGGCAAGGTATATATAGCTCTGAATTTCTACGCTATGACACTTATAAGGGACAGTTTTTTCACCGTCAAAATGGTTCCATAATCGCCGATCGCTCCGGAAAAACCAATGCCTACGCTCTATCATCGCTTGAGGATCGCGGCGTGCTATTTTATGGCCCGGGCGTAGAAATCTATGAAGGCATGATCATTGGCGAACATAGCCGCGAAAATGATATAAATGTTTATGCCAACCGCGAAAAAAAAATGACCAATGTGCGGACCACCTCTTCCGATGGTTTGACTATTCTAGCGGGCATACGTAAAATGACACTTGAGCGCTGTCTAGAATATATCGAAGACGATGAATGGCTTGAGATTACTCCAAAGAATTTTCGAATGCGTAAAAAAATTCTTTCTTCAGGTCAAAGATCCGTCATTCGCAATAAAATTATCGAATAAAGGTGCCCTATGCCTAATCGCGTAATTGACCTGAGAAGTGACACGGTTACCCTCCCCACAATCGGAATGCGTTCCGCCATGCAGCAGGCCGTAGTCGGTGATGACGTATACGGTGAAGATCCTACCGTCAATGATCTTGAGAAGCGGGTCGCAGACCTATGCAAAAAAGACGCAGCCTTATTTGTACCTTCAGGAACTATGGCTAATCTCATAGCCGTCATGTCACATTGCAGCCGCGGTGACGAAATGATTCTTGGAGCGGACAGTCACATTTACTATTATGAACAGGGTGGCAGTGCTAGTATTGGTGGCATTCATCCCCGACCTGTGCTCAATCAAAAAGACGGTAGCATTGGTATTGATGATATCCTAGCTGCGATCAGACCACTCGATATGCATTCCCCGATTACACGTTTGCTCTGCCTAGAAAACACGCACAATCGCATGGGGGGACGGGTTTTAAAAATGGCTTATTTAAATGAAATAGCCAATCTAAAAGCCCAAACAGGCCTAAGTATGCATCTTGATGGCGCACGTTTGTGGAATGCCGCCGTTGCCCTTGATACGGGAATAAGTACGCTCGTCGCCATGTTCGATTCGGTAAGCCTCTGTTTTAGCAAGGGCCTGGGGGCTCCTGTCGGCTCAACTTTGGTTGGTGATTTGGAGTTTATTCAAAGGGCCCGCAGACTGCGTAAAGTCCTCGGTGGGGGTATGCGTCAGGCAGGAGTCTTAGCGAGTGCTGCCCTCGTTGCCTTAGACGAGATCTGGCCACGCTTAAAAGAAGACCATCTTAAAGCCCAGCAACTGGCCAGAGGCCTAAGTAAAAACCCTTTTATTCTCATTGACGAGACAGAAGTCGATACCAACATGGTGCGCTTTCGCCTCACCCATAAATCGATCACGCCTAAAGACCTAGTGCATAGATTAAAAAACAAGGGGATTCTCATGCATGCGGTTGGGGGACCTTACCTAAGAGCCGTGACGCATTTTGATATTACAGAAGCAGACATTGGGGTTGCCTTAGACGCCATAGCCGAATCCTTAGCCTAAACGACCCTTAATCCCATGCCTGTGCCTCCTACTTATGTTCCCGCTCGTCGATATGTCACTGACATACTTGGTTTTGATGCGCATCACGGGTCTTCGGTGTTCTGATATCGGGGAGCGGGCGTATTAAGCATTGCTTGAAATTTTTCCATAACAAAAGTAATATTTAGTACTGTATTTTCTCATGTTTCAGTTTTGAGAAATACTTTATATCATCACCTATCTTGTAAGGAAAATTCCCATGCTGACCAAATTAGCTTATTCTCTAACCCTATTATCTCTTGTATTTGCGTGCACAAGTGAAGAAAAAGCTGCCCCAGAAGAACCCGTGCAAGCGACAACAGAGCAAACAAGTGCTCAAGTTGATGCCGAAGATACTGCGGCGAAAGCTGCTCAGGCTGAAGCAGATGCCCAAAAACAAAAGGAAGCAGAGGAACTCGCAGCAGCCCAAGAAGCAGCAAAAATGCAGCAAGCCACTGAGGCGACACCTGCAGGATCTTCCGGTGAGGTCCCGACTGGTGAGCTTCTATCCGAAGAATCTTGCCAGTCAGGTGGCGACATGAGATCAATCAAAACGATCAAACCTGAAAACAAATTATGTAGTGTCATTTATGCAAAATTTGGTAACGAAAGTGAGGTAGCTTGGGCACATAATGATGGCTCTTATTGCCAGCAGGTCGTCGATAGAATTGCGGAGAAATTATCAGCGGCAGGTTTTACTTGCAGCGGCAATGGCGGAACACGCAGCAATCAAGCTAATCCAGCAGCCGCGGCGCAACCGGAAGAAGCAGCACAACAACCGGAAGAAGCAGCACCACCTCCTGCAACTGATGAACCAGCTACTGAGGGAGAATAAGCGCAGTTATTCATCCGCCTAAATCGCGCTCTTGCGGTTTAGTAACGAAAACACGAACGACAGCTGGCGTGGTGATAGCCTAACGGCTCCCCCACCCCAGCTTGTTTTTATTAATAGAGTCCAGTAGCTCTATTCCTTAAGAAACGAGATTTGATTATCTCATCATGCGGGCATCTTGTTAGAAAAGGTACTAAAATCACTCATAATGTTTTTTTTTCTTGATTTTGTACCTAGTCCGTACTACTTATAAGGTCTTGCTTATCAAAATAGCGATTTTCGTTAAATGGTGGGCGGGTTGTGATTTTTAGTCGTTAATAATATACATATGAAGTGAGTGATTTGTCATGAAAAAGAGTATCCACCCAAACTATAACTACGTAATATTTAAAGATAGTTCAACCGAATTTTCTGTTTTAACCAAAAGCACTAAAACCTCTGGCGAGACAGCCTCCTGGGAAGATGGTAATACCTATCCGGTTGTAAATATGGAGATTTCTAGTGCCTCACATCCCTTTTATACCGGGACGCAAAAATTGATGGACTCCGAGGGACGTATCGAGAAATTCCGTAAAAAATACCAAGTCAAATAATATTATTGATTTATATCGAGAGAGTAATTTGAGGTAGATCCGCCGCGATTTACCTCGAATTCTATTTTATTTTCTGACTTTAGACTTTGAAGCAGCCTTACCGCACTCGCTGCGTCGCTCAATGGGTTTCCGTTTATTGACGTGATACAGTCCCCATCTTTTAAAGCAACTTCTGAAAAAATGCTTTCTTCATCAACCTGAAGTAACTGGTAGCCAGATTTGCCGTCGCTGGTTTGACACGGCAGAGCGCTGGCTTGCATGAGTATTGTCGGAAGATTATCGAGAAGATGTTTCTTATAAGAATTATCCATAGTCATCGAAACACTGCCGTCGCTATTCCTTTCGCGATTAAAAACAACCCTACCGTCGGGATTTTTGTGTGAATAACTTTTTTGATCAGCTATCCGCGCTCCTACCGCCTTAACAGCAGCAGCGATACGGTGCCCAGGAGCTTTGCTCCCTTGCATAAACTTATCCTTATAAACAAGAAATTTTTTGCCTTCGCGAAAGAGTATCATGCGGTCGTCAAAGACTTCTTTAAGAAGGTATTTCACCCCACCCATTGTTGAGATAATATTGTTTCCTTTGCTTGTGTTTTTAAACGCCTTAGCTTCGCCTTTTTCAAGCTTTAGGAGGGCGACCCCCTCTTTGGGATCAGTTGCAGAAATAGTTCCGAGGATTTCGATGCCCAGTTTTTCTGAATCAAGAATTTCCATGCTATCTTGTGAAGAAGTATCGTCGGCATTGGCCGGGGCTTTTTGTGTTGTTTGACCTAGAGATTTAGGATTTTCTGTCACATTTTTTTCAGAAATTGAGGAAGAAATAGCACCCTGAAGTACTTGCGCTCCAATTATTTCGGGATAGAGCGAACAAAGAAAAGTCAAATAAAAAGTCAGCCAGATACTCATTAACTTTTTTTCCTCAATAGGCTTACTATCTTCAATCCTTGTCATCACAATCTTATAACTGTACCCACTATTGTACCACAAACCCTTAATTAAAAAATCATCCCCTTAGCTCACTAACAACTTATATATTAATATCTTAGTAAAAATGACACAGCTTAAGTTTTTTTTATTTTCACCGGCCTCATGTTATCTTTAGAGCCTAATTTCCCAACTTTCATAACACAAAAAAGTGCCCTAAAGCAATGATTCTCTAAATTTACCGTTCACAAATGAAAAACCCTCTATCCCAAACATGGTTTAGAGGGTGAATAAAAAGGAAACTTACTAAGTTGAAAGGAGGTACTCACCACCTAATGAGACTTTATTATTTGCCTGAGCTTAAAAACTCCCTGAGCCTCTGATTGAGAAGAGATTTTGATACCCAGAACGTGGAGGCTAATTGTGCGACAATATCACGAGAAGAATCAACTTTTTCGACCTCGGCATGCAGCAAAGAAGAAGGCACCAAGACGTACCCGGCAAAGATATTGCCCTGTATCTCCTGAACTTCGGGGGGAACATCACCAAGTTCTTTCACGAGTTCGTGTTTAGTTCTGAGCAAATGTTTAAAGAGTTCCTTTAAAATCAAATAGCGCATAAAAGGCTTATCGACAGACGCGGTAATAGCAATTTCCGTTGACTCTCCATCTAAATTGGCCATCGGCGTAACTTTAATAAGGTCCATAATATCGCCTGTATCCCTTTGAACTGCCGTTACTTCAGGGAAAAAGCGTAAAATTTCTGGCACATAAATAGGCGCTTCGGAAAACTGTCCCTGAGTGAGGAGTTTTTCAGCTATAGCGACAACCTTGTCTTTATTGACTTCAAAGGCGGACTCGAAAGGCGTATTGTGCCAACGTTCAGGATTCTTAAAATATTCTTTTTTAAGGCCGTCTAAGGTCCTATTAGTGAATTGATAATCCCCATAGCCTTTATACTCAAATAAAGCTTCATCATAGTCTACCTGACCGGAAGCGATATCAATGAGAAGGCGTTCATCGACGTTCAAAGTCTCAGCTAAACTTTTATAAGCTGTTAAACCTCGTATATTTTTTTTGCCTTTTTTCCAGTGACTGCAGTCGGCTGGATCATAACCAAGTATAGCCCCCACATCCTGATCAATGACTTTTACCTTTCCTTCATATCTCAAGGCCAAAGCATCCTTGCAAAACTTAAAAAGCGTAGCAGAATTGGGGTACCTATTTTCTTCAATTTTCTTCATAAAAACTCACTCCCTAGAGCATAATGCGCATCCGTGCAACATCGAAGTATCGTAACTTTCCAAACTAAACTACCCTAAGATATTTCTAATAAGCAAGGCCACTCCACTAGAGAATCTTACGGGCTACAAAAATTTATCGGTTATACTTTATATTAGATCGGATTTTAGGAAATTGGTCAAGAGATTAGAGTAATTTTAGGAGATTATTTTGCTTTTGGGTTATCAACATAATTATTTTTTGAGAATTAGGGCCTGTTGACGTTTCATAAAGGTAGCCACATTATCGTGCAGCCAAGTGCAATCATTCCTTCGTAATTCTTCTTCAATTTTTTATAGCGTGTAGCCACAGATCGAAAGTTTTAGTCATTTGTAACACCCAAATACGAGTTTGCCTCAACTTTTCATTTTATGAGTGAAAAAAGCAGAATAAGCTTAGGTCCTGGCAACCATGACCAAAAACGTCAGGGGGGGGACCTTAACATAAACCTGTACGGTTAATCTTAAGATACGCCCCCTTTTAAACCGGAAAACCCCCCGCTCCCCATTTTTTAATTTTTATGGAGATCGGAGGTTAAAAGGAAAACTGAGGGGATTAAACTAAAGCTCTTCCCATCCACCTTCTGAGGAGCCGGAACCAATATCACTACCAACAACAGCTTTATAGCCGTCGTTTTTAGGTCTTGGTGCCGATTTCTTTGCAGAAGCAATAGAAAGAACTTTTCCCTTATGACCGCCATCTATGCTATGGCTGGTGGAAGGAACATATTTAGGGGTCACCGCCCTCACCTGAGAGCTTGATGGTGGCTGCATTGATCCACTTTTGCCGTCCATCAATGAGACCAAGGACTGTACGAGAGTGTTAAGAGAGTCTGCCTGGGCATTAAGCTCTTCGCTAGTGCTAGCCGTTTCTTCAGCAGTCGCCGCGTTTTCTTGTACAGCTCTATCCAAATTTGTCATCGCCGTGGTGATTTGCTTAATGCCCGTCGCCTGTTCTTCGGATGCGGAGGATACCTGGCTGGCTCCTTCTACCACCTGACTTGCAGAACTCGTGATCTCGCGAAGAATTTTTCCGCTTTCCAGTACATAACTGTTGCCGATTTCGACTTTCTTTTTATTCTCAGTGGTGATGGCTTCGGCTTGCTTAATACTATCAGACAAAATTTGGGAAATTTCCTGGGCTGATTTGCCACTCATTTGGGCCAGATTACCGACTTCTTGAGCAACCACCGCAAATCCTCGGCCATGCTCTCCAGCACGTTCTGCTTCAACCGAAGCGTTGAAAGAAAGGAGTTTGGTTTGAAACACGATCTCATCCATCACTTTGGTTTTTTCACCGATTTCGCCAATGACTCTGACGAGCTGCTCGATTTTATCGTTACTACTGAGGATTTCCCCCATAGCACTTTGCAGTTTGGTCATGGACTCATTTCCCTGCTCAGAGATATTTTTAACTTCGGTAGAAAGCTCATTGGCTTTTTTAGCGTTGGTCACATTGTTTTGTACCATACCAAGCATTTCTTCGAGGGAGGCTGATGTTTCTTCAATCGCACTCGCCTGTTCATTGGCCCCACTTGAGAGCTGCTGTGCGGCACTGGAAAGCTGTTCAGAAGCCGAGCCTACCTGCGCTGTCGCATTTTTGATGCCATCTATTGCTATCTTAAGTGGCCGTGAAATCGCTGTGGTCACCGTAAAAGCCATGATCACGCCAAGAGCGGTTGCGACGATAAGGCCTATAATGAGCATCCAAAGGCTTTGTGCCAAAGTTGCCGAGGCATTTGTGGCAATTTCTCCTGTTTGCTCCATCCCTTTATGGGCCGTTGCTCCTGCGATATTCATAACATTATCACCCGCAACACCGAGTTTTTTGTTGATTTCTACCATTTTTTCTTGCCCTGTTTGGTACTCTTCCATAGCCGCAGCATAAGCATCAACACTTTTTTCGACTTCATCAATTGCCTTCAAATCCTCTTCTTTTGTTGTTATTGGGCGCAGTTGATTGAGTTTCTTTTTCATTTCTGGGAAATTTTTTTCTGCTTCTTGCAAATAACTGGGGTCATTTAAAGCAGCACCTTTCCACGCTGCAATACGGGTTGCATTGCCAAAATCAAGGACGTCATTTATCAGTATCGTTTTTAGGTACCGCTGCTGAAGTTTTTCACTGGCAAACTTATCTTTTATTTCCTGTACAAGTCGGTCATTTTGGGTCGTTAAATATTTGTAGCATGACTCAAGAAACTTAGCCGCACTTTCATTCATCCTGGTCTGCGAAGCAGCCATTCGGTCAATATTTTCTGTCGTTTGCGTAAGAAGATCTTTATATTCTTTGACATAAGCTTCAGCCTTGGTCGTATTGGCTTTGAGTACTTCAAGATGCGGCGAAATAGCCGCGAGTTCGTAAGCCTTTTTTATGTCTGCTTCGACTGCTGAAAGAGTTTTCTTACCAGCTTCTAAAAAAGATTTGTCACTGGTGAAGCTATATCCTCTTATCGCATACATCGTGAGAAGGGAATTGCGCTCAAGATCAGCCGCAATCTCTACCTCTGGAACATATTCCTTACTGAGTTTATCAGACTCAGTTTGCACAGTTTTCATATTCCAAATTGCCATGTTCCCCAAAGCAAGCATGATGAGAACAATTAGAGAAAAACCAGATGCGATCTTAGTCGCAAGCTTCATGTTGCTAAACATATTTGACTCCATATGAAATAAGCTTTAAGCAGCTTTTTTTGTTTGTGATCGAAGGATTTCTAATTCATTAACATTAAGGACCTTGCCGATTTCTAGAAGTAGCGTTAACCCCTTGCCTTGTATCTTTGCGACACCTGTAACGTAGTCCCGGCTTACATTCGACTGAATATCTATGGTCCGCTCAATTGCTGACTCCTCAAAACCACAGACTTCGGTGACGTCATCGACAATAGAACCGATAACAATATCGTTAAACTTGCAGATAACGATGCAGGGTTTTTTAGAATCAGCTTCCTTGCGAGGGATCGAAAGTTTTGTTTTCAAATCAATCACCGAAATGATATGCCCCCGCAGATTGATAATGCCTTTAAAAAACGGAGGAACATTTGGGATTGGGGTGATTTCGACCATGCCAATCACCTCTTTGACCTGAGAGAGTGGAATCCCAAAGGATTCGGGACCAAGCGAAAAAATAAGATGCTTATTGCGCTTGCCTCCCTGCTGCCCGACCCCTTCAAGACCGTGGGGATCGTGGGACGAATCAGTCATAATCAGTCTCCTATAATAAATTTGACCAAATCACATCAATTGCCGTTGATGCTTGGTCTTTCGGAGGAAAAATTAAACGCTTGAGAAACTCAATTTCTGAGTTTTCTAAGAATTGGTTTTAGAGAGATAAATTTGAGTTTAACATTAAATCAAAAGATATTTTGGCAACTCAGAAAATTTTATTAAAATATCATGAGTAACAGATATATGACTTTCTGCTTAGGAAGCCGATTTGACGCCATATCTTCATTCAACTATGACTCTTTTTCGGCCTCGGCGGGTTGGGAGAAGAGCCAGAGCTTCGGGCGATAGGAGTGTAGTATCAATCAGTTGATACTGCCCTTGGTAAATCAAAGTGATGTCTAAGCCAAGGGGCATAATTTTGTGCCTGAGATTAGATAAATGGCTGCTAAAAGCCTTTTCATTTACCCTGGTGGCCCCCCAAACACCGTCCAGAACTTCTTGGCGGCTCGCGGCATGGTTTTTGGCTTCTCTAAATAGCGAAAATATCTGGGCTTCTTTGGAAGTGACTTCAGTTTCTTGCACCTTGCCCTCAATTGTGCGCCTAATCAACTGCATTGAGGGGTCAAAACTCACCCCTTTAATCGCCGCCCTGGATTCGGGCAGGAGGTTGCGCTTTTCATTAATCTTCACAAGTATTTCCCTAATTTTTTCTACCTGGGGTAGGGCAAGAACTCCGGTGATGTCACCCTGCATCAAAATATGCTCACGAACAGCTTCAACCATACCCGCTAGGAGGTGCTGATGTTCCTCGGTGGCCCGCTCAGGTTGCTGAAGGACAGCGCGCGAAAAATCATCCATTAAATCAGATAGTTCTATAACAACTTCCTGATCGATTTGGGCGGCAGATTGGCCCATTTTTGCTACGATATTAGAAAAAGCCTCGAACCTACTAGAAAGATTGGCAGAGAGAGACTCGTCCATTAAAATCGCATGGCAGGTTTTCAGGAGAAAGGCGATTTCTTCAAGAAAAAACTTCGTTAAGATCCTAAAAGCCTGCTTTTCTGGATCACTCACATTGCCACCTACTTACGGCCAATTATAAAAATACAAAAATATCTGTCATTTGTTATGTTAGCTTAGAGCAATTTTAATAAAAATTAAATTCTCAGAATTCTTTGAAAAAGCCATTCTCAACTTATGGCAATATTTGCCGAAGGATATTTTTACTCATGGTAAATTAATAATTTCGGGGAGTACCTCATAAATGAGTGATTTCGATCTAGAATTAAAAAATTGCTTTCTCGAAGAAGCAAAAGAACTGCTTACGGATACAGAGACACTTTTTCTTGAGCTAGAACAAACAGAAAACCAAAAGGAAGTCATTCAGCAAATTTTTCGCGTGGTTCATACGCTTAAGGGCTCATCTGCTGCCACCGGTTTTTCTGATCTCTCTAAATTTGCGCATAAACTCGAATCCTTAATGACCTCAATTAAAGATGGACAAATATCATTAACGCCTGATGTTATGGAACTGCTCCTGTCTTCTAATGATCTTCTTTCGCATTTTGTTAATGCGCTATCCTTAGATCATAATACTTACGTAGAATATAGTGAGCTGTACGCCAAAATTGAAGCTTGTTTACAGGGTCAGAACTTAGGGCAAGTTGAGGTCATTCAGACTGAGACTTCCCAGGGGTTTGGTTTTTTCGATGACGAGCCCGCTACTGAGTCCCCTAAAAACCAGATAAGCCAAAAACCAAGTCCGCAGCCGCCGCCTACGAACGAAAAGGCAAAACCCGAAGAAAACAAGTCCGATGAACCAGCAAAGGCACCTACTTCGGTTACTGGCCAAACTGAAGAAAGTATCCGCGTCAATTTAGGGCGTATAGATAAACTCGTGCGCTATATCGGTGAGCTTTCAACTTATAACTCGGTGATTTCTCAGTTTCGCACCGATCTCGCTTCCCCGACGTTTCAAAGTGCCGTCGATCAACTCAATAAAATCAGCAAAAATATACAGGATCTCGCTCTGGGCCTAAGAATGCTGCCTCTTAAGCCGACATTTCAAAAAATGAAGCGAATCGTACGCGACTCAGCCAAGGCTCTAGAAAAAGACGTAAACTTTGTTCTCCAAGGCGAAGAGGTAGAGGTCGATAAAACCATATTAGAACAGCTTGATGGGCCCCTAGTACACCTAATTCGCAATGCCATAGATCATGGGCTCGAAGCAAGCGATGAGCGTAGGACATCAGGCAAAAAGGCAATCGGAGAAATTACTCTCGCCGCCTATCACGAATCCGGTCACCTGATGATAGAAATACGTGATGATGGCAAAGGACTAAATCTGGACCGCCTGAGAGAAAAAGCCTATGAAAAGGGATTTTTTCCCAAGGGCCAAGTGATATCTGACAAGGAAGCCCAGGATTTGATTTTTCGCTCCGGTTTTTCTACCAAACCTGCTGTCACCGACCTTTCTGGGCGTGGCGTCGGAATGGACGTGGTGAAAACAAATATTGATAAACTGGGCGGCAGTATAACTGTCGAATCAAAAGTTGGATACGGCAGCACCTTTAAAATCACGCTGCCCTTAACCCTTTCCATCATTCATGGAATGGTGCTGATTTCTGGCAAAGAAAGATACGTCGTTCCTCTATCTCAGGTTAATAAAATGGTTCAGCCACATGCGGTCAATCTCACATACTTGACGGGGATTGGCGAAGTTTTTGTTCTTGACGGCAAAACAATTCCACTCATTCGCTTGGCAAATATCCTTGTAACCTCGAAAACCAAAGATCAGGAAAGAAAGGGCGTTATTGTTGTCCTTGATGTGGACAATCAAAAGTTTGGGCTTTTTATCGACGATGTCATTGGACAGCAGCCAGTAGTAATTCGCAAGCTCGGCAAAGAACTTGCAGGAGCAAAAGGATTTGCCGGTGGAGCGATTTTGGGAGATGGACGCGCAGCGCTAATACTTGATGTAGTAAGCTTGTACGAGCTTCATAAAAGAACACGTGCCGCATAAGCAAACAGCAGGTTTTCTGGTTTAAAACGCAAGAAAAAGCTGATTTAAAAGTTTTTAGGCCAACGACCAAAATGCTAAGAACAATAAAAAAGGTGGTTTTTAATGGGTAATATCGCAGAAAAAAGTTTTTTTATTCCGCCTAAAGTCGTTGAAAAAGGCGTATCACTCAAGCAAGAGGAATATCAATTTTTTGCCAATTTTATGCACCAAAGATGCGGCGTTCACTTAGAAGCGAATAAAATCCCGATGATTCAGGCGCGCCTGTCAAAAAGACTTCATCATCTTGACCTCCCAGATTTTAAAGCCTACATAAACTATTTAAAAAACAGCGAAGCTGAAGCCATTACGTGCATTAATGCGCTAACAACCCACAAAACTGATTTTTTTCGGGAACCAGAACATTTTGATTTTTTAAAATCAGTCGTGCTTCCAGATTTTTTGCAGCGTGGTGCCCTTAAAAAAGGTGTTTCTATTTGGTCAGCGGCATGTTCTTCCGGTGAAGAAGTCTATACTATAGCAATGACTGTATTAGATTTTTTAGCACAACATCCTGGTGCTCGGGGTATTCCCCTCAAAATCCTCGGTACCGATATCGATACAGATGTTATACAAAAAGCCGAAAAAGGTATTTACCCTGAGGAACTACTCTCGCCACTTTCACCGGCACAGTTACAACAATTTTTTCTTAGAGGATCAGGCTCCAATAAAGGCTTCTACCGCATTAAGCCGGAGCTATCAGCGGTAGCAAAATTTAGACGCCACAATCTGCTCGAAAGTTTTTCCGCTCTTGGAAATCTCAGCTTTCATGTGATATTTCTGCGCAATGTTTTGATTTACTTTACCGAAGAAACGAGGCGGCAGGCGATAGCGAAGATGAGCGAAGCTTTATGCCCTGGTGGTTTTCTTTTTGTGGGACATTCGGAAAGTCTTGCTGGTTTAGACCATGGCCTGACTAATGTTGCGCCTGCTGTATACCGTAAAAACTAAAATAGATGGCAAAGGTAAACGACAGAAAAACATGAAAAATGTATTTTTAAAACCCGGAGAGATTTTTGTTGGCCATGAGCCGACCTCCCTGCATACCGTTTTAGGTAGCTGTATTTCCGTGTTTGTCTTTGATGTTCGCCTTAAAATTGGTGGCGCAAATCATTATGTTCTGCCGCACAAACTCAGTGGTCTCGCGACGCCGAATGAAAAAAATACTTATGGTGATTTTGCTATACGCGAACTTTTTAAGCGTTTTAAAAAAGCGGGAAGTCGAAAAGAAGACCTTCAGGTCAAAATAATTGGCGGCGCTGATGTTCTAGACGGGAATGAACAGAGCCTTGGAGCCGATGTTGGACGCCTAAACATTGCGATTGCCAGGCATATGTTAAGGAGCCTTGGAATTCCGATTGCCAAAGAGTCCGTAGGCGGACGAGTGGGGCGTAAGGTGGAATTCTTTACGGCAACGGGACAGCTTAAATTTCGCCCCATTAATTCAGTAGCCTCAGCTCCCGCCTTGGGTGCAACGACGACAATGCCCACTGTTTTGGCAAAGCCAAAGGACGAAGGGCCCATTAAAGTCATGATTATAGACGACTCTCGCCCGATTCGTCTGGCCTTAAGACGCCTGATCGAAGAGGATAAAGGGTTTACTGTCGTGGCTGAAGCGGCGGATCCCTTTGAAGCGATGGAACACCGAAAGACGATTAAACCCGATGTGATCACGCTCGATATTAATATGCCTAAAATGGATGGTATCACCTACCTCAAAAAGTACATTCATAGTGATCCGGTGCCAACCATACTTATTACAGGCTATAGCCTTGGTGAATCTGGCCCTGTGTTTGATGGCCTCGAAAATGGAGCCTTTGATTATTTGGAAAAACCATCATTTGCGGAAATGGCCGGTTACGGCGAACGTATACGTGAAATGGTAAGGGCGGCAGCGGGAGCCAAACAAAAAAAATTCTCAGCCCAATTTGTCTCTGCCAAAGAATTTATTTCCGCGGGGGACAGCGATATCAAAAATACCCTCATAGCGATTGGCGCGTCAACAGGAGGAACCGAGGCCATAAAACAGGTTCTAACTATGCTTCCTGCCAATGTCCCTCCTATCGTGATTGTCCAGCATATACCGGCCCTTTTTTCAAATGCTTTCGCCCAAAGACTCAATACCTTATGCGCATTTTCGGTCAAAGAAGCGGAGCACGGCGATGAACTCTTACCTGGATGTGCTTTTGTCGCCCCAGGAGGGCACCAGATGCGGATCAAAACGGTAGCCGGAAGTATGCGTATTGAAATCACTGAAGATCCCCCGATGAACAGGTTTCGCCCTTCGGTTGATTATTTGTTTGAATCGGTTAAAAAAGCGAAGGAAAAGCGGGAGTCCTTGCACATCGTTGCTGCCCTCCTCACAGGTATGGGAGCTGACGGGGCGCAAGGTTTGCTTTCTTTAAAAAATGTCGGAGCCGAAACAATGGCACAGGATGAAAAAACCTGCGTTGTTTTTGGTATGCCGCGCGAGGCGATCCTCCTAGGTGCGGCAAACCATGTCGCCCCCTTGGACGGCATCGCAAAACTCATAACGCACAGTATCAATAAAGGAAATCATTCTAAGCTTCAAAATCATAAGGTAATGGGCTTATAATAGGCGTCAGAAAACTGTAATTTTTTTATATTAAGGATGAAGCACATGCAGGTTAAGTATCCAAATTGCTGCGTACTCCTCGTGGATGATGAGCCAGATCTCCTCTCGGCTCTCGCAGAAATCATTGAGCCTGGGTTTGAACATATCTTTACGGCAAAGGATGGGATTGAGGCTTTAGCTGTTGCAACTCTTAACCCCATTGATATCGTCATCTTAGATCTTAAGATGCCGCGCATGGGCGGGATTCCGTGTCTCAAAGAACTAAAAAAAATCAACCCAGATATCGTTGCGATTTTTCTTACGGGTTTTGCCGATGAAGATAACATCAGAGAGGCCCTGCGCCTTGGTGCCTTAGAGTTTCTCGACAAACCCGTAAAAGAAAATGAGCTTATGATCGCCCTAGACCGTTCCGCTGAACTTAGCGCGGTGCGCGGCGAACGCAAAAGAATATTAGAAGCACTCCTTTATGAATACACTGACCTTGAGAAAAATGACTTTGATAAACTCGCAGGCGATGAAAAAGTCAAATTTTTGAAAACCGTTCGTGAAATTTTAGAAATGAAGTTACTCAGGAAAAAAAACGTGAAGTCTTTTTTTAAAGCTTAAGTTGCGGGCCAAGAAAGTTCGCGCTGAGAGAACTTTCGTTTCACACTTTTTTTAGAGGTGTTTGGGTGAAAAAAAACCTTAATAGTATATTTGATCCTTTTTTCACAACCAAAGCACCGGGAGACGGCACGGGTCTTGGACTTTCGATCAGCCATAACCTTGTTGTGGCCCTTGGGGGAAAAATAACAGTCAAAAGTCAACTCGGTATAGGATCGACTTTTACCGTGACATTAAATTCAGCAACCAAATCAGTTTCTACAGCTCAAAAAAACGCCAAGAAAGTTTCTTGATACCCTAGGATCCCATTTTCGCTTTGTGATGCCCTCTTACAAAAACTAGGCTTACACTGTCAGGTATTTTTTTCCTAACGATAGGACAAATAAACATTTTTTTAAAAGCTCAGCTTAGGTATGCTAAACGGTAGAATTTTTTTTAAGAAAATGAAAGATCTATAATGGCCACATTTAATCTGCGTGAAGTCAATCTATTTTCTTATATTACCCGAGAGGATGCTGAATTTTTGCTCCAGCAGTGTGTCCCCGTAACGCGGCAGCAGGGAGAGCCCTTTATACTTTTTCATGAAGATGTCTCTGGCCTATTTATTATTAGGGAGGGAGAAGTCAATATTTACCCTGAAGATAGCCCTGAGCCTGCTTTTACTATCGCAAAAGGAGGGACATTTGGTGAAATGAGTATTTTGGAAAATCAGACCGCTTCGGCCACTGTACGCGCCAGCAGTGCCAAAACTGAGGCTCTCATCCTAATGAAAAAACCCTTATTGCAGCTTCTTGATCTAAAACCCTTGCTTGCGGCGCAAATTTTCAGGGGGCTTGCGCAAACTCTTTCTGGGCGGCTACGGACAACCAATAGAATATTTTCACAAGAACTTAAACACCTTTGTGAGAATTTAAGCCATGAAAATTCTGGCGCAGGGATAAACGCCCAGCATGTAAAATTTTTTGCTCAGCAAATTGCAACAGCTATTAACAGTGGTCCCCCCATAAAAAAATAAGGGATATACCAACGAGTTTTTAAGAAAGGGATGGCTCTAAAATGTCTCAAAATTATGATAAGCTCCTCACTATTGTTATGGACGGGGTTGGCGAACGACCTCTTGTATTTGGCAATGCCGTTGCAGCGGCACACACGCCGCATCTGGATTTACTGAAAAAAACGGCACTCTACACAACCCTAAAGGCCCACGGCACTGCCGTTGGCCTCCCCAGTGATGGCGATATGGGCAACAGTGAGGTCGGGCATAATGCCTTGGGCGGCGGAAGAATCATTGATCAGGGCGCTAAACTTGTTGACCAAAGCCTAAATTCTGGCGCTCTTTTTGACGGCAAGGTTTGGCAGGAGCTAATTTCCTCTGTCAACGCGCATCAAGCCAGCCTTCATTTTATAGGACTTCTCTCTGATGGCAATGTTCATTCTCATGAGAAGCATCTCTATGCGCTCCTCGAAAAGGCGAAAGAAAGTCAAGTCAAACGGGCCAGAATACATATTCTCTTTGATGGACGCGATGTTCCTAATCTTAGTGCTGAAAGTTATGTCAGCCGCTTGGAAGAAAAAATAGCTGCCTTACAAAGCCCGCAATTTGATCTTAAAATGGCCTCTGGGGGGGGACGGATGGTGATCACCATGGACCGCTATGAAGCAGACTGGGAAATGGTGCACCGAGGCTGGGAAACACATGTTCTTGGTCGAGGCCGGAGTTTTTTTTCCGCGGCAGAGGCTCTCGAAACTTTTCGCAGTGAAGGCTTTAAGGACGACCAAAATTTGCCCGCATTTGTCATAAAAAATACAGAAAACAAAGCGGTTGGAACTATAGAAAATGGTGATGGGGTAGTATTTTATAATTTTCGCGGTGACCGCGCTATCGAAATTAGCCGCGCCTTTACGGAAAAGAGTTTTGATAAATTTGAGCGAGAACGCTTTCCCAAGGTTTATTTTGCGGGCATGATGCAATATGACGGCGATCTCAAAATACCTACGCATTATTTGGTAAGTCCCCCGCAAATTACCGGTACGCTCAGTGAGAATTTAATAGATCATAAAGTATCCTTGTTTGCTTGCAGCGAAACGCAAAAATTTGGCCATGTCACCTATTTTTGGAATGGCAATCGCTCAGGATATCTTGATAAAAATTTTGAGGAATACCTAGAAATCCCCTCTGACCGTAATTCTTTTGATCTTAAGCCCTGGATGAAGGCAGAAGAAATCACCACAGCAACAATTGATCGCATGCAAAAACAGTCTTTTCAGTGTGGGCGCATTAATTTTCCCAATGGTGATATGGTTGGCCACACAGGCGATCTCGACGCTGCCATCATCGCGGTCAGTATTGTTGATCAAGCTATTGGTCGTCTGTTGCAAGCTGCTGTTACCTATGGCTACGCTATCCTCATAACGGCGGACCATGGTAACTGCGACGATATGTTTGAAGGCGGGACGGCTGAAAAATATCCAGACTGGCTAAGCGCTTTGCCTAAAAGCCGACCACAAGGAAAAACAGCGCATTCGCTGAGTGCTGTACCTTTCTATTTTTTTGATCCGCTTGGTCGTTATAAACTAGCGCCCATCATCCCGGGGCAAATCTCTATCGCAGCAGTAGCGGCTACGACATTGACCTTTTTTGGGATACCCACCCCAGAAACTTATATACCGAGTCTTATACAAAACATGTCTACTTTATAAGCTCTTTGAGGATGAGATCATGGCAGAAAAAAAAACGCGTCGGCAAACCACGCCTAAGGCTCATCCTATAATAGGTAGCGAGTTGTCAACGAAAACATTAAAGGCTGGGCAGCAAAAACCAACCGTTAAAGGAGACAAATCGCTGCCATCCCCCGCAAAGAGAAAAGCACGCACATCACAAACTACTCACGGAGAGCCCCTACTTAAAAAATTATTAGCCAAAAAAGATTTACACCTTAAACTAGCCAATGAGATGGATATCACTTCAGAGTTTTTAGCCTTTTGCCAGACAATCGCCATTTTAAGACACCCAGAATTTGGTTGTCCCTGGGATTTGGAGCAGGACCATAAGAGTCTAAGACCCTTCATGCTGGAAGAAAGCTATGAAGCCAGTCAAGCCATGGGCAGCGAAAACCCCAAAGAAATTTGCGAAGAACTGGGTGATGTCTTATTACAGGTTGTCCTCAATGCCCAAATTGCCTGCGATAACGACCAATTTTCCATAAGTGATGTCATGCGAGGGATTACCCGTAAGATGATTGCGCGCCATCCGCATGTTTTTTTGCGTCCTGAAAAAAAGTCTCGCCTGAGTCCAGAACAGGTTCTTTCAAAGTGGGAACAGGTAAAAACCGAAGAGCAGAAAAAAACTTTAGGACAAGCCAAAACCAAAGGCTACTTTAAGCAGCATGGCATAGATAAGATTTTCCCAGCTACGACGAGAGCCTATAAAATCGGCATCCTCGCACAAAAAATAAATTTTGACTGGGTTTCTGTAGTCGATGTTTGGAAACAACTCAAATCGGAAATCTTAGAGTTAGAAGTAGAAATGACGACCGCACAGTCTGAGGCCATGACACCGGAGCTGCTTCATAGGATCAAGGATGAGATAGGTGATATCTACTTTACATTGGCGCAGCTTTGCCGTCACCTTTCTCTATCGCCTGAGGTAGTAGCCTCTGATGCCAATGAAAAATTTCTTTCCCGTTTTCAAAAAATTGAAGCCTTAATGGTGAGAGATAAAAAAACTCTTAGCCAATCCAGCCTTGAAGATTTGGAAAAATACTGGAGAGAGGCTAAAAAGAGATAAATCCAACACCATTTTTGGCTTCGTTATCAGTTTTTTATCTGAGTATCAAGACTCAGAGCGTGTATCGTCGATTTCATGAGATCGCCTAGTGATTTATAGACTAATTGATGCTGCTCCACCAAGTTAAGTCCCACAAACTGAGGGGCATGAATGGCAACACGCCAATGATCACCACCGCCGGTTAAATCCGTGGCTTTGATATAAGCGCCCGGAAATTTTTCATTGAGTATGCTTTCAAGTTCTTTACTATCCATCATAGATCTCCTATTGACTGCTATTTAGTTTACCTAATACTACTGCGTTAAATTGGCGATTACTGTGTTGCTGGTCACGGAAAAATGCATTTACCCTAATGTAAACGCCGCTTTTCCCTTATCCTCGCGCCTTGTTCGCTCCAATTTAACGTATTAGTATTAAAAAGTTTCTTTTTTTCGGTCGATTAAAATTTCGTTCCAAAACGCGACATTGAGAACGACCACACTATCCCCATGCTCGAACTCATTGGCATCAACATATCTATTTAACACCCCACGCAGCTCATCACATAACTCTTCCATTTTGGACGCTTTTACGGAGAATGTAGAATTAAAAAAACAGGTTTTGCGATCAACAAAATTTTCTTGTGCGATAAATTTGGCTTTTTCAAGCGAGTTAACAAAATACCGCTTAAAAAATTGGTCCTTTGCGGATTTTTCCAAAAACAAATGCCCGACTTTTACAACATAGGTCTCGGCAGCTGGGTCATAGGTGATCATCTCTTCTTTCAGCATGCCATTAAGGGCTCTTAAAGAAAATGCACGACCAAGCCCAGTGCGTTTCATTACTTCCTCAATCGTACTACCGACCTGATGATGCAAGCAGGCGTAAATTTTAGGCCACTCATCGATTTGAAAAATATTTATGGATTCTAAATTTTTTTGTTCAAAATCAAGGGCGGACTCTAGACGTTTACGAGAGCGTTGCAAGAGATTTTTTATTGCGGAGGCACTGAGTTTTTCTGCATTTAACTCCGGATGCTCACTCTGTACCAAATAGGTAAAACAGTTGCTGCCATCCTCTGATAAATTCAGTCCTTGAATAAATTTCGGGAGAGAAATTTCTGTTAAGCGCTTGCGCCCCGTAATCACTTCGCGGGGGAAGCTTCGCGAGGCAAAGCCCGCTTTGCGCGCAAAATAATTGTAAGAAAAATTTGGATTATCACTTTTTAAAAGCGCAAAGGCTTGCTCTAAAAATAAACGGTAGTCATCTATTTTTAGGAGAAGTGCTTCAACGCCATAATTAATTGCCATGATGGTACCATTTAAAGATTAATAAGACATGATCCCAAATATAAATGCGCGAACTAAAAAGCCCGCGACAAACATGAGCACGGGCTTATTTTACCTATTAATTTTAAAAATCCCAATAAAACCTTTGCCGCCAGATTATTTTCCAAGAATGTCGCGTATTTTGTCTTCTAAATCACCCGACAAGTTATCTGTACCACCAGGATTAATATATATGGGATCATCAATGCGGCAACCATTGGAGCCAGTCACACCACCTGCTTTTTCAGGATCAAAGCATGCCGAGAGGTTATCCATAGAACATTCTGAAGATTTGCTTTCATAATTTGGTGCGGCCTCTGAGGCCATGCCTATCGACGCCATTGCAGGCGCTGACTCTAGTTCGGGAGTCGCAAGATCGACACAGCTTAATTTTGCTGGTTTTATTACCTCGGCTAATGCCTGTAAAATCTTGGTCTTTACAAGCTCAGCTGATTTAGTATCCACTGTTTTTTCAGGTCCCGTATCAGAAGTTAAAAAAGCCTTTTCGTTAAAATAAATAAATAAATCCAATTCGTTTGTCGCTTCGTAAGGAACGGTATTTACCCCAAAACCCTTGAAACTCGCTAATTTAAGTATGGTAAAAAGATTCTCTTTTAAAAGAAGATCACTTTCCGGTATGCGGAGTAACCAAGTATCTTTAACGACTTTTTCACTACTACAATCGGGAACATTCCCAACGACAACCTTGGTGACTTCCTCGTGGCCGGGTTCAGATAGGGTTGGATTGGGTTGGGTTGGTTCTGCTGGGGTTGCCTTTAATGGAGACACGGGTAAAAAAACAGTTAAACCTAAAATACCAGCAAAACACCGAATAACATTAAGATTATTCATGATTTATCCTCTTTTCTTAAAAAATAGCCTCACCGGGCGCAACATATCAAAAAAAAACGATTTTTACAATTCTTTAATAAAATAAATGATACACGCATAACGCGGCGATATACTTATTGGTAAACGCTACCCCTCAGCATATCCATAACATATAATTTTTTTAAATAAAGAGAGATTCGCATTAAATATCGGTTTAGCGTTCTCTACGGCGTACCATGAATAGACTAAACCTTTCCCGACCGGCTAATCAAATAGTCCTCAAAATAGGGATAGCCCCCTAAAGGATGCCCACCCGCGCATTAAACTCCTCGATGAGCGCATCAATTTCTTCTCCCTGATTATGAACACTCGTCCAGTAGTCCGGTTTATACCACTGCTCCTGAATTTCTGCAAAAGTCTTACCTTGTTGTTCGACCCAGGTATAATATTTTAGGTTATGGACGCGCTTTCGGGCAGGATAAGTTAATTCCTCCATAT
This sequence comes from Oligoflexia bacterium, assembly GCA_030432875.1. GTDB lineage: Bacteria > Bdellovibrionota_B > Oligoflexia > Oligoflexales > JAGOVF01 > JAUILP01. The sequence goes on along the minus strand of JAUILP010000032.1, from coordinate 26 downwards.
TATCGGTGGTTAAACCCATCATATAT
>JAUILP010000031.1 GCA_030432875.1 Oligoflexia bacterium | reverse complement strand
TCCGCAAGTAAATCCTCTTGATGATGAACTTTCAATTCTTTAGACATGGGTGCTCCTATAAATAAATTTTAGGATAGCTTAGCTGATTCTGGTTTTAGGTTTCAACAAGTGCAGAAAGAGTGGCTACGTTGTACCTGTATAGTAATTATATGGGGCACTACTAAAAACAGCATCCCAGCTAAAATCAGTAGGCGAGTATGTAGTACTTACCAAGTCGTAAAAGCCTGTGACAAAACGTAGGCGAGGCCCAACCCCTGATGTCCACTGTGCTAAAGACAGAGAACCGCTTATGTTTTCAAATCTACCTTTAAATGATCCTGTAACATGATTTTTAATGCCCATTTTTATGACGCCAGCACCATTATAAGTCGTTGCTACGTTATCATCAGCGTCACGAACTGTCATATTCAAGCTAATACATTCGCCCGCCGTATGAACCAACCCATTTTCAAAACCAAAATCAACTTTTACCGGAAGACCGTGGATAACATTGATATTCAGAACTTCATCAGCATACCCCGGCACACTTGCGGTGATCGTACCGCTATCTTGGGGTTTATTAGGACTAAAAACCACTGAACTAATCGGACCATAACTAGAAAGATAAGGATGTAAAGTGGTTGCCGTCCCTTGCCAAGATGCGCTCGCATTGGAGACAAAATTTCCTGTTATGTCAATAAGCGCTGCCGCAATGGTAACAGTATTATCAGTCGACATTAAATAAGAGGTTGTATAAGTTGTATCTCCTGTCGCATGCCAAACTTCAGCACCAGCGGTAGGGCCACCGGCCTTTGTTGCAAAAATAATTTCACTTGCGGCACCCCGAACTGGAGTGATGAATGCCGACCAGGCATCAGGAATAAATCCATCAATATCGGCAACGTTAATTAAAGTGGGCTGGCGGCTATCGGCGATTCTAAAACCTGTTTTTCCAGATGGATAGGGAAGATTGCATATGCCATTGACAAAATTACAGGTCACAGCTCCCATAGTATCTGGCATATCAGGAGCAATGCCTAACCAAGATTTTTGTGAAATAACGGTAAACTGCAAATTTTTTACGCCATCATAATTAATATCAATATTTCCCTGGGGATCAACTGCTTTCAATATAATATCAAAATCATACCCAACATTTTCAACACGGTTATGTGTCGTATTGATTTGGTAGGCTACTGCTTGCGCAGAAATAAAGCTAATTTCTGGCGTCGTAATGGCGGAGACCCCGGATATGCGTGGTTGAGCCGTAATGGTACCAAAACATGAACTAAGTGCTACAGGTGACGCAGCAATTCCTGAAGTTGCCGATAAGGTTCCCACAAGACCGGTAGATACAGTAAAGTCAGATAAAATATCAGATTTAAAATTCCCTAGGGCATCGTAGCCCGCTACATAAAAATTTGGTCGATCATCAATGGTATAGCTTTCTGGGCTAAGAAACTCTATACCGCCATTATTAGCAGAGGTACGCCAGCGAGCGAGAACAATAGAACCAGGATCCACGGAAATAGGATCACTTAAAGCTTCTCCCAAATCCCCCGAAACGATAATTTTTGGAGTATCCATAGCGTTAGTGACTTGCACAGGAATTGTGTTATAACCAACACCACCAAAAAAAGAAATGGTATCTGCGACAGATTCATTATTTTTGGGATATGGTACTGTATTATTTGGGCTTGACGTTACGGAATCGAACTTTAGAGTGACATTGCGATCACCCTGATAGTTGTCACATTGATTGTCCTTACGATCAAAAAGAGTCACTTTTGCTAAAAATGGCTGAGTAGCTATTTCTTCTCCAACATGCTCCGTGACAATTTTGTAATAGCTTGGTTTTCCGGGCACGATCTTATAGCCATTTTTGACAACAAAACCATCGATAGAAGTAACTTCAAAATACCCCATATCGCTTTGCCATGGCTTAAATGTCTTGACATCACCACCTGATACCGCTTTATCAACTTTTTTTGCAATTTCACCAACTATACGCCAGGAGACATTTTCAGCAATGGAGATAAAGTTACCTCCTTTGTCCACTATTGTTGGATACAGAGTAAAGCTATCATTGTCAGCTGAGATTACGATGCAAGGTTCGGTTTCACTATCCCGTTTTTCGAGGCGAGGGCATGCATCAGTCACGCCTTGTTCGGGAGGAGTTAGAGATAATATAATACCTTCAGGCTTTCCTGTAAGGACACTTATTTCACTAAGAGAATCATCAAATATATTTTTAGGATCTTTAATGGTAATCTCGGCAGTACCAGCCCCCCGCAAAACAAATTGTTCTCCGCTTAGTTGACAGCGTCCCGAAAGAAACTGACAGTCATAACTCCCATTTGGCATGGAACTAAATGCCCAGCTTTCGGGAAATACTGAGGTGATGTTAAGAGTAATTTTGTCTTCGAAGGCTTTAAGTAAAGTGCCGCCGCGAATTACACTGAGCCAAATCGCAAATGGCTCACCTGCATATTCGGCATTACCATTTGTAGTTGTAATAAGCAAAGAGAGATTGTCTTCGGCAACCGAACTGGTCTTATAGACAGCAAAACCTATGCCATTTGCTCCAAAATCGTCCTTTACAACTTTGGCAAGAATAGCAATCTTTTTATCATAATGAACTGATGAAAAAACGCTCACACTGGCAGAACCACTTTGATTGGTTTTATCTGAGCTTCTTTCAATGCGTCCCACTCTATCTTCTATATCTTCGTCAGCCGAATTTTGATCTTTTGCGTTTACCTTAAAGTCACTGGGGTTGCTGTCCCAAAGCTCAGGGAGCATTTCGTCAAGAACTTCTTCCTTGTCTGTCACATCCACCAGTTTAAATTCAACGCGCGCCGCTGGGACAGGATTGCCCGTGCTATCTTTGATTTCAAAAATCACAGGGTTGGCCAAACTCGTTTTGGGATTGATGCTTTGGTTGCCACCAGAGGAATTTTTTACATTGAGAGTTAACGCACCATCTACATCAGATTTTGATTTAACGCCTCCTCCGCTACAGGAGGCTACAACCCAAAGGATACTTAAGGTGATATAATTTATGCATCTAAATTTATTGGAAAAAAAATGCACTATTTTTTAAATCCCCTGGTATAAGCCATACAATTTTGCCTTAGGTCATATATCGGTTCTGATGTTTCAAACCTGAGAAATTATTTTAAATCGAATGATTATAGAACTTTATTAGGCGCTTTTATAAATCGACCCTAAATGGCCTTTTTTGAGTGATTTCCTGGCCAAAATTTGAATAACTCTTTTATATTTAGATGGTTATGCAGCAAAAAACGCTGCTGCTCGGATTATATAAAATAGTCGCCGCCGGACTTTAAAAGAGCTGAGTTAAATCCAGCATAGTCGTTAAAAACCTAAATACGGCTCCAGAATTATTCCCCCATAACTTTAGGAACTTAAGTCTGGCTTTGCGATTTAGAAACTACAATTTATAGATTAAGACAAATAGATATTAGACGGATATAAAAACACTTCAAAGTTGACTAATTCGCTCATTATTTACTACCCTAGGCACTAATTTTGGTATAACCTACCACCTTTAAAAGGCCCCTTTTTTAAGGAGCTTTTTTACCCAAAAGCAAGGGGTCCCAGAAAACCTCATTTCACCTAAAAGGAATATCAAAAATGAAAAAAATACTGCTTATTTCTAGCATCGCGAGTCAGCAACTCTTTGCTGGTCCCCCATCTTCAGGCATTGACCAATTTGGTAATGGAAACCCCATATATCAAGTCATAGCAACAACAAACGATGGGCTTAATGTCCCCAGAGATCTCGCCTTTAATCCGGCTCATCCCGATCAACTATGGATTGCGAATCGCGCCGATGATTCTATCACTTTGGTCTTTGATGCTGGAACCGCCAATCAAAAAACCGAGTGGCGCAAAGACCCTATGGCCTATCATTTTATGGAAGAAGTCTCCTCTTTGTCCTTCGGCACCGATAACACTTTTGCTACCTGTCAAGAATCTCGCAATACCTATGACCACATGGCAAAAGCCAACAACTTTATGGGACCAGCTTTGTGGCCAGCAGACTTGGATATTTTTGCAAAGATAGATGATCCTGACCTATTAGGAAGCCACCTCGACATGCTTCACCAAAGCCCTGATTGCATGGGCATCGCGCACCAAAGTGACAATAAATACTGGGTGTTTGATGGGTATCACGGCATCATCGCTTATTATGATTTTCAAAAAGACCACGGACCAGGGCACGATGATCACTCTGACGGCATCGTTCGTATGTATACAGATATCCCCGTTAAACGAGTGGAAAATATTCCCAGCCATATGATCATCGATAAAAACTCGGGTTGGCTTTACGTTGCGGACACAGGAAATAACCGCGTCATTCGTATTAACACCCAAACAGGGGCAAAAGTCGCTAATTTGAGACTCAATATGGAATACTTGGCAGAGTTTTCAGCTTGGAACGGTGCGGAAGTTGAGTTGATTGCGACAGGACTTGGCTTACCTTCTGGCATTGCCCTATCAGAAACGATGCTTTTTGTCGGAGACGCCCAAACAGGAGAAATTATCGCTTATGATCTATTGAGCAAAAAAGAAATTGGGCGCCTTAGCACTGGCCTTAAGCCCAATGCACTCATGGGGCTTGAAGTTGGCCCAGAAGGCCGCCTTTGGTTTGTCGACGCCATTGATAATGAAGTCGTCAAAATCATACCCCAACCTTAAAAATATAACTCCCTCAATTTGCTCTGCCTTGTTTTTGTGTGGAAGCAACACCCCCACCTCACTATAATATTTATCCTCGTGATAAATCTCATGGTGAGGTGCATTAAATTGTTAGCTTAAATGAACATCAAAATTTCTAAAACTCTTGCTAAAAAAAAAAGAATTTCGCGGAAGCCGCCAATTAGTCCTGGTTAAAACACCGGCCAAACTTTCTTATTTTAAAACATATCACTTAAAAGTGACTGTCATAACAGAGCTTTTATACCGAGTGTACATGGGGGGATCATTTTTGTGGAATAAAATTTTGTGTAAAGGTATACACACGTCAGTTTTATTGCAACTTTCATAAGCTTTAAACCCGTGTAAGTTGCAGAGCATAGAGTTCAGATAGTTTTGTTACGGCAGATGATTTTCTAAACGTCTTAGAATAAATGTCTGTTAAGAACTCTCTAAAAACTAATTTCAGAACAAAGTTTGAGTTAAATTTTTTGTCTGGATCATTAAAAGAATTCAGCTGCTTAACTCTATAAACCCAAATGAACTCTTTCGCATTAACTGAGCTAAATTGTCCGGTAATTTTCACCCTAATTTTTAAAAGGAAATTTTTATGAAGTTCTCCATTGCAATTGTTATCGTTTATTTTTTAAATAGCTGCGGAGTTACGAACACTAAGGCTAATGGTACCCAATTAAAAAACGCATCTTGCACCAATGCAATCTCCGGTTTTGTATACCAGGGACAAGAATTTGCAAATCAGGCCACGGTAAAGTTATATTATCCAAATTCAAAGGAGGTGGCAGATGAGGTAAAATCTTACGAAGATGGTTTTTTTATATTTCTAAACTTGCCCTGCAATGACCTCCCCTACTTATTAAAAGCTGAAGGTGCTCAAGGTTGTACCGGTGAAGATAACGTTATTGTAGCGGAAGTCATGGCACCGGAAAATGCGGAAATAAGACTCACCTGTTCGCTTAATTTACCGCTCATCAAGTCAAGATAGATTCCGTGCAGAAAAGTGATTCAAAAAGCTCGCGAAAGGAGCTATTTTTGTACTTACTTTTTTGATAAGTCTTTAAGGACCGCCTAAATGTATTTAAAGAGAGGCGGCGATAATTTAGACATGTAAAATTAGGCGGAGCTATGAATGATATTTCCTGGTTAGGTTGCAGCTTTGCGCTAATGGCTGCCTTAGCTTGGGGGTGCGGCGATTTTACGGGTGGTATTGCCACAAAAAAAACACCAAGTCACTATTTTGTCTTGTCCCTCTCTGCTCTTTCGGGAGCACTTCTTCTCTTTCTGCTCGCCGTCTTACGCCAGGAATCTTTTCCCTCTAGCGTGAGTCTATTTTGGGCCGCCGCCGCCGGGGCTTGGGGGACGATTGGGCTAGGCTTTCTTTATCGTGGGTTAAGCCAAGGTTCTGCTGCGGTGATTGCACCAATATCAGCCGTGGTAAGTGCCGCTATTCCTGTCATTTATCATATTGTTCTCAGTGGCGTGCCCCCAACACTGATGCGCCAAGTCGGGATTGCTTGTGCCATAATGGGAATTTGGTTACTCGCCCCTGGCAGTGAAAACACCTCAACCATTAAGCATAACTTCACTGACCGAAAACCAATTTTTATGGGCATATTTTCTGGAATTGGCTTTGGCGGATTTTATATTTTTCTTTCTCTCATTGAACCCGGAAGCATTTTTATTCCTTTAGTCGTAGCGCGCGGAAGCGCTTTCATAGTCTCTGGGCTGATTTTCTTATATTTAGGCGAATTTATCCCAGGAAAAATCACTCTTGGTTGGGCTATTTTGGCTGGTCTCATTGATGGCCTGGGAAATTTATTTTTTCTGCTCGCCAAAAACCTCCTGCGCCTCGATTTAGCCGTGGTTCTTTCCTCATTATATCCAGCTATTACAGTTATTTTAGCCAGTGTGCTGTTAAAGCAAAACGTCAGAAACCGACAGAAATTGGGGGTCATCCTATGTCTATTTTCCATTGGGATGATATTGGTATAAGTGAGCTAATACTACTAACAGCCAAGAGCAAAAGCTCCGCTCGGCAAAGGAAAGCTACCCGATGATCCGGGAATAAACATTTCGCCAGAGCTATAGGCACTAAAAGAATCACTGAAAACTTGCTGCAGCAAATTTTGAAGGGACAATGGCCCAAAACCCGGAGTATGTCCGGTTAAAAAAATAAATGAAGGGTTTTGGCAAATAATCTGCTTTATATTTTGTAGAAGCGGCTCCAAATGCTCCTCAATTTTCCAGACTTCGCCCTTTAAACCGCGACCAAAAGAGGGGGGATCAAGGATGATGCCATTGTACTGGCTCCCGCGACGAATTTCCCTCGCGACGAATTTTTGCACATCATCGACAATGAATCTCATCGGTGCTTTTTCCATGCCGTTGAGGCTAAGGTTTTGTTTTGCCCAGTCCACACTCGTTTTAGAGGCATCGAGGTGAACAACTTCAGCACCCACTTTAGCCAAAGCCAAAGAAGCTCCACCCGTGTAAGCAAATAAATTTAGCGCCTTAAACGGCTCGTTACTTTTCTTCTGATATTTTTTAACCAAATTTTGTAAACTTTGCCAATGTTCTGCATGCTCGGCAAATATACCAAGGTGACCAAAATCAGTGAGCTTTAGTGCAAACCTAATTCCATTTAAGATAATATCTGAAGGTATTTCTCTTTTTTTACCTAGCGTAAACCATTTCCCATCGCCGCCTTGGTAACGCCGAAATTCAAAAGCAGCCTCGTCCCAAATGCGCCTCGGCAAAGATTTTTTCCAAATTGCCGCAGGTGCCGGGCGAATAATGGTTAATTCCCCGAGTTTTTCAAGCTTCAAAAAATCTCCTGTATCCAGTAATTTGTAAGATGAGGAAAGTTTTTGTGAGGTGGAATCCATGACAAAGTTCCTATTGTTTGGGAGGATTTTCTGGTTAAAGTCGGTAATGTGTCTTATAACAGGTACCTAGAAAAAAAAACACGAAAATGAACCCAGACCTATCTTTAAACGCTATCTTGTGTAAAATCATGTCAATTCATACTGTTGTGCCTTGACAGACGATTTATGAGGAATACATGCTAACAAAAAACACAAAAAAAATTTGTACGCTTTTAGGAACGCGTTTACCCATTGTGCAAGCAGGGATGATCTGGGTTTCCGGCGCAAAACTCGCCGCTGCGGCGGCAAATTCTGGTTGCCTAGGTCTTATTGGCGCTGGTTCGATGCAACCAGAACTCCTAGAAAAACATATCATTAAAGCTCGGTCTCTCACGACTCAACCTTTTGGAGTAAATGTGCCTTTACTATATTCCAAGGCAAAAGAACAAATTGATGTGGCGCTTGAGCATGGAGTAAAAATTTTTTTTACTTCAGCTGGGAGTCCAAAAATGTTCACAGACTACCTAAAAGGCAAAGGGGCGACGGTTGTTCATGTAACGACCACGCCTGAGCTCGCCCTAAAGTGTGAAAAAGCGGGTGTCGATGCGATCGTTGCTGAGGGATTTGAAGCTGGCGGTCACAATGGTAGAGATGAAATTACCACAATGTGCCTTATTCCCCAGGTCGTTAATGCTGTAAGTATACCCGTGATCGCTGCCGGGGGGATTGGCGACGGACGCGCAGTCGCTGCGGCACTTGCTCTGGGTGCACATGGGGTACAAATTGGTTCACGCTTTGTCGCCACCGCTGAAGCCTCAGCCCACAGCCAGTTTAAAGATATGATTACGCAGTCAGGCTCTTCTGACACCATGCTCGCGATGCGCAAACTCGTTCCTGTTCGCCTGCTTAAAAACGAATTTTATGCCAAAATCGCTCGGGCTGAAGAATCTGGCGCTAGCGCTGAAGAATTAAAGGAGCTTTTGGGCAAAGGCCGCGCTAAAGCAGGTATGTTTGAAGGAGACCTCCGTGAAGGAGAACTTGAAATCGGCCAGGTGTCAGGACTTATTAGGGACATACTCCCCGTTCAGGAAGTGGTTAGCCGACTGGAGCAAGAATTTTTTGCTGCCCGTGAAAGTCTAAAAGAGTAATACAACAGCTCGCAGACATCATAACAGCTGATAACCGTAGAGGGTGCATGCAACCTAGGTTTTTTCTGCTCGCAGCGTTCTGATGTCCCTTGTCGGGCGTATAAGTTCTCAAAAAGTGCTGGGATGCAAGGCGATGCCGAGCACCGCAGCGCAGTTTACATTAGGTAAATGAGCAGCGAAGCGCAGGCGACAACGCCTCAGACCGGTGCTTTTTTAAAGGATTTGCAAAATACTTTGTTGATAAAGGAATTAATAGTGAACACTAGACGCATAAAAAAAGGGTGGATGAATCTAAAAATTAAGGAAGTTATATTAGAAACCCACGATACAAAAACCTTTATCATAGAAGATGCCGATGAAGGGGGACGTCCCTGGGATTTTTATCCTGGCCAGTATTTAACCTTCAGGTTTGATGGCATTAGCGAAAAACCCGTGGTGCGCTCCTACAGCCTTTCCAGCTCTCCCAACCAGCCAGATTTTTCTGCGTTCACGGTAAAAGAAGTCGACCAGGGCTTGGTTTCTCGTTGGCTGTTAAATGAAGCCAAAAAAGGGGATATTCTTCGGGCCAGGGGGCCAATTGGTAAATTCTATTTGGATCCCATGCAAGGGAGCACTCCTGTCATGATGATCGCAGGTGGCAGCGGCGTCACCCCCTTCGTGAGTATTATGCGCGAGGCGAAATATCACAGGGAACATGCTGGCCTACAAAGGCATTTTTCTTTATTGGTTTCCTATCGAAGTCGTGAAGACCTCATACTTTATGATGAGCTTAAAAAAATTCAGCTAGATCCTTTTATATCCACCACCATAACTTTAACGAGAGATCTTGAAGCAGGCGCTGAGTTTTGGAAGGGAAGAATTTCTCCACAAATCCTAAAGAAATTTACGGCCTCTGCGGATCTAAATAACACATTATTTATGAGTTGCGGCCCCGATGAAATGATGAAAATTGCGGTTGATTTTTTAAAGGATCAAGGGGTCCCCGATGAACGTATTATGACCGAATCCTTTACATAAAATGACGCCGTTGCGTTAACCCTAACAGCGGAGCTTATTGCAGAGAAAAACTCATTTATCCAAATATCAACTCCGCCTTTTCCGTCCCGCAACTCCTGCTCTTAGTCGTGGAAAGAGTCTCCTATACGGAGAGTAGGAATCGGTTACCTTTCACCAAAAATATGTCTATTTTTTTGACAAACGCATAGATATTCACCGCCCACCAAGACATAAATCACTATATAGATTAAGAATTTGTTTGGAATAGTTTTTGCTCATCTCAAGCTAAATTCTTAATTTTATTATTTTCTAGGGAGTACCTTCCTTATGCGGAATTTATTGAAAAAGTTTTGGTTAGCCATAGGCGTTTCTGTGTGGACCAATATCTTTATGCCCGCTGTTTTTGCTGGCGATGATTTTACCTGCGATAAAGAACAAACCTACTGTCTTATCTACCGGGAAAACATTACCATCGGAGATACGGTGGGATTCTTTTATAATGGCAAACTTTCGGCAACAGGGCGAGTCGAAGATATCTTATATAATGGCCAAAGACGTATCGAGATAACAGAAAAATTTGCGACTATTTATAAAAATGCACGCGTGCGCTTGCTAGAGGATCAAAGCCTTGAGGGATCGGGGTATTATATATCCAAAGTTGAAGAGGGCCCTAGCGCAAAAATTGAACTCGCGCGGGCAGAGCCACGCACTAAGTTTTCTGTTGGGGTGCATGGGGGCATAGCCAGTTACCAAATTGGAAGTGATAACATTAAAGGATATGAAGCATCTTCCTATACAGAATACAGACTCTACCGTGGCTTAAAAATCAATGGACGCTTAACGCTCGGCTCTGGCGAAGGTGATATTAGTCGATCAAGTTACGACGCTTTAGGGTACGACTGGGGGTACCTAACCTTTAATCACGCTGCCTTACAACCGGGATTATCTTATACGCTGTTTGAAAAAAATATGATTTCCTTTAAACTTGATACTGGTGTCGGTCTCAGCTATTTTAAAGGGGCGATCGACGGCGATGAAGAAGCGCTCGCGGATGAAGAATATGCCACAAAACTGCACAATGGTATCGGTTGGGGCGCTAGAGCAACAGGGAGTATACTTATTGATACTCCTCTGGCGAGTTTAGAAATTTATGTCGCAGCGAATCGAAACAACGATGCCACCTATGCTTCTCTTGGTTTGGGGCTATGTAAGGACTTTTAATTTTCGTGAAACTCAATCAAATTTTTAAAAAAAATAAAATTCTTCGTTTTGCCCGTGAACTAATTATTTTTCTCGTCATTATCGCAGGCATTCAGACTTACCAGTCCTGGGGCATGCTGGATACTGGAGAGGAATCCTCGCCACCAACCTTTTCTCTGAGTGATATTCAAAATAATATTTTTGATCTAGAAAATGTACGTGGTAAAAAAATTCTTATCTATTTTTTTGCCCCCTGGTGCTCGGTGTGCAAATTAAGTGCAGACAATCTGAGTAAGCTTGTCACCTCTCTTAACCCCGAAGAGTATGCCATAATTACTATTGCTCTATCTTACAACAATGAGAGCGAGGTCAAAGATTTTGCCGAAAAATATAAGCTCCCGGCACCTGTCCTTTTAGGAAATGATGAAATCATGGATGCTTTTAAAATCAACGCCTTTCCCAGCTACTATATTGTTAATAAAAATTTTAAAATATCATCACGCCAAGTGGGATTTAGCAGCTACTGGGGACTAAAACTAAGGTTATTATATTATTAGGTTTAGGTCCTTCCCCTACTAACTTCCTGTTTATTTTCCTCAAGCGACCTAAGTCGATTGGGACTTTTTAGAAAAACTCATTTTTTATAGTGATATCACCTAATTTCTCGAAACACAGCCATATTTTCTCAATTTTTCTATTGGTTTTCCGAACACCTACCATGGCAGTTTTTTAAAACGGTAATTTCTTTGAGGCTGATTTGATCTCCATTTTGTGGAATCGGCGACTTAAGCCCAGTCAATTAAACTTTTTATGCTTCTCTATAAGCCTGGTTTTATTATTTGCCCTCGGCGAATCCTATATTAATGAAGCATACGCGCAGACTTCGCAAGGTCATTCAAGCGATGTTATATCAGCTTCCAGCAAATCACGAGAAGATATGCAGCAGCATTATGTTGATGAAAGGGCACGAGGCCATTCGCTTTTCTTTCCCGCACCCTATTTTCATATTGTGCCACAAAAGAATATGATCACAGCCACGGCTGCCGTCACCTATTTAGATGTGACTATAGTCCCCAAATACGAGAAAGTTAAAGATAAAACAAGCGACAATGACCACTATCTGCATCAGAGTGGCTGGGAAGCGGGCCCAATGGTTGGATTTAGTGCAGATCGCTTTGGGATTGGCTTTGCCTCAGAATTTGGTCAAAAAGAAGCCACATACCATGTGTCCTATTTGGAGACTGATGGCTCTACTAGCTGGTGGGAGCAAAATAGCAAAATCAAATATAGTGGACTAGGACTCTACTTATACTGGCTCCCAGAAGCACGATTTCTTCCCAATTATATTGACCCTACGTTCATCGCTGGGTACAAAGGCATTAATGTCGTTCACAGCTATGCTTCGCGAAATTCACAGGTAAAATCAGATTACAAGGATTATAGGTACCAAGTTAAGAAACTAGACTATGGCTTCAATTTATCTATCAATTTAGCAAAATATTTTAGGGTGATCCCGTGGTTAAACTATACTAATCGCCTAATTGAACCACCAAAAAATGGCGACAGCTCAGAAGCCCAAAATGTTGAAATTGATTTGATTGCCGATCAAAGTTTTTTCTGGGATAGCACCCCGCGGTACCTCTGGGGTGTTGATTTTGCGATAATCATTGGCAAATTCGACCTTCATTTGGGCGGTGCCTTTGGCCTCATCGATAGTCTCGCTAAGGGATCTGACCGGATCAATGAGAGCAATATCTCATTAACGGCAACATACAATATCCGAGCACGTTAAATCTATTGCTTCTGTACCTCAGTTTTGTTAAAACCAAAACCATTTCAAAGATCTGGGCAATAGGCAAAAAGCATCGACTCTTTTGAACTTGAACTACCTCTAGGTTAGATAAAATGAGCATAGCGGCTATTTCTCATAAACGCCTCATCATAATACTGAAAAATCTAGGATTACTGTGACCATCATCTCCCAAAAAATCACGAGCCCCCAAAACCCACAGATTAAATTAGCGGTTAAACTGCGTGAATCAAGCAAAACAAGAAAATTAAACGATGAAATCATTTTTGAAGGGGTGCGGGAATTCAAAATGTCAGCGCAGTCTCAGTTTATTCCCCGTAAAATTTTTATTTCAGAAGAGTCCAGCAGCGAAATACAAAAAATTGTAAGAGACGCTCAGGCTTCTAAGAGCACCGAAATTTTTTATTGCTCCAAGGAAGTCTTTAAGAAAATTGCTCTAAGAGACGATCCGCAAAACCTTGTCTGCATCGGTCAATTTGCCATCAAAGCCGTGCCTGACTTAGCCCCAAAGATAGATAAACCGATTTTTTTAGTGTTAGATGGCCTTGAAAAACCTGGAAATATTGGGGCGATATTTCGCACCGCTGATGCTTTAGCTCTTGACGGCATTATCATACTTGAAGGTAGCTCCGATATACTCTCACCTAATTCAATTCGCGCTAGCTTAGGCACAGTATTTACTGTCCCTTGGATCTATACTGATCATATCCAGCTCGCCCAGTTTTTTGGTCAATTTTCTATCACGCCCATAGCTGCTTATTTGGATGCGACAAGCACTAAGGTACACGCAACTAACTTTAATAGACCCGTCGCTATTTTTCTCGGGAGCGAAGCACACGGACTTTCATCCGAGTCACTTAAAATCACCCTACATAGGACAATTATTCCCATGTGCGGCGCTGCGGACTCCTTAAACGTCAGCGTAGCTACCGCTCTAATCGCTTATGAAGCTATCAGACAGCAAGGACGATTTTGAAAAATAGCCTATTTTTTGGATAAAAGAAGCCATAAGACCAAGCTACTTATTAATGTGAAAGAGCAGGAGCAGTACCATCTTGTGTTTCAACCATAAAAACATCGGGTTCATCATCACCCAGACCTGGTTCTGTATGTTTTGCGGTGAGCGCCATAAAATCTTTACTTTCTTTTAATGAGGCAAAATCAGCATCGCTAAGCGCAGATAGCCTCAAAGTAGGGTCTAAAGAAATCGCTGTAGAAAGACTCGCCAAAGCTTCACGACTTTTGCCAAATTTAGCAAGTAGACAAGCGACATTATAGTGAGCTAAGGCGTCTTCAGGATCTACCGAAATCGCTGCTTGAAAAGCATTGATCGCAGCACCGTAGTTTTCCATGTGATAAAAAGCAACGCCAATGCCATTGTAAAAATCGGTTTGTTCTGGATCCAAAAGAAGCGCGTTCTTATAGCTCACGATGGCTTCAGTCTGTTTTTTTAACTGTTCCGAATAAATCCGACCCAGGGCACCGTAAATAAAAGGTTCTCCCGGAATTTTATCACTAGCATATTTTAAAAAACCTTCTAAGTGCGCATATTCATGCTCACGCGAAAAATCTCGATATATTTCTGTTATCATCGCTTGTTTATCATAATTTTTCTTCAAGGCCTGAACAAACGCATTATTAGCCGCATCAAATGCTTTACTATGCAAATAGTAGCTGCCCATTTTGAAATAGAGACCTACTTTGCGCTCGTCCGACAAGAAGATATCCCCCCGCGCAAGGATGCTCTCGATTTTTTTCATTTCATATATATTCTCTTTTTTTCCTTCATTATTGAGGAGCACCACATTTATCTGAGCATCCCCATTTTGAGGGTTAATAGCTATAACTTCGCTAAATTTTTGCGCGGCTTCTTTAAATCGCTTATTTTCACTATACATCTGCCCTAAAGCCATCTTAAGCTGTTCATCATGGTAGATTTTATCTAACTTTTCTAAATGCGCAAGAAGCGCTTTAGGAGATTCGCTCCCTTTTAAATGGGTTATCAAGTAAGGCAGGACGATACTGGAATTTCCATGCATATTTTCAAGCGACAATTTTAATAATTTAGTAATCTCTTCATTGCTCGCAATACCCATGCGGTAACGAGCAAGATCAAAGTAGGCTCGCCAGCTTTTTTTAATCGTTTTGTCTTTAATAAGACTTTGCACCAAGGCTACTGCCTTCTCGGACTCTCCAATCATATCCAGATATTCGGCCTCTAATAAAAAATGCCATTCACCTTTTTGTTGAAGCATTTTTGTTTGCAAAGAAACCGTATTAATTTTTTTTATCACATCCTGGTCGAAGGGATTTTCTAAATAGAGTCGCATTAAATACCGGGCATAAAGATAGTGCCCGTAGACAGATTTGGGGTTATTTTGAATTATATTGACAATGCCTCGCTCAACTTGAAATAATTTCTCGGGAGCTTCATTCCAAATTTGCGCCTCCAACCTTTCTGTATCTGATTCTGATCTTGATTCTGCACCTTGGATAATATTTAAGGGAAAAATAACGACTAGCATAAAAAAAGAAAGCGTTTGCACAAACCTAGCAAGCCATTTTATTTTTCCAAAAAATTTTTTCGCAATTTTCATAATTTTAATACCTTTTTCAGTCATAATAACAATATCGACTGAATCGGGCTTTTCTTGAGAAACTTGAGAAATATTCACATAAACCCAATAATTACAACACATTATCATCATGAGCTCTTAGTGATTCTTAGCTTTAATCTCCCAAAGTAAGAGAATCGCCCCAATCTCTCGCTTAGCCTGATCAAGCATGGGCTCGGATTTAAAAGAATTCTTCAGTCACGACTGGCGAAGATTCAGACTCCTAATATTTATGAAGAAATAGAATTATATGGCCATCTACCAAGCAAATTTTGCCTGTGTATGGGAAAAATATGCCGTCCTCATTAAATGAATTCCACTCGCTGCCGATGCCTTAATAAATGGACCTCTCTCTATGGACGTATAATGCGACATCAAAAAAAACGTAAGATTTACAGAGTTGGTTTGCCGCAGCTCGCAATTTATCCCCTGATTTTGGCCGCGGGGATACTTTCTTTCATTTATAGCCCATTATTAAATGAATTTATCGCTAGGGGCTCAGAAAGCCCTGCTAACTCTCCTTGGGCGATAAGCAATATTAGAATGAGTGAATCCTATGCTAACGATAAAGTATTTAGTTACTCGATTATAAAAATTCTCAAGAATTACTATGTTGATAATTCTCGCGTTGAAAACACGCAGATTATTGGTATCGCAGCCGATGGACTCGATAATTTACCAGGTTATAGCGCTACGTTTGAACACAATAAATTTACAGCATCAAGTATACTTGGCACCAAAATTCACTTGGAGTTGCCTGACCTGATTAGCGATGAACTTTTATTAGATACATTGCTCGAAGTGTCAAAATTTATGGAAGTGCAACAAAAAAAAGCAATTTTAAATAGCTACTATGTTCTGGAAAAAAGATCAGGCATTGAGCTACTCCTCAATGCCATGCTTACGAGCCTCGATGCTCACAGTTCTCTGCTCACAGCTCAAGATTTTTTAGAGCTGAAGCAGGGAACCGAGGGAGCTTTTGGCGGGCTGGGTATCCTTGTCGGTGTCAAGAACAGGCTGCTCACGGTCATTAAACCCCTAGCAAGAAGTCCCGCACTTCGAGCAGGGATAAAGGAAAGAGATCAGATTGTGTCTATTGATGATCAAAAGACATTTGGCAAAACTTTAGATCAACTCATTGATCATATGCGCGGTGAACCGGGGTCTAAAGTAAGTTTACTCATAAATGGTGCCAAAAATTCGCTCCCCAGACGCCTTAACTTAACGAGGGAGATCATACAGGTCGATAGCGTGGAAGTAAAAGATAACCCTGACAAAAGCGTTCTTCACATATTTATAGACACCTTTAGCGCCAAAACAAGTCGCGAAGTCTATACCGCCATTATTAATTTTCGGAAAAAAAATCATGGCTATATTAAAGGCCTAATCTTAGACCTGCGTTCAAATCCAGGGGGGTTGCTAGATCAAGCAATTCAAGTCGCAGATCTCTTTATTGAAGAAGGCCCAATAGTCAGTACAAAAGGACGAATAGAGGAAATAGAAACAGCCGAGAAAAATGCTGATCAACTGGACTTTCCTATAGCCGTGATTCTTAACAACGAATCAGCATCAGCGAGTGAAATTGTTGCCGGGTCTTTGCAAGATCATCAGCGTGCGATTATTATTGGGCAACCAAGCTTTGGTAAGGGATCTGTGCAAACAATATTTGAACTTCCTGAAAGTCGCGCGCTTAAACTAACAATTGCTCGCTACTATACCCCGCTCGGAAGAAGCATTCAAAGCAAAGGGATTATTCCGGATGTTTGGTTGCAACCCATATATAAAAATGCAAAGAACATTAATTTGCTTGGAAAGAATCATTATATCAATGAATCATACCTGCACAATAGCTTAAAGGGTGTAGACTATTATACACCCCAAAACCTACCCCAGCTGCCTGTTTTTAAGGGATACTATCTCAAAAATGCCGACGAATCCACAGCAGAGACCGACAGCCGTGATGAAGAGATAAAGGAGCAAGATCATGAAGTAGAAACCGCTCTGTTAATATTTGAACGCCTAAGAAAAATCTATCCCAAGGATATACCCATCGAAACAAATAAGTCGACACACTGGCTGGCATTAGCAGCTAACGATGTATCGCGCCAGATCTCAATGATGAATAGTGATTCTCAGGACTGGCTCCTTGACAATTTTGGACTCGATTGGCGAGCTGCATCTAAGCCAAATAAAAGTAAACTTAATTTTAAAATTGTTTTTAATCCAGGCGCGAAACAACTTGCTATTCCCCAGGGTAGAGACATAGAAACAAAAATTGCCATCGTTAATCAGGGCAGAGATATGATTCCAAGAGCAAGCCTGTTTTTAGGCTCTGAGCACTCCAATATTATGCCGACAGAAATTTTGCTAGGGTCTTTCAAAGCGGGTGAAAGCAAAATAATACCCGTACCTCTACACGGCCCAAGTGATTTGCCTAATTTGTCTTTTAAAGTAAATTCTATGATTTCCATAGACTCTGAACCTATCCAGGATTTAACAACGGAAAGCGAAATATTTATTAGTAAGCGCAGTTACGGCGAACTATTTCCTGAATCATCGCTAAAAAATGAAATTGGTGGAAAGGTAGATGGCGCCGTTGAGGCAACAGAACAAGCCGAGTTAAAGGTTATGCTAAAAAACAGCTCTAAAATGAAAGTAAAGGATTTGAAGATTAAGATTGTGAATTTGTCTGGCGCTCAAGTCGGATTTTTAACAACCGAAGCAACCTTGTCTGAAATTAATTCTTTAGGTTCAAGCAGTATATCATTCCCGTTTATAGCAGGATCAAAAATTTTGGAAAAGACCTTAGATTTTGGGCTCATTGTCGAGTCTGAGGATCTGCAAAATACATTATCAACAAATATTAGTGTTTCATCTGTGCCGAGTAGTAATAAAAACAGCAGTAAATCCCTAAATCTCAGCCACTGAGTAGAGAAATATGACAAATCAAATTAAAAGAAAAATCGCGATCATCGGTAATGAAGAAAATGACCGGTCATTTTTAGAAATATTCAAACTTTGGCGCGAGCACTATCTTCTTGATTATCACGTTTTTGACAAGGAGCCAGATTCCGCTACTTACGCTCATTTCAGCAATTTATACGTCTATGAGCAAAAATCTGAATATCCCGGCTATATGAATGGATTAGAATCTCGGTTGCATGATGTTTCATGCATATTCCTAACAAATGGAACTCATCTTGGGAGTTTTCAAGCCGCGCGGTTCGCTCGTAAATATGATATCCCTTACATTGTTCTATTATCAGATCACCAAATTGGCCTTTTTAAACTTTATAAGAATCTCAATTCTATTCAATTCGATGTGTTAACTAGGGCAGAAGAAGTCTGGCCATTGTCAGAAATGGCAAGAGACCTAGCGCATTATTATCAGGTCAGTACAAAAAAAATAAAACCTATGAAGCTTCCCTTAATTTCTGAAAACGCAGAGGTCACTCATGCCCGGCGCAAAAAATTTAGGAAACTTCTTAATCTTTCCGAATCTGATGTTCTTTGTGTTTTTAGCGCACCTTTAGAATCTTACAACAATCCCGAACTAGTCCTTAGCGCACTCAGTATCGCAAACCAACGAAATGAAAAAGTTAAAAATAGGTTGCGTCTCCTTTTTTTTGGTGATGGTAGCCAATGTGAAAATTTGAAGACAAAAGCTTTTGAGCTAAAACTAGGCCATCAAGTCATGTTTTTAACCCAAAATTATCGTGTCGTAGAAAGAGAAGTTATCGCAAGTGCAGATTTGATGGTAAACATGCCTGTATATCATGATAATACGCTAGAAAAATTTCCCTATCATTTTTTGAGATGTATGGCAGAAGGGGTATTTTCAATTTATAATAACGGCTCTATTTTTTCTGAATATTCCTATCATATAGGAATCTGTTTGAACGCCCCAGATGATTATAGACTAGCTCTTTCGCTTATCGAAACTATGGAGAGCCATGTTAAGCTGTCTGGCTTTACCGAACAACGAAAGGAACTTTTTTTGGTTGAACATGAGCCAACAGCAATCCAAAAGGAAACCCTTTCCCGCTTGGACTTAATTATTAATCGCCAAATTCCCAGCAAGAGCCTTCAGGAGATTTATTTTATGAGAGAAGCAGAAATAAAGGATCTTATAGAAAAAAGCAGGCACGAGGATGCGACACTTCTTATTGAGGAGGGGCTTCTTAACTATCAAGAAGATCCTATTTTAAAGTCACTCTTGCTCAATTTAAAAGCCCGCGTGCTCATGGATAAAGGAAATATCGATGATGCATTAGTTTGTTATATTGATGCAGTCAAGCTAAATCCCAAAAACCATATCGCTCTGCGCAATTTAGGTGTTATATCCTGGATAACACACGCACATGAAGATGCGATTACGTATTTTCGCAAAACATTGGCCTTATCACCCGACGATGCTGAATCACTCCTGGGTTTAGGGCTTATTTATCAAAGAATCGGAATTAATGATGAGGCTTTTTTTTGGCTAGACAAGGCACTATCGTTCCATGCAACAGAGAAAAGAGCCTTAAGGACGATAATCCAAATCGCCAAGGATTATCAGGACAAAAATTTTTCGCGAAAAATTCTAGAGCATACTTACGAAAATTATGGTGACTATAGCCCTCTTCTTATGGCACTTGGCGAAACTTGCTTAGCCTTAGGCGATAACAAAAAAGGTTCACAGTACATCGAACTTGCGTTGTCGCTTGATAGATCTGAACCAAATGCTGCCTCGTAATTTATTTTTGTGCACCTAAAAGCAAAAAAGACCGGTTTCGGTCTTTTAATCTAAATTAATTTTTTTAAAAAAGGGGGAAGGTGCTTGGCTTTTCTAAGGAGGCTTTATCATTAAGCATGCGCCTCAGGGCAAATGAATTGAGGAGATTGTGGGAATAAAGATTCCCTGCATGCCTATAAGAACCCTTGTGTTATATTCAAAGGACCATTGGCTATTTTTTTTAACACCTTCCCCTAAGTCCAGGTTCTCTACATTTTTCGACTCAAAACACCCAGTATTCGCAGCAGAGCGCGGCTTAATCCCCCATCCCCTGTTTACTATTTACTGAAAAAATATTGAATCGCTCTCTAAAATACCAATTCTAGTACAGCAGTCAACCTATATTATGGTGTCTAGAAAAATAAATCGTTTCTTTTTAAAAATTTATTAAAAAAATGGGCTTATTCCCCCAAAATGGTTTAAGAGATAGACTACTTACGCAAACTCAACCCAATTCCCCTTCCCAAATAATAATTTTTTCCCATGTTTGGACAAAAAAAACCCTCGCATAATGCGAGGGTTTCTTAAGTCTAATTTTTGTAGGCTAGAATATCCAGCTTTTGCAGCTGTTAGAGCAATCCAGCCAATAAAGCCAATTTGTTAGGAAGCAGGAGTTTCGACTTTATAAAGCTCAACATATGGTGTTAAGGAGCCATCAGCACCAACATCAAATAAAAGTAATGCAGATCCATCTGTTCCTTCTACAAGACCAACAACCGCGCTTAAAATAGCGTCTGCGCCATAGGTCCAAATTTGAGAACCACTTGATAAATCAGTTTGAAAGATTTTGCCGAGTTCGGTTTTTGCTTCAGGAGTGACCGCTACAATTTGTTCCATGGTTAAATTCATATCGCTAGCGAGCAACATATAATTTAAATCATCTTGGGTAAAAGTAGCTTTATCAGATGGGGTTACATCCACGTAGGAAGATGCATAAACAGCATAGAGGTTTGCATCTCCAGCAGAACATTGGTTATCAACAAAGAATATGTCTTGTTGCTCAATGGCCACTAATGAGGGATCTAATTCATCAGCTTTAACTACATAAACAGTTGCCATACTTTTTGCGGAAAAGCTTGGCTCGTTAAGCTCAGAACATGCAGAAACCCATGCACCTTTGACTTTTTCTAAATCTGCCATTTCAGCTTTTACCCACTGCAATGCTGCATTTTGACTGAATGCGCTACCAGCAACAAATGCGGTAGATAAACCCAATGCCATAATAGTTTTTCTCATTTCCAACTCCTTTTTAAAATTTTGTTGTATCCAAAAGATATTTGTTACATGAGAGCCTGCTTGATTGAAGCCCGTTTGTCAAGCACATCAATGCACTCAGACATTTGCAACCCTCGAATTTGGCTTTTTATGGGATAAAGCATATGTGACTTCAATATTTCTTTACTTTTCCCAACCCTATGGCGTTTTGGCTGATTTTTCGCTTGATTTAGGGTAGCCCCCCCTGATTTAGTTGACTTATCTTGCTCAAATTTTGTGAAACGTGTATTTTTGTATTTTAACTTTTTTTAAAAACATGAAGGGATTTCTATGGCAATGTTTTCGAGATTGAGCTTTATTTTGGTTTTCCTTAGCCAATTTGTTTTGGTTAGCGGTGGGCAAGTATTTGCTGAGGAGGAAAAAACGCTTAAATTTAAAATTGAGACGACAATGGGGACAATGGAAGGTATTTTATTTCATGACAAAGCGCCCGTAACGGTTAGTAATTTTGTGAATCTTGCCAAAAAAGGCTTCTATGATGGGATCATTTTTCACCGCGTCATCCCTAACTTTATGATTCAAACAGGAGACCCTAAAGGTGATGGAACTGGCGGGCCTGGCTATACATTCCAAGATGAGTTTCATAAAGATCTCAAGCATGATAAACCCGGGATCTTATCAATGGCTAATTCTGGCCCCAATACCAATGGTAGCCAGTTTTTCATCACCGTGGCTCCCCAAGCCCACTTAGACAACCGGCACACCGTATTTGGTGAGATTACTAAGGGCATGGATGTCGCCAATAAAATAGCCAAAGTAGAAACAGATGGCAGCAAACCCAAAAAAGAAATAAAAATCAAGAAGCTAGAAATCATGGGCGACTGGTTCAAGCCCGTCGAGGTCGCGCAAATTAAAGAATTAAATGAAAAAGAACTCGAAGACATGACAAAGGCTACCATCAAAAAGCTTATTGCAAGTTTTGCTGAGTCTCTTTCCATGGGACCTTTAGAAGATATCGTTATAAAAGAAGCTCGGTCCAAAGGAAATAAAGGCGCCGTTGCCTATGAAGCTAAATTCAAAGATAAAAAAACTGGCATGATTAGTGCGATGGGAGTTATTGAAAAAGGGAAATTTTCTGTTGAAACTTTTCAGTTTTCCAAGGGCCCAATGTAACCGAGACTGTCCTTTAATTGGGTTGGATGGTTTCTCCACAACATTCAACCCTATCCCCATGAAAAAATTAACGAGTTTCCGCTCAGAGGGTAACGCGTCCTAGATGGAATCAAAGCCCCGGACGAGTGATCCTTGCGGGGATTAAATTACGTGGATTTTCCGTTTGACCCTCGCTTGTTCGCAAGCTCAAAATGCACACTCAAACCCAAGCATTTTCCCAAATAATAAAAAAACACGCCTTTTTATCAAGTTTTGGTCATTGTTTCATATTTTTGACCGATAACGCACTAAGCACTATGCCATAAGCTTTAATTTCATCTTCTAGCTGACAGAGGTGAAGGCTTGGATTTATCGGAACCTTATAAACTATCACACGTTAGCCTAACATTTTTTTAGTGAGAGAATAATCTCTGAGCCACAAAAAGATAACGCGCCAATTCTATAAAACGTGCAGGAGAAGCAGAAATGAGAAAAAGCAAAAAGCAAATAAAATACGAAGATCTTCTGCACATCATCGAAAGTACAGATGATCAAAGCCTTAGGGAACAGGCTATCTACGGCCTTGTTACGCGCGGAGGCGCAGACGGAGCTCGTGTCCTCATTGAAATTTTTCCTTTACTTATGTGGCGCGAAACAAAATTTCAAATAATAGAAGCTCTAAGCAGCGTCGATGACTTTCGCATTACAGAATTCCTAATAAATATAAGCCGAAACGAGATCGATCTTCCTTTAGCGCGCGAGGCATGTTTTTCTTTAGGTAAAAGCCAGTCTCTTTCTGGACATATGTACCTTATTAATATTGCCAAAAACATGGGCCATCCTCTTTATCGCGAGGCGCTTTTTTCTCTATCAAATACTTTCTTACATTCAGATTTTAATTTTTTACCTAAAATTTTGCAGACACATTCGGCAGAAAATTTATCTGCACAAATGCCCAGTATTATTAGCGCCCTTGGGGCGTCGGGAAACTCTAAAAATTTTCATTTTATCAAAGACTTTCTGACAGTGAATACTCACGAACATTGCCCTGAACTCGTGTTCGCTGCCATTATTGCCGCGGGAAAAATTGGAAGTTTAGAGGCTCTTTCGTCTCTTGATAAATTAGCCAAAATCCATGACATTATCATCAGAGATTTGGTTGAAATTGCTAAAAATAGGATCCATTATCGGCAAAAAATCGACGGTGTTGATTTGTTAAAGTCTTTTTGCCTAGGTAAAAATAATGCACAGCAACAATCCATTTTGAGCACATTACGAGAGCTAAGATCCAACACTTTGTGGAACCATTTTCTAAAACTTAGTTTGGCAAATGAAATTGAGCCAAATAAAGAGGCTCTGGTAAGAATCGCTTTTTTTGATGCCCAACATGCAAAAGATGATCTAAAGTTCATGCTCAGCAAATGCCAGCATATAAAAATAGCAGAAATAGTAACGCTTACGCGCCTTCATGGGCAAGAAGATCCTAGCTTTGTCAATAATTTCTTTATGAAAATACCGGACAAATTTATGGATAGCCTAGCACCGTTACTCTTTACCCAAGATCTATTCGATAAATTTTTAGATAATTTATCAGGTAACGGTGATAAACCTAGTGGTGATATTGATATAATTAATACCTTAGTTTCTTGGCGGCATATTGAGGCTTTATCTGTTGGTAATATACAAAAACTTCAGACGGAATTAATTAAGCATGCCCAAAACACTCCTTTAGAGGCAACCAAAGAGAGAGCGATCAGAGCTATGGGGCAGCTCAAATATTCTGACCATCATTTTATAGACTTTGTTCGCAAGACCCTAAATAAACGGCCAAACCACCCAAATAACCTTTATTTGGCACTCAAGCAACTCAGCTCACCTGATGCAACAAAACTTTTGGTTGATGAACTCATAATAGCGGCCATGGAGAAAAAAGACCCTAGCCAAATTAAAGACATTTTATGGTATCTTTCTCAATTAGAGGATGGGAGCATCACTAATGCTGATTTCCTCAGTAACCTAAGCTTAGAAAATTTGCATAGCAGTGCGGAGCCAGTATTAAAAATTTTAACACTCGCCACCTGGGTAAATTCTTGCGAGTTTATTGAATACTACCTAACGAGTAAGGACTATAGCTTTAAACTATTAGCAGTAGCTGCGGCTAAAAACAATATGAGCCCACCTATTGCAGAGGTTCTCTTTGATTATGTTACGCGCGAAAATTTTGCTATAGCTGAGCGTAGCTTAGATTCCTTGAGCAAATCTCACAAAAAATACGCGCATCAAGTTCTATTGAAGGTGTTAGACCATAAAGCTATTGATAAACGCAGAAAATTAAAAATTTTACGAGCAATTGAACCTGAACCGAATAAAAATTACAGCGAGTTTGGCCAAACGATCTCTAAAAGTATACAACATGAAGAGGATGAAGATATTCTCGATGCTTTCGTAAATTTTCGCGATAGAATCAATATAAATAATAAACCGCTAACAAATGAACGAAATTTAAAACTTTTAAATATTGAGGCAAATGATAACGATATTGATTTAGATTTGGTGGCATCTTTTCCAAGTTATATGTCTTTTCCAGAAACAACGCAATCAGCTTTGAGAAATACCGAAACCGTTTTTAAATATCCGAAGATATTTCACAATCGCGTCGATAAATCCACAATTCTTGTTGAGTATGTGAAGGCAATTGACATCTTATTGCACACTCACCTAGGGCCCGTACTTTTTTATAGTGATAACCAAAATAACTTAACAAAAATGCAGTCACGCATTTATTTGTTTGGCTTTGACAATCCACGCCAACTCCCAAAAAATCCCGCACGAATTTTACAGTGTGAGGAGTACTTTCCGCAAAATAAATTTCCGATGTTTAAACTCAGTCAAATTTGCCAGGACATATTAACAGGACGCATTTGCAATCAACAGTTTCAAACCGTTGATGGCCTGAGAGCTTGGGCACTCATTTTGTTGATGTTTTTTAGGCAAATTGAAGTGAATCATCGACGTATCGAACCACTGATGAAATTACCGGGGATTTCTCCCCGACAAATCTGTTTTATAGCGGCAAAGATGAATGAATTACAGTCACTGCGCAATGATGCCGCCCACCGCGGTATGATGCTGGAAATTTCCGACTTAATCGCTATACGTGAAAAATCATTCTTCCTCATAAAAGACATCGTAAAAATCTGCCAAAAGTCATTTGAGGGTGTTTCAGAAAAAATCCGTAAGGCCGGTTAGAGTCAGAGTAGATCTTAATGGCTGCCTTTTTTAAGCGTTCATGCTTAGAAAAATATCCAATCAAAATAAGTCAATTTTTGTCAATATGTACTAATTTTTTTTATGATTATACCGATATCCCTAATAAACTGGGGGAAGATATCATGCGTTTTAAGATGAATTTACAAAATATTTTGGCCTGGGTTTTATTAAGCTCAGTTGTATTTTTTAGTGCTTGTAGCAAAAAAAAGAGCAGTCAAAATCTTAGGGTGAGTACTCAACCGGACGGAGGATTAGAGAATGTAGAGCAACCTGTAGATGACAATACCATTGTAACACCGGAAGCAAGTGATAGCCTTGCCACCCAAGTAAAATTAAAAAATCTACCCCCATCAGTTTCACCGGAATTGTTTTTCAAAGGTGAGATTGTTAACAATCCAGTGTTTGATGGATACGCTTATATGCTCGGCGAAGCAGCCTCCCTTGATTGTCACAATGAAAAAAATTATTCCGAAACAAAAAAATTTACTCAAACTCTTGATATTGACGTATCATTTCTTAGTGAAGGTGAAATAAAATTGTGTCTCATTGGCGTCAAAAATGGCGAGCGTATTTTAAAATCTATATTTAGCTACAAGTGGATTAAAGATACACACCCCCCCATCCTAAAAGTGACACCAAGCACCATAACCACTAACCAACCTTTTTTGGTGAATGCGGCAGCCAATGAGGAAATTTCTTTGAGCTGGAAAAAGCTCACAGGACCAGGAGTCATATCCTTTTCTGAGGAGTCACCCAACAACGTTAAAATTTCAGCCAATAAATTTGGTTCCTATACAGCTGAGTTTGAGGCGATAGACCGCGCTGGGAACAAAACATCTTCCCAAATATCTTTTTACTGGGGCAAGGCAGGACCTATTATTTCTATCGATGTTAACCATTTTGCCCACACCGAATATTTGCTCATGCCAACTATAGATGACGCCGAAAGTTTTTCATGGCAAGTCCTTAGCGGGCCTGGCGCAGTGATTTTGAGCGCTCCTTTAAGTCAAAACACGACATTTACCGCAGATCATGAGGGGATTTATAAGCTTCGATTGACGGCAACCAACGCAACTGGCAATTCTAGCTCCCTTGAGGTTTCTGTCACCTGGGACACCACAGCACCTGCTTTGCTCCAGGTAGGACAAATAAATGATGCCGTAGATGGCATAATCAGTAATTTTGAATTTACCCATTCGTCTTTGCCAATTATCGCTAAACCTGGCATTAACGAGACCGCTACGATTAAATACAAATTAGTACCAACGGGCACTCTTTGTGATGCAAGTCTAACTTATAAGATAGGTATCCCAGCGACCAACGACCCTGACTTTGAAGCTGACGGAACCTATAATATCTGTCTTGAAATTAAGGATCTCGCCGACAATATAGCCTACGCCCAAACACCAGGAATCATTTTAGATAGGACCCCGCCTCCTGGGCTCACGGTGGAAGGTGTTCCAAGTAACCCATCCATAGAGGTGAATTTTTCATTGTCTGTACTTGGAGATGAGGTTCATTTCTTCAAATATAACATGGGAAATTCAGCTTCCGTTGACTGCGACGATGAAGGTAGCTATTTAGGACCTATTCCAGCAAAAAACGCTTTTGCTATGGATATAAGTACCCTACTCAATCAGGAAATAACCTTGTGCCTCATTGGCGGTGATTTAGTCGAAAATTTTATGCCTACAGCTGCAGCCTATAAAGTTACCTGGACAAATGATTCCCTAGGTCCATTAACCCCAAATGGCTTTGCCGGGGTAGCCTATACGGACGGGGGGCGTATCAAGTGGTTAAAAAGCGATCCTGATGCTGCCTCGTTTCTTTTAATTCGAAGAGCTGAGCAAGCGGTAAGTTTTGTGCCATCCCCGGGCATCAGTTATGAGCAAGGATTATTGCCTGACGGCGAACACTTTGTTGTTTCACATACCCTAAAAAATGAAATTTATGATGACCACCTGAGTTCTGGAACCCATTATTTTTATGCCCTTTTTGCGCATGATACCCTTTATAACTACTCCCCAAGCGCGGAGATAGAAATAACCCCCTTAGCATCGAACCAATTTAATTTTACGCGCGGATTTAATGGGGCCGTGAGAGTTATAAAGCAAAGTACTTATAACAGTGGTTCACTCTATTTTGGTGGTGATTTTAGCTTATATGACCATAATTTTGCGCAAAGAATTATAAGGTTTTTTCCTGATTATTCTCTAGACTCGTCTTTCTCTTCGGGACAAGGTTTTAATAGCTCCGTAATGGATTTAGCGGAAGATAGTAGCGGTACTATCTATGTTGGAGGAAGCTTTACAAATTACAACGGCGCCGCAGCAGCACGCATTGTCTCCATAAATAGTGATGGCTCTAGAAACACAAACTTCGTAGTAGGATCAGGCTTTAATGGCACCGTAAATGCGGTAGCACTTGATCCCAGCACAGGAGATTTATATGTGGGCGGAGCCTTTACCATTTATAACGGCACAAACTCTGCTCGCATCATTCGCTTAAATAACGATGGTAGCGTAGATACTCTCTTTGATGTCGGTGCAGGCTTTAATAACTCCATTTTTAGTCTTGCTTTTGATGCCGCTCAAAAGAAACTCTATATAGGTGGGCAATTCACGACTTATAAAGGCATCGCTGCCTCTCGCATTATATGCTTGACGGAATCTGGAGATATCGACTCTAATTTTAGTTATGGCGGAGGAACCAATAATACCGTTTATACAATGCTACTCGATGATATAGATAACAAACTCTATGTCGGTGGGCAATTTACTTCATACCAGAGCATAGCCGCCAGTCGCATCATGCGCTTGAATTATGACGGATCTCTCGATAGCAATTTTTATTATGGCTCTGGTTTTAACAACATTGTGCGCACCCTTAATTTTGGGGCTACCCATGCTGAACTCTATATTGGTGGCAATTTTACGACTTATAACGGGTTGACCCATCGCTACGCGGCAAAACTATTTTCTGATGGCAGCGAAGATGCAAGTTACCAAACCGGCATCGGATTTGAAAATACTCCTCTCGCCGGAGCCTATACGAGCCAGGGCGAAGTTTTATGGGGGGGGAGTTTTGTCAGTTATCAAAATTCCGGCCAAAATTTTGCCTTAGCCACAGACGTTAGTGGCGGACGCCTAAACTATTTTTCTGAGGGATCAGGGTTTAACAGTACGGTATACCAAATCCTTTCGCCAAATTTGGACCGTGAGATTTATGCGTTCGGTGCTTTTACGATGTATGACGGCAAGGCAGCTAATCGCCTCATTAAGCTAGATGCAAATGGCAAAGCTGATCCTTCCTTCAATATTGGTTCAGGCCTAAATAATATTGCCTACGCCGCAACTTTTAATGCTCAGCAGCAAACTCTCTATATTGGCGGTGCCTTTACCTCGTTCAGTGGGACAGCCGCCAACCGCCTGATAGCGCTGAACACAAACGGAACCATTGAAGCAAACTTTTTTCTTGATTCTGGGTTTAATAATATTATTCTTTCTCTCGCTTTTGACGAAAATAATGCCCAGCTGTATGTAGGGGGACGCTTTACCACTTATAAGGGGAGCACGGCCTCCAAAATCGTCCGCTTAAACACAAATGGCGATATGGATCCTACTTTTTTGACTGGCGCTGGGTTTAACAATGATGTTTGGGCCCTTTTACCGCTCTCTGGGGGTGATATTTTAGTCGCTGGAGCTTTTACAGAATATGATGGGCAAAATGTCGGGCGTATCATTAGACTGAAGAATGACGGTAGTCTCGATACAAATTTTTCCGTCGGTTCAGGCGCTAATGGCACCATTTATGCTTTGAGTCAGGATGAAGAAGGGATTTGGTTAGGCGGAGCATTTACGAGTTTTAATGGCGCAACCTATAATCGCCTCACAAAAATTTCTCTCTCTGGAGATTTTATTCCGGATCTTAATCTAGAAAACGGCTTTAATAATTCGGTTTTAGCATTGGCCTTGGATCCCTTTAACAAAGATGTCTATGTCGGGGGACAATTTTCTACTTTTAAAGGAAATTCACAAATAAGATTTGTCCGGTTAACCGCTCACGGAGAAAAAAATAGTGATTTCGATATTGGTACTGGCTTCAATTCTGATTTGCGGTCTATTTTGGCCGATGAAAAAACTGTTTACGTTTCCGGCGCTTTTTCAGGCTTTAACGATAAAATTTCTAGCCCGCTGATTAAAATACTCCCCATGGGTAACCGCGAATAAATTGAGGTTAAGGCTCTAAAAAAAACTATATAGCAATAAAGGCCATATAATAAAAAATACTTCCGGTTATTGTTGTGGTCATGAGAAGAAGCGCCGTGATTTTACCAAGCCTGGCGTGACTTTTTCTATAAGAAGATGGGTAATTATAGTTGCCATTTATATTTTTAAAATTCCGAAATGTTCCCCAAAAAGTCAGAACTAACGCGATTGATGCTGATACTGCAAAAAAGATATGTATTCCTAAAACCCAAAAAAGCGCAGGACCAAAATAGGGGGAAACTTCTGCTTGCTGCCTCCAGCCAAAAAGACGCACTTCAATTTCAAACAGGATCACGACGACTAAAAGTGTAGAACCGATGACAGAATTGATAATACGGTGGGTATTATAGGAGCCTTGACGCACCCTATAAATTGAGTAGCCCAGCGCTGGCAGTATAAGAGCCATACCAATTAAAACAGTATCCATCATCAGGCTGCCGCGACTAAAGGGAATAAAACCTGGGTACATAAATCTTCTTTTCTTGAGATATGAGTGAAGAAGTTATTTTAAACGCTTAAAACGGGCGAGGCAAGAATTTGTTCGCATTTGCAGCAAGCAAGATCACACACGGGGCATTTTGGAAAGACGTCCCTCAGGGATTGTTCGGTGCCTGCGTTTTAAGGCACATGATTTTTGGTCTTCCCCCTTCAATTGATGAGGCCGGTAAATTGGAATAACTTGCGCACACATCTCCATCGGCACGAAAATCGATACTATGCATCAAGGTAACACGCGTCGGTAATGGGTAAGAGGACATTTCCTCATTCTTTGGATTAAATCTCACAAGACGATCAGAAGACCCTGCCGCAATCCATACGTCCTGGGTTTGGGGGTGTATATTAAGGGCATAAGGTGTTTCATGTTGGCCGCCAGCCAGTGTAGGTAAAGAAAATGGCGTACACGTTTTTTGAACGGTATCATATTTCATTATGGCAGATCCCAACATGGAGGAGATCCAAAGGATCCCATCCTTTGCAAATCTCATGCTCCCTGGACCCTTTAAGGGCAACTCTATTTCTTCAATGGCAAAAGTTATGGGGTCAATGCGCCCGATTTTATCGGCGTGAAGTTTAGCGTACCAAATACTACCATCAACTGGGCTGATGTCTAAGGCAGCCGGAAATGGAAAAACTTTATAACCAAACCCTGTGAGTTTAGGGAAAGACATTTTTATGGGATAATTCTTTTGCGGAAAATAAGATGATAGATCAAGGATCACCCCAAACAGAAAGTTTGAAAGCCATGAAATAAACCCTCCTGAGGGAAGAGTAATAAAGGTTATGCCTTGGGTAACTGGATCGAAAACACCGACTTGATTTGAGTAAGCCAAGCTAAACCAAAGGCGGCCTTGCTGGTCAAATCTTAAGGTATGAGGATAAACCCCGCTTTTAACCGGGAAGCGCATAAATTTTTGGTCCTTAGGATCAAATGATTGGATTTCACCAGAAAGCGCACTAGTCATCCAAATCACACCTGTAGAAGAGACCTGTAAGCTAAGTAGCCCGTGCTGAGCCTCCGTAGTACCTTGAGGCTCAAGAAATCCTGAAAATCGCCCGCCCACAGGAACCCCTGACTCGGGCACATGCCATGTTTCAATTTTTCCTGCCACAGGGTCAAGAGCGTAAAGCCTATCAAGCCCCATATCAGCGGCATAAATTAAACCATTTTGATGCACCACTATATTCTGAATATTTGAT
Organism: Oligoflexia bacterium; assembly: GCA_030432875.1. Taxonomy (GTDB): domain Bacteria; phylum Bdellovibrionota_B; class Oligoflexia; order Oligoflexales; family JAGOVF01; genus JAUILP01. The sequence continues at coordinate 6,785 of JAUILP010000031.1, read as the reverse complement.
TTTTGATTTCCCACCGCCCATTCGCGAATCGTCGCCTTGGGTGAAGGGCCAGGAAGTCTAAGTCCTGGAGCCTGATCCAAGGCTAAGGATGACCCATCATAGGTCTGACTAAAAATATCAGGCAATTTATCGAGCAAATCATCCGTAAGCAATGCGCCCATGCCTTCCATTCGCAGGACAATATCCCGCCAAACTTTAGCGTCCCGTGGTTTTCGCATCTGGGCAGTGCCAAGTTGATGACAAACAGCACACTGCGTCATAATTTCCTGTGAAAATTTTTCGCCGCTGGCAGCAAGCAGCTTTTGATAATGACTAGAAGAGGGGAGTTTTTCCGCAAGGTCTTTAAAAGACAAATAGGGCTTCATCTCTAGAGTTAAGTCGGAATTTTCACCATCCTTTAATGATATTGATGAAGAAAAAAAATCCTGATAAAGATAATGACGCGACCGCAGGATGATATCTTCGATACCATAACCGCCCCAATTTATGCTAAATGCACCGTTATCATCCGTATAAACTGTTGCAAAAAAAAGGCTCCGCTCCCTATCACTACTACTCATAAGGGTAACGAGAGCTTGAGGTATTTTTTTGCCTTCGCTAGATTTTACCGTGCCCCTAATAATGTAGTCTTTAGAAAAAATTCGCTGAGGGAAAGCAAAAAGAAAACCCAGGATAAAACTTAAGTAAAGCATGTAAAAAAAAAACGTTTTATAAGGCACACCTCTTTGCTCTTGTCATGACCAATGCTTTTTAAATTTGAAAAATATATGCCGTGCAACCTTCAGGTATCAATCGTCATCGCCATCATCATCGTGATCGTGATCTTTATGACCCTGATCAACGCTTCCGGCTGAATGCTCATGGCCTCCCGTGATATCACCGTGAAGTATATGACCGCCATGCTGTGCCGTGAGTCCCATCAATGTCGCTGTCGCACAGTTAAGCAGGAGAGACATTGCCTGCAGTTTTTTAAAATGCCCCTGCGTTATTTTTTTAAATAGTGACAAAAGCACTAAAGCTCCCGCCGCGCCATTTAGAATAGCCAAGATCAAAGAGGTTTCTGCATATTCTTCATGCTCACTTATGGTACTTTCATCGACATTTGCCTGATGCTCGATGACTTCCTCAGCCTCATCGCCAGAAAAATAAGCGGGGAGGGTGCCAAGACTCATCGCAATAGTGGCACTTGCAGCTAGGATTTTGAAGCCGCGATTAGATGTAATTAATCCAAGAATATTGAGGGGTAAAAGAAGCAAAAAACCAACAACCGGTATGTGATTGACGATCAAATGAAGATAAGCAGCGTTCATCGGTTTCTCCAAGAAAAAAATTTAAAGCAGATTTTAAGGTAGACATTAAAACGAGCCTGACCAATTTACACTCTAACAGTGTACCTAAAGTTGATTTAAAAAGGCTACACTTAAAAAATATTATTGATAGTAGGGCATTTTTTAAAAAATTTCATTTTTTACCAATAATAATTTTAATATTTATATAATTTTATCCTGAGTTGAAATCAATAGCGACCATAATTTAAAAATCAATTAGCCGCAAAATTTTTTTTTAAAATAAATTATACAAATTTATAAATTTTTTTGTTCTATTAAAAGCAAAAAAAAATTAAAAAAATTGATTGACAAATTTGTACACCAGCAAATTTACAGTTGACGGAGTCATGATCCCATGTCAACGTAGGCAGGGAAATCTTAGTTTCTTTTGGCAAGAATTATTAAAATCATTTGGAGTCTGTAAGGAGGACCGCATGAAAAAAGCACTATTGTGTTCTATTGCTGTATTGTCATTTTCAGGATTGGGTATGGCGCAAACCGAAGAGTTTAGCGCAAACGTTGATTTTTCAAAATTTGAAGACCAAGACAATATGTTTTGGGACAGAGAGAATCTTACTGAAGCAGATGTTGATGCCACTCTTGCTGGCTACGATAAACTGCTTAAATCAGGGTTAAGTGGTGACGATCTGTTTTATGCCGTTTATCAAGCGAACAAATTAGCGGCCTACTATGGTGACCACGTTTTGAGCCTTACGGATAAAAAAGATATCAGCAAGCGTATCGCGTTATTTTCAGACTGCGAAAAGAGAGCTGAGAATTACCTTGATCCCAAAAAGATGAATGCGCCTTTTAACACTGCCCCTTACGTAGCGCAGTTTTACGCTTGGAAACTCCAGTGTATGGCGCTTAGAGCCGAAGTCTCTAATGATATCGTAAAGGGCTTTATTGCGGCAGAATTAAAACTCATCAAAGATGTCTCTTTGAAACTCGATGTTAACATGGCTGCAGATGGATCGATCTCGGTAACCACGAGCAATAAAACTTTTGGTGATTTACCTCCTTGTTTTGATGGGGGATCTATCATGAGAACCATGGCTGGAATTATGAGTAACAAAAAGGCTGAGACTTTTGGTCTTTACAACCTTGAGAAAGCTGTTCTCTGGTCAGAAGCGGCCTTACGCGTGAAAAAAGACGCGGCATCCTTTTGTTTTTCTGATGGAACAAACTTTTTCAACAACTTCATCTATAAATCAGATGCTCTTGCTGCTTTAGGAAGAACTTCCGAAGCAAAGGATGTTTTAACTCAGGCTCTTAAGCGTTATTTACCTACTGTAGCTGCTCCCCTAGATCGCGCAGCGCTCATTTCAAACTTAGAGGCTTTTTCATCTGGCGCTGGTGACGGCCTTGAAGAAATGCTTCCTGAGCAAAAAGTCGAGTTAATGGATCTGGCTAATGCTTACGAAGCCCTTTAAGATGCGACGTACCCTAAGTTTTCTTTAAGTTTTTAGAATGTTCTGGGGGTCTATTTTATAGACCCCTCAACATTTTAAAGCTTTATTAAGGGAGATTTTAGAAAGTTTTGTTTATCCTATCTTTCCGTCACCCACGGCAAATACGGAAAGCTACTCAAAATTGTTTAAAATTTCAGTTAATTAAAAGTATAGATAGAGGTGAGAGCGAACGAAAAAAGTGAGGGTTTAGCGAGGAAGTTCTTGATCACTCCTATAAAAAGATGATAAAGCACGTCCAACCGCATATGACATTGATAAAAACATTCTTAACGGTAAGAGGGAGAGTATGGCACACTATTTACTCAGATTTATAACAAAAATTTCGGTTCAAAAGATCGGCATTCTTGCCGCAGCAGTCCTGTGCCAGCAGGCACAAGCCTTTGAATCAACAAAAGTTTTGCCCAAAGGTGTTCGTAATGTCACTATTCGAACCGTTGATACAAAAGTCACCACTAAAACTAGCCAAAAAGGTGAAGTAGAGCCCATTGCGGAACCTCTTAATAAAGCCCTAACCTTTGATAAAATTATTCGCGGTGAAAAAGGTGTTAAGAAAAACTTAGCGCGCGGTGGTATGGATTACCTGGGACTCACCGAAGCAGATTCCGTTGGTGATTATAACGCTGACCTTAGAGCTCATGTTCGGGTTATCGCTCCCATCATTGCGTATGGTCTCACTGATAAACTCACTCTAGCCATCGCTGTTCCCTGGTATCAGGCAGCAACCAATGTCGACGTCGGCTTTCAGCCCTCGGCATTAGGGCAAAGCTTCATAAATCGCCTTTCCGGAGATCCTAACTACCAGCTCTCCGCTGCCCATGTTGCAGGAAATAAACTCAATGATGCTGTGGGGGAACTACAAAAAAAATTGACCGATAATGGCTACAAAAATCTTGACTCCTGGCGGCAAAGCGCCTGGGGTGATACGACATTAGCGGCAAAATACCTTCTTTTTACTAGCGAGCATTTTAAAACAGCATCGACCTTAGGTGTTGTTGCTCCTACGGGCAGAAAAGATGATCCCAATATATTAACCGACCTCCCTTTTAGCGATGGTAGCTGGGACTCTTTTGCGCAAATCATTTTTGATTTTCCCATAACTAAGGATGTGGTGGTCAATCAATTTTCCAAATATACCTATCAGTTTAAAAATCGCCGAGAAATTAGACTTGTAACTGAAGCGGAAGCTATTGAAGGATCTACAGACATGGTCACCATAAAAATGGGTGATCATGTGACTTCAGGAGCGTCTCTTCAGTATGAACCTCGATGGGGTTTAGTTACAGGTATCGGTGCAGAATATTTTCGCAAATTTGGTGATAGATATGACACCGAAGATCTGGTAGCAGAAAAATATCAAAAAGACACCGCCCAAACATCTTGGCGCAATACGGTAAAACTCGGATTTTCGACTGTTCCCCTTTACCAAGATAAGAAAGTGGCTGTACCATTTATTATTTCTGCCATGTATAGTCAGCACAAATCTAGCGTCAGTATGCCCACCAATGATATTCTCACTGTGGACGTAAACCTGTATTTCTAAGCAAACGACATTGGTTTTTTAAAAGGAGTAAAACCCATGATTAATAAAAAATATATTGTGTCTCTTTCACTAATTTATATGCTCGCTACTATTATTGGGGCTTGCCAAAAAGTTTCTCCTCCAGGGGTAAAAAAACAACATAACGGCACTATCGATATTCCTTCAAGCAACACTGCTGACCAACCCTTTAATCTTGCAGGACAAGATAGTGTTGTAAGCCTTTCTGGAACTATTCTTCTATGGAAAGACACGGTACCAGCTCCAACCGTCACGGAAATGCTAAAACTTTCCCGAGATCGCCGCCTCGCGCAAGCTGAATACATTTCAGCGTTACCTGATTTAAACGTTAGCAAAATTGCCGTAACCGAAGCCGACAAATCCTTAAAGGATTATATTTCATCATATTATGAAAATCAGCATGAGGCATTGCTATCGGAAAGTAGAACATGGTTTGTGGATGCCTTAAATAACGTCCCTGAAAAATTGCTGAGTGCGAGTGACAAAGTAGTGGTAAAAAATAAATTCAAGTCCTTTTGCGAAGCGAAGGTCTTTGAAGCCGCTACGATGTTCTTTTTTGTTAAAAATAATTTATTTAGCGAACGCCCGTCCCCTTTTGCACTTTGCGAAGGCGTTTATAGTGATATGGGCTTGTTCAGTGATGCTTCACCACTTTGCGCCAAAAGCGATGCCCCTAAAGACTACTACGAATGTTTGTGGTTAGAGGGTGTCGTAAAAACCAATCTATTTAAGACTCAGTACTCCCCTGAAGATCAGGCCTATTTAATCGGCCTGGTTACTCAGCCCAATTATCAGGGCCTGGTGCTCAGAGATATGTTAGATGATTCTTCCATTTACAACGAACTCCTTGATACCCCAGCAGGATTTCCCGCGATTAAGTTGACCGAGGATCTAGGGTGCTGCAAAAAAACAAGCGACTCGCGCCCTCGCAGTGCTATAGATAAACTCACAAAAGCAGGAACTGATCTCAACGAAATAATAGCAATGGTCAATCCCCGGTATATATTAGAAAACTCTATTACCCCTAATCTTGTCGAAGTAAGAAAAGCTTCTGACTATTCTAAGGGCGCACCTAACTCTAAAAAAGATAAAAAAGCGCTGCGTTTTACCCATCTATTTGCTAGCGTTATGGAAAATGACGCGCTTTTCATCAGTCAGGATCAAGCTAACGAAATGCTTGCCCCAATTGAGCGTATCGTCACTGTTTTAGGCAGCTACGGCTTTAGGCCTCAGCCAAGCCCTTATGCTTTGATTAGCCTAAGTGATTATCAAGTGAGTGCCACAACAACTTATTTGCCAAATGGCGAGCGACCAACATTAACTTTAGCGACTGATTTACTCGCAAGTGCTGAAGCCAACGTCCTTAGCTTAGCACCTTCCCTGCTCCCTAAAGAGTCCGATGAATTCCTAAACACGGTAAAATCATTAGAAGATAACAAGACCACCGCTCAAGAAAAATATAATTCAGATATAGAAGCTGCAAAAACAGCGACAGAAAAATTTACATTAAAAAATAAAGAAATTGTAGAAACAGGTATTAATTCACTGCTTAAACCAGAAAATCAGTCCATGGTTTTCACGGATTCTGGTTTAAAAATAATTGATAAGGGAAGCTATTTTGAGTTTATCTTTTGGCTGACCACGGTTTCTGCCCCTAAGCACAATGTCTGTTTTAGCAAAGAAACGGAAACGCAAATCGACTGTCCTACTTCATCAGCTGTTGGTGATGTAATTTCTAATGAGCTACAGGTGAAATACGATCAAAAATCCGGAGAGCTTATTTTATGGAATGAAAATTTGAATGCCGAATCGTTTGGTTTTAAGAAAATTGATTGGGACGAGGGCAATTCAAGTTTCAACACAATTGAGCCGAGTGAAATGAACGGCAAACGCCTAGAAATCGTTATGTATACCAGCGAAGTGAATAACGCGATTACTGTTGGGGTAGGTTCATTTTACATTAAAGATGCGAAAACGCTTAAGATTTACTATGAAGGCAGCCTTGACTATAGTGACTATGCCCAGCGTGAAGTAAAATTATCCAATTAATTTAGAGTCCCCGAAGGACTATTTGCGCCGTATATCTTTATCCGACAAGATATACGGCTCTACCGCAAAATCTCTTGTTGATTAAAAACCTACAAGGGATTTTTTATTTTTCTGCAGTTGACGAACACACTTAAACTGTTTGCAATCCCCCTCCAAAAATTTAAACACTCATTTAATATTGTTAAGAAAATTATATAAAGTCCTTTATACGCAAAAAATTAGATTGGCGAGTAAAAAAAATTTCGACTAACATAGGGCCTGTACTCACATTAATGCGTGGACCTAGTCGATTTCGTCAGCCTAGGCGTAAGCTCAGACGGCATCGTGGGTCTGGGCGAAACACGGCGTCGTTGCAGCTTAGTGCGGCCTGGCCAATTT